>CAYXUJ010000054.1:0-15577 GCA_964468395.1 uncultured Steroidobacteraceae bacterium
CCGGCAGGCGCAGGTAGAGCTGCTGCTCGGTCGCGGCCTGGTGCAGCGGGTCGAAGCGCGTGCGCCGCACCATCGCCTCGGCGACCAGCTGCGCCCAGGCGGAGTGCATGACCTTGAGGCCGGCGCGCGGCGCGATCTCGACCCGCCGGCGGCGCAGCACCGTGGCGCCGTGCAGCTCGGTCAGCACCGCCTGGTGCAGCTGCACGTCGAGGTGCAGCACCGAGGCGCGCGCGGCGAGGCCGGCGCAGGCGGCGACCGCCGCGTCCACGACGCCCGCGACCGGGATGCCGAGCTGGCGGGCGATGCCGAGCGCGAGGCCGGCCTGCGGCGGGCGCATCGAGCCCGGCACGGCGAACACCGCCTCGTCGCCGGGCTCGGCGACCTGTCCCCACAGCGCCGCCAGGTGCGCGTGCGCCAGGTCCGCGTGCGACAGCTCGCCGCCGGCCGCGGCGGCGAAGGCATCGGCCGAGAGGTCCGACCAGAAGCGGTCGTTGACGAGCACCGGCTGCAGGCGGGCGCCGGCGGCAGCCGCGTCACCGACCACGACGCCGGCCGGATCGGCGAGCGCGACGCCCGGGCTCGCCGCCAGGCGCTCGCCGCCGCGCACCGCGGTGACCGCCGCGTCCGTCAGTTCGATGCCGATGACCGCCATCGCGTTTTCCTCACCGCACCTGCAGGTTGCGCAGCAGGCGGTTGTCGAGATAGGTCTCGGCGTCGAGCACGAGCCGCTCCTGCGCCAGCTGCAGGCCGTGCAGCAGGAACATCAGCACCAGCGACAGCAGCAGCGCCACCAGCGTCGAGTTGAAGGCCACGCCCAGGCCCTCGGTGACGCCGGAGATGTCGCCGGTCACCGCCTTGTGCGCCTCGGCCAGCGCGTTGCCGATGCCGCGCACGGTGCCGATGAAGCCGATCGCCGGGATCGCCCAGGCGATGTAGCGCAGCATCGACAGCTCCGAGTCGAGCCGCTCCGCCTCGGCGGCGCAGACCGCATGGCCCGCCTCCGACACGTCCTGGACGTTGCGGGTCGCGCCGAAGCGCGCCAGCGCGGCCTTGGCCGCGCGCACCACCAGCGATTGCTGCTGCTCGCGCGGCAAGGACTCGAGCTGGCGCACGTACTCGCGCGTGTCCTCCGGCAGGATGCGCATGCCCTCCGGCACCCGCACCGGGTCGCCGTCCAGCAATTCCTGCTCGCGCTTGGTGGTGCGGTTCTTGAAGCCGATCATCGCCACCGCCCAGATCATCAGGATGACGCAGCTCTCCTGCTCGAGGTCGCGCACGATCACGAACATCGAGCGCTCGGGCACGTAATTCGGGTCCTTGCGCATCGCCTCGCTCTGCACCGCGAGCACCGCCTGCGCATTCGGCCGGACCCAGGCGGTCCAGATCGCGTGCACGACCACGACGGCCGCGAGCAGCGAGCCGAGGCTGAACAGGAATTCCTTCGGGTAGCGGGTCTTCATGGGTGCCCTCAGATGTCGATCGGGAATGAAACCGGGAAGTCGGCGCGCACCTTCTCGGTCGGGTCGAAGCGGGCCGGCGGCGGGCCGGCGGGCAGCGCGTCCGCCGGCAGCGGCGGCAGCTTTTCCTCTTCCTCGTCCGCGGCGCGGGGTTCCGCCTCTGGCGCGGGTGTCGCCGCCGGCTGCTGCGTCGCCGGCGCCGGCTCCGCGGGAGTCGCCGATTGCGGCGGCTCGATCGCCGCGGCGCCGGTCACCAGCAGCACGGCGCAGAGCGCGATCAGCCGGCGCATGGCGCGTTCACTCCGCATAGCGTGCGATCCGGAAGCCGAGGTCGGGGCGGCCGCTCGAGCCCGAGTCGCGCGAGGCGAGCCGCAGCTCCGGCGTCTTGCCGGTCAGCCAGCTCGCGCCGCGGATCACGTAGCTGTCGCCGGCGCGAGGGCCGACCGGGTCGGTGGACACGTGGTCCGGCGCCACCACGTAGATCGAGTAGCGGTCGGTGGTCCACTCCTGCACGTTGCCGCCCATGTCGAAGAGGCCGAGCGGGTTCGGCGGGAAGCTGCCGACCGCCGCCGACACGCGGCTGCCGTCCTCGTAGCCGGTGATCGTCACCGGCGTCAGGTAGATGGCGCTGGCGTCGCCCCAGTTGCCGGCGCGCGCGGGCACCGGCAGGCCGTCGCCCCAGGGATACTTGCGCGTCGCGCCGCGGCCGTCGAAGCGCGCCGCGAATTCCCATTCCGCCTCGGTCGGCAGGCGGTAGCCGGTGGTGACCGGGTCGGTCAGCTCGAAGCGATCGCCGCGGCGCACGTAGGCGGGCGGCAACTTGTCGCGCTGCGACAGCCAGTTGCAGAACGCAGCGGCGTCCTGCCAGGAGATGCGCACGACCGGCTGGCGGTCGAGGTCGAGGCTCTCGTCCTTGAAGATGCCGGACAGGTGCTCGGCGCGGAACTCGCGGAACTCGCGGTTGGTGACCTGCCGCTTCGCGATGTAGAACGGGCGCTGCAGCACGACCACGCGCTCGGTCTCGTTCGAGCGGCGGCCCGGCTCGCGGCGCGGGCTGCCCATCGTGAAGCGCCCGCCGGTCACCAGCACCATTTCCTGGCCGAGCGAGGTGCTGCGCTGCGCCGGTATCGCCGCCGCGCGCGCCTCGGCCGGCGTGCGCAGCTGGTACTCGACCAGCTGCACCTGGCCCTCGCGCGGCGTCACGGTCGCGCGGAAGCTCTCGAGGCCGGGCTTGCGCACCTCGACCACGTGCGGCGCCGCCGGCAGCGACAGCGTCTGGTTCGCCGGGCCGCGCGACACGCCGTCCACGTAGAGCAGCGCGTCGGCGGGCTCGCCGCTGACGCGCACGTCGCCGAGCACGGGCCGCAGGTCGAAGGAGACGCGCCGCTCGGCGCGGCTCTCGACGCTGACGCTCTGCGACACCGGCGCGTAGCCGGCGAGCGTCAGCAGCAGGTCCTGCGGCATGCCGGGCGGCACGCCGACGCTCAAAGGGGTGCGTCCCCGATAGCGGCCGCCGATGCTGACGTCGGCGCCGGCCGGGCGGCTCTGCACGACGAGCCGGCCGTCCGGCATGCCGAGCTCGACCGGGCCGACCGCGAGCGGCTCGCCGGCGCGCACGGTGATCGGGCTCTCGAAGCGGCGAAACTCCGGGTGCAGGATCGCGAGCGTGTAGCGGCCGGCATCGAGCTCGGTCTCGAGCGGCGTGACGCCGAGCTCGACGTCGTCGGCCCACACGGTCGCGCCCGCGGGCACGCTCGTCACCGTGACCGTCGCGAACTGCGGCTCGAGCGTCACCTTGAATTCCTGGCGCTCGCCGCCGCCGGCGACCTCGAGGCGCTGGCGGAACTCCGCGTGGCGCGGCGCCTCGATCAGCAGCTCGCGCGGGCCGGCCGGCAGCTCGTATTCGCCCGGCAGCGGGCCCCTGGCGACGCCGTCCACCTCGAGCGTCGCGGCGACGCCGCCGGTGTCGAAGGCGACGCGCCCCGGCAGGCGCTCGAGCGCGACGACGATGCGCTGGCCGGACTCGCGGCCCACGATCGCGGGCACGCGCGCCGGCGCATAGCCCTCGGCCTCGACCTCGAGCTCATACACGCCGGGCGGCAGCAGGTAGCGGCCGGCGAAACCGAAATCGAGCAGGGTGCCGACGAACTCGACGTCGTCGGGATCGGTCTCCGGGCTGGTGACGACCTCGACCGAGGTCGCGGTCAACAGGAAGCCGAGCACCAGCAGCACCGGCAGGATCGCCGCCCAGCGCGCCGGGCCGGCCCAGTTCCAGGCCTTGCCCGGGCGGCGCGCAGCGCGCGTGCGCGGCGCATAGGCGACCACGGGAATCGGCTGGCGGTCGCCCTCGGCCGGGGCGTCGGCGCCGCGGCCCTCGAACTGCGGCGGGCGCGTGACGTTGGCGACGCCGCCATGGCGCACGACGATCGTCGGCCGGCCGTCCTTCTCCTCGAGTGCGATCTCGACGCCGTCGAGGCTGCGGGCGCCGGGTTCCGGCGAGATCGCGAGCCCCTTGGCCGTCACCGCGACGCGCGCGCGCACCTCGCCGGGCGCGCAGCCCGGCACGACGACGTCCGCGCCCGGACCGCCGACGCTGAGCGGCAGGTCCGAGGCCGCGAGCGGGCGCTCGCCCAGCGGTTCCTCGAGCCACAGTTCCTTCAAATCGGCTCCTCGCATCGCACCACGACCGCCGCGGGCGCGGAGCCCGGCGGCAGCACGACTTCCCGGCGGACGTCACGATACCCGTTGCGCGTGCCGACCACCGTATATCGTCCCGGCAGCAGCTCGACCTCGCGCCGGGAGAACGATCCATATTGCCCGACGCGGTAGATCGCGACCTGCGTGATGCCGTCCGACTCCAGCCGCAGCCGCACCGGCACCTGCGCCGCGGCGGCGAGCCGTTCCAGCTCGCCGGCGGCCGCGGCCAGGCGCGCGCGCGGATTGCCGGCGGCGGCCGCGGACGCGAGCAGGTTGCGCGCCTCGGCGCGACCGGCCGGGTCCCACAGCCGTTCCGGCTGCTGGTTCAGAGCCTCGATCCGGCGTTGCAGTTCCGCGCGCGGGCTGGCGCGGGCAATGCCCTCGCGCGCCGTCTCGAGCGAGGGCTCGAGGCGGGCGGCCTCGCGCCAGGCGGCGAGCGCCTCGTCCCAGCGCTCGTCGCTTTCCGCCGAGCGCGCCCGCGCCTCGAGCAGCCTGAGCGCGTCGGCCCGCTGGCCCTGGTCGAGCGCGGCGAGCGCATCGAGCGCCTCCTTCGAGTTCGGCCGCAAGGCCAGGGCCTCGCGGAACGAGGTGCGCGCCGATTCGCCCTGGCCGCGCGCAAGTTCAGCGAAGCCGCGCGACATCGCCGCCGAGTAGGCGTCGCCCGAGCGGCGCGCGGCGATGCGGGCGATGCCCTCCGCGGCGCCGGGCGCCGCGGCATCGAGCGCGAGCGCCTTGCGGAAACCCTGCTCCGCCGCCGCCAGGCGGCCGGCGCGCTCGTCGGCGACGGCCGCATCCACGATCGCGAACGCTTCGTCCAGGCGGCCGGCGCGGGCGATGCCCGCCTTCGCCGCGGCATTCTCCGGCTCGATCGCGAGCGCGAGGTTGAAGGCGTCGCGCGCGGCGGCGGTCTGGCCCCCGGCGAGCGCCGCCTGCCCCGCCTGCAGCGCCTCCTTGAGGGCCTGCGGCTGGCGCTGCTCGATCGCGGTGAGTTTCGCCGACGCGTCGGTCCAGGCCACGGTCGCCGCCGGGAAGTCGCCGACCTCGAAGCGCTGCACGGCCGCGGCGCCGGCGTCGCGCGCCTCGGCGAACGGCGCCGTCGCCCAGCGCGCTGCGGCGCGCGCATCGAGCGCCTGGAACGCGGCGTTGAACTGGTCGCGCGCCGCCTCGGCGGCGGCCTGCTGCTCGGCGCGGGTCGCCTGCAGCTGCTCCTGCAGCTGGCGCTGGCGGCTCAGCTCCTCGGCCTGCTCGAGCGCCTCGCGCGCGATGCCGGAATCGCCGCCGGTGAACTGGCCCGGCAGCCACAGGAAGGCCGCGATCGCGGCGGCCGCTGCCGCCGCCAGCGCGAGCGGCAGCAGGCGGCTGCCGCGCGGCTGCGCGGCCTGCTCCACCGGCAGCACGTGCGCGAGCGGCTGCACGGCGCCGGCGTCGTCGGCGCCGATCGCGGCGAGGCGCGCGCGCACGTCGGCCGCGGAAGCGGGGCGCTCGCGCGGGGATTTCGCCAGCAGGCGCAGCGCCAGGTCGCGCACGCCGGCCGGCACGACGCTGCGCGGCACGAGCGGCGGCACCGGCTCGTGCAGGACGCGGTCGCGCGTGATCTCGGGATAGTAAGGCGGGTGGCCGGCGATCAGCTCGTAGAGCAGCGCGCCGAAAGCGTAGAGGTCGTCGGCCGGCTGCGGCGGATCGCCGCGCAGCTGCTGCGGGCTGGCGTTGTAGGGCGAGCCGCCGCCCGGCGCGCGGCTGCCGGCGAGTGCCGCCATGCCGAAGTCGGCCAGGCGCGCGCGGCCGTCGGCGTCGAGCAGCACGTTGCTGCACTTGAGGTCGCGATGGACGACGCCCGCGTCATGGCAGGCGGCGAGCGCCGCCGCGACCTCGTCCACCGGTTTCGCCCAGCTCTCGTAGGAGCGGCCGCGGAACTGGCCCAGGTCGCCGCCCGGCAGGTACTCCATGGCCACCAGCACATGGCCGTCCGCCTCGACGACGTCATACACCTCGACGACAGAGGTGACAGAGGGGTCGCATCCCTTTGCAGCAGCGGCCTGAAAGGGATGCGACCCCTCCGTTGCGGCGAGGATCTTGAGGGCGACGGGGTGGCCGCGCTGGCGGTCGTCGGCCAGCCAGACTTCGGCGCTGCCGCCGCGCCCCAGCCGGCGAACCAGCACGAACCGGGCGCCGAGTTCGAGCCCGGGAGCCCATTCCTTCATCGGGGTTCAGCCCGCGCCGCTGTTCTGTGCGGCAGTCGAATCCGCGGTGGGAGCCGTGGGCACGAGCCCGGTTTCTTCGCGATAGAGCTCATGCAGCAGCCGGCGCCATTCCGCATATTGCTCTTCGGCCGTGCCGGTCAGGCGCAGCGTGCGGCCTTCCACGTCCACGACCAGCGGCGCCGCCTCGTTCTGGAACGAGCCGGAGATTTCCTTCAGCGACTCGGTGTGGATCTTGGCTTCCTCGTTCTTGCGATAGCCGCTGATCACCGCCGCCACGCCGCCGGCCATCGCGCCGTAGCGCGCCGCGTCCACCGCCCGCGCGCAGTCGCTGGTGTTGCAGTCGCTCGGCACGAAGATCGCGGCCGCGACCGCCGCCGCGCCCAGCAGCATGCGGTTGCGCGCCTGGGCCTTGAGCTTCTCCTCGGCCGTGATCTCGTCATACGTGTAGCGGCGCCAGCTCGTGTACGGCTCCTCGAGGCGCTCGCTGAAGGCCGCGTAGTTCTCGCTGACCGTGTCGATCATCGCGTAGTCGCGGTCGCGGATCTGGTTGATGCGCTGGACCAGCACGTCGTCCTCGGCCGGCAGGCGCAGCACCTTGTACTCGCCGGTCTTCTTGTTCTGCTCGAGGTACTGGCTGAAAGCCACCGGCGCGAAGTCGGCGGCGAAACGCATCTCGCTGACGCGGCGGATGTTGACCAGCTCGGCCGGCTTCTTCGCATTGCGCGCGGCCAGCAGGTCGTTGGCGATCGCCACGTAGACGTTCTCGAACGGGTCGCGGCCGGCGGTGTAGCCGTCGCGGTAGGCGCGGGTGTCGGCCAGGCCTTCGTAATCGCGGTTGGCGAACCAGGTCTTGCCGGTCGCGTCGCGCACGGTGACGTTGATCTTGAGCACGGTGCCGCTCGACTCGACGATGCGGCCGTCCACGGTCACGTCGAAGGAATTGACGCTCGTCGGCACGACGCGCGCCGCGCCCCAGTGGCCGGTTTCCTCGAGCGTGTCGCGCAGCTGGGTGGCGATGTAGCGCGCCTCGGCGTAGCGGATCTCGGGATAGATGCGAGTCTTGTCGGCGAGGTCCGGGTCGTCCTCGACGTCCTTCGGCACGCCCGGATCGAGGATGTGCACGCCGACGTCGAGCAGCTGGTCAGCCGGGATCTCGGCCGTCGCCTGGGTCGCCTGCAGCACCGGCAGGGGCCGGGTTTCCTTGACGCAGCCGGCCGCCAGCGCCGCCGCCACGAATGCCAGGACCAGTGTTGCCGCTCTATTCATGCCCGCCTCGCCCGTCGCGCGCCTCAGCGCCCTTTCTTATAGCGACGGTATTCCTCCCACAGGGCCTCGCGCAATTCCGGATCGGTCTCCTTCATCGCCGCCTCGCGGATCTGGCGCGCGACGATGTCGTCGTCGCGGCCGTCGGGAATGTCCGAGGGAATGGAAGACGGGCCCTTGCCGCCGGCGCTGCCGCCGCCGACGCCGCCCTGCTCGCTCTCCGATGGCGCGCCCTCGGCCGCCGTGCCGGCGCCGCCGGCGCCCCTGCCCTGCGACTCGAGCCCGCCCTGCGAACGCGACCCGCTGCCTTCGCCGCTGCCGGCGCCGCCGGCCTCATCGCCCTCGCCGCCGTACTGGCCGTCGCCGGCGCCTTCCGCAGCCGCGCGATCCTTGGCGATCGCGGCCTGCGCCGTGCGCACGGCCTCGTCGAAGGAACCGAAAGTCTCGTCGAGGCGCTTGCCGATCTCGGCGCTGCGGCCCGAGCCGCCGCCGCCCGCGACATCCGGCCCCGAGCCGGCGCCGCCCTGGCCGCCCGGCTGGCCGCCGCCAGGCTGAGTGCCGCCACCGCCGGATGCGCCGCCGCCGGCAGGCGTGCCGCCCGGCGCGCCTGCGCCGCCCGGATTCGTGCCGCCGGCCGTCGCTCCACCGGGTACGCCGCCTGGCTGTCCGCCCGGCTGCCCGCCGGGAATGCCGCCGCCCGCGCCGCCGGGAATCGCGCCGCCCGCGCCAGGCTCGCCGCCGCCGGTGCCCGGGGCGCCGCCCGTGCCCGGCACGCCGCCGGGCAATCCACCCGGCAATCCGCCGGGCAGCCCGCCCGGCAACTGGCCGGTGCAGACCTGCACGTCGATGTCGGCGCCTGCCTCTTCGTCATCGTCGTCTGGAATGTCGTCGGTGCCGATGCAGGGCTGGCCGCCGCCCGCGCTGCCGCCGCTGCCATCCGGCGAGCCGGACTGCGGCCCCTGGCCGGATCCGCCGCCGGACGAACCGCTGCCGGTCGTCGAACCGCCGGACGATCCGCCCTCTTCGCCGGGAATCGGAATCGGCGCCGACTGGCCGCCGCTCTCGTCGCCCGTGTCCGGGAATTCGCCGGAAGAACCGCCGCCGCCCGAAGATCCACCGCCGGACGAACCGCCGCCACCGGAGGAACCGCCGCCCGACGAGCCGCCGCCGCCCGAAGATCCACCGCCGGACGAACCGCCGCCACCGGAGGAACCACCACCCGACGAGCCGCCGCCGCCCGATGAGCCGCCACCCGCGGATCCGCCGCCGGACGAGCCACCGGACTCCGGCCGCGAAGCGGAATTCTGGGTCATGCAGCCGACCAGCAGGCCGATGGCTGCCGTGACGGCGATGGCGCGGACAATGCGAGTGATTTTCATGTTCAGTCTCCCAGCCGGGCAGGCGCGCCGCCGTGGGGCCGGCCCTGGGCAGGTCCTGGAATATTGGAGGATACCCCCCGCGGATGGTTCACCGGCATTGGCCGGAATCCGCCGTCAGGTGCCCTCCGGCTGGACCGAAGGATCCTCGCCACGCAGGAAGCCCCCGAGCTGGGACGCCAGGCGGTCGCAGGCCGTGCCCTGCACGCGGGCGATGAACGGCAACGGCAGCAGCACGCCCAGCATCGCCGAGGTGCCGGTCACGTTGGTCGAGACCGAGCCGGCCGTGCGCGCGGTGTTGAGGTCCCAGACCACGGCCTGGTAATCCGATTCCTTCTCCCACCAGCCGAAGCCGATGCAGCCGCCGCCCGCGGGGCCGAGCGTGCAGGTGATGCTGCCGCCGCTGTCGGTCTGGCGGGTCGCGCCGTCCACCCAGATCAGGTAGCGCACGCCGCTCTCGGCAATGCGATCGGCGACCACGTCCTTCTGCAGCAACCGGGTCACGCCCTCTGGGCGCTGCGGCGCGGTGGACGGCTCGAGCCAGGGGAACATCGAGTCCACGAACTCGTCGTTGGAACGCACCTGGATGCCGGTGGCGCGCGCCATCTTCTTGCCGACGCAGTCCATGAACTCGTCTTCGGCGGTGATGCCCTCGACGTGCGGCTTGGCGAGCAGCACGACCGCCTCGTGCGAGGCGATGGTCGTGGTGGTGTTGCGGCTCTCCTCCAGCTTCGCGGTCATGCAGCCGGAAACCAGCAACAAGGCCGCGGCGCCGGTGCCGGCCTGGCGCAGCGAGCGGCTCGTGTCAGAGCTCATGCAACACCTCCATGGCGTACGGCGGTCATCCCGACCGAGTATACGCTGCGATCACCACAGTTCCATCTGGCCTGGCGCACGACTTGGCGGGCGGAAAAGGCCTGTTTCCAGCGGCCTGCTGCGGTTGCGCTCGAGCCCGTGGCGGCGACAGGCCGCCTCGAAGCGCCGGCGCAGCAGCTCGGCCCACGGTCCCTGGCCGCGCATGCGGTGGCCGAAGCGCGAATCGTAATCGCGCCCGCCGCGCATCTCGCGGATGCGGCTGCGGACGCGGCTGGCGCGCTCGGGGTAATGCGTGTCGAGCCATTCATAGAACAGGTCCCTGACTTCTCCCGGCAGGCGCAACAGCAGGTAGCCCGCGGTCTGCGCCCCGGCCTTCGCGGCCGCCTCCAGCACCGTCTCCAGCTCGTGGTCGTTGATGGCCGGCACTACCGGCGCGAACATGACGCCGGTCGGGATGCCCGCCGCGGCGAGCTTCGCGATCGTCGCCAGCCGCGCCGCCGGCGAAGCGGCGCGCGGCTCCATCCGGCGCTTCAACTCGCCATCGAGCGTGGTGATACTGACAAACACGCGCGTGAGTCGTTCCGCTGCCAGGCGCTGCAGCAGGTCGGTGTCGCGCACGACCAGCGCCGACTTGGTCACGATCGTGACCGGGTGGCGGCACTCGGCCATGACTTCCAGCAGGGAGCGCGTGACGCCCAGGCGCTTCTCCAGCGGCTGGTAGGGATCGGTGTTGGAGCCCAGGCTGATCGGGCTCGGGCGGTAACCCCGGCGATTCAGCTCCTCGCGCAGGCGCTGGGCCGCGTCCTTCTTGTAGAAGAGCTTCGTCTCGAAATCGAGGCCGGGCGAGAGGTTGACATAAGCGTGCGACGGGCGAGAGAAACAATAACTGCAACCATGCTCGCATCCACGATACGGGTTGATGGACTGCTCGAACGGGATGTCGGGCGAGTTGTTGCGGGTGATGACGCTCTGTGCGGGCTCCGGCAGCACCGTGGTCTCGAGCGGCGGCAGCGGTTCGTCGGCGATGCCCCAGCCGTCGTCCACGCGTTCGACCGCGAGCGACTCGAAGCGCCCGGCCCGGTTGGACACGGCTCCGCGGCCCGTCCGCTGCTGACTCCGCATACTGTATGGATATACAGCTACGCGGCCTCCCCGGTCAAGTGGCGGGCGTTTCCGGCTCCGGGAAGCGGTCCATGCGGCGCAGGGCGGGGAACCAGCGCGTCCACAGGCCGGCAATCGCGACGCTCGCGACGCCGCCGACCACGACCGCGGGCTTGAGACCCCACCAGGCCGCGGTCAGGCCCGACTCGAATTCGCCGAGCTCGTTCGAGGCGCCGATGAAGACGGCGTTGACCGCGCTCACCCGCCCGCGGATCGCATCGGGCGTCTCGAGCTGCACCAGCATGTGGCGGATGTAGACGCTCACCATGTCGGCGCCGCCGAGGATCACCAGCGCGGCCATCGACAGCAGGAAACTCTCGGAGACGCCGAACACCACGGTCGCGACGCCGAAGATCGCGACGCCGGCGAACATCTTCGCGCCGACGTGCTGCGTGATCGGCCGCCAGGCGAGCGCGAGCGCCACGATCGCCGCGCCGATGCCGGGCGCCGCGCGCAGCCAGCCGAAACCGGCCGGGCCGATGTCGAGGATGTCGCTGGCGTAGGCCGGCAGCAGCGCGACCGCGCCGCCGAACAGCACGGCGAACAGGTCGAGCGACACCGCGCCGAGGATGATCTTGCGCCGCCAGACGAAGCGCAGGCCCTCGAGCAGCGTGTGCCAGCTGTCCGGCTCCGCCGACGGCGCCGGCGGCGCGGTGCGCACGCCGAGCATCAGCACGATGGCCGAGGCCAGCAGCACGGCGACCGAGCCGTAAACCGCCTCCGGCCCGAGCAGGTAGATGAAGCCGCCGATCGCCGGGCCGACGATCGTGGACAGCTGCCAGGTGCTCGACTGCACGGCGACCGCGCGCGAGAACAGCGCCGGCGGCACCAGGTTCGGCAGGATCGCCTGCCCCGCCGGCATCGCGAAGGCGCGCGCCATGCCGAACAGCACCATCACCGCGAACACCGGCCAGACCACCGCCAGGCCGGACAGCGTGAATGCGAGCAGCAGCAGCGCGCAGGCCAGCTCCAGCGAGAAGCAGGCGGACAGGATGCGCGCGCGGTTGCGCCGGTCCGCGACCTGCCCGGCCGGCAGCACCAGCAGCACGAACGGCAGGAACTGCGACAGGCCGATCAGGCCGAGGTCGAGCGGGTCGCGCGTGATCGAGTAGATCTGCCAGCCGACCGCGACCGTCTGCATCTGCACCGCAATCGAGACCGCGGTGCGCGCCGACAGGTAGCGCGCGAATGCGCCGTGCGCGAGCAGTCTTCCGAGCGGGGGACTGTTGTCTGCCGGCTCGCCCATGCGGCCGCGGTCAGCGCCCGAGCAGCAGGCGCAGCATGCGCCGGAGCGGCTCCGCCGCGCCCCACAGCAGCTGGTCGCCCACCGTGAACGCCGTCAGGTAGTCCTCGCCCATCGCCAGGTGGCGGATGCGGCCGACGGCGATCTCGAGCTTGCCGGTCACCGCCGCCGGCGTCAGGCGCGCGAGCGTCGCCTCGCGCTCGTTCGGGACGATGCAGAGCCAGGGATGCGCCGCCGCGAGGATGCGCTCGGCCTCCGCCACCGGCAGCGCGCGCCTGAGCTTGATGGTGACCGCCTGGCTGTGGCAGCGCATGGCGCCGACGCGCACGCAGATGCCGTCGATCGGCACCGGCGCCGACGCCAGGCCGAGGATCTTGTTGCCCTCGGCGCCGGCCTTGAATTCCTCGCGGCTGACGCCGCGGCCGAGGTCGCGGTCGATCCAGGGCAGCAGGCTGCCGGCCAGCGGCTGGCCGAGCGCAGCGGCCGGCATCAGGTCGAAGGCCGCGGTCGCGCGCCGGTCGATGTCCAGGATCGCGGTCGCCGGGTCGTCCAGCAGGCCGCGCGCGGCGGCGTGCAGCGCGCCCATCTGCGCCAGCAGCTCGCGCATCTGCCGCGCGCCGGCGCCGGACGCCGCCTGGTAGGTCATGGTCGTCATCCACTCGACCAGGCCGGCGCGGAACAGCCCGCCGAAAGCCATCAGCATCAGGCTCACCGTGCAGTTGCCGCCGATCCAGTCGCGGCAGCCGGCGGCCAGCGCCCGGTCGATCACCGGCCGGTTGACCGGGTCGAGGATGATGGTCGCGTCGTCCCGCAGCCGCAGCGTCGAAGCCGCGTCGATCCAGTGGCCGCGCCAGCCCGCCGCGCGCAGCTTCGGGTGCACGGCCTCGGTGTAGTCGCCGCCCTGGCAGGAGATGAGGACGTCGCAGCGCGCGAGCGCGTCGAGATCGTGGGCATCGCCGACGACGCCGGCGTCACCGCCGACCGCCGGCGCCGGCGCGCCGGCGCGCGAAGCCGAGAAGAATGCGGGCTCGATCAGCGCGAAGTCGCCCTCCGCGCGCATGCGTTCGAGCAGCACGGAACCGACCATGCCGCGCCAGCCGATCAATCCGGTACGAGGATTCGCCGCCATGGACTCGCTTGTTGCAGTGCAGCGGCTGCACTATAGCGTGCCTGCACAGGGGGATAACAATGACCGAAGAAGCGTCGCCCGGACTGATCCTGCCGGCCGAAGCCGAATGGGGAGCCGGCTTCGACGTCGCGCGCGCGACCGATGCTTATGTCGCGACCATCCCTGCCGCCGAGCGCGAGAAGTCGGATGCGTACTTCGAGGGCGGCTACTGGATCAACGCCTGGGGCGTGCTGATCACCGTGCTGGTCGCCTGGCTGCTGCTCGGCACGCGCACCTCCGCGCGGCTGCGCGACTTCGCCGAGCGCCGCACGCGCTTCCGCTTCCTGCAGGTGCTGCTCTACGGCATCGCCTTCCTGCTGGTGATGTTCGTGCTGACGCTGCCGTGGACCCTGTACACCGATTGGTTCCGCGAGCACCAGTACGGCATGTCCAACCAGACGCTCGGCGCGTTCCTGGGCGAGTGGCTGATCGGGCTCGTGCTCACCGTCGCAATCATGGCCTTCGCGGTGGCCGGGCTGTACGCGATCATCCGCCGCGTGCGCGAGCGCTGGGTGTGGTGGGCGACCGGCGCGACCGCGGTCTTCATGCTGTTCGTGATCCTGATCAACCCGGTGTTCGTCGCGCCGCTGTTCAACGATTACCAGAGCCTGCCGGACGGGGAGCTGCGCGACTCGATCCTCGCGCTCGCGCACGAGAACGGCGTGCCCGCTGACGACGTGTACTGGTATGACGCGTCGCGGCAGACCAAGCGCATCAGCGCCAACGTCTCCGGGATCGCCGGCACCACGCGCATCTCGCTCAACGACAACCTGCTGAACGGCACCTCGCCGCCGGAGATCCGCGCGGTGATGGCGCACGAGATGGGGCACTACGTGCTCAACCACCCGCTGTGGCTGCCGCTCGCGATCGCGCTGGTGCTCGGGCTCGGCTACTGGGCGGTCAACCGGCTGTTCGGCCGCTTCCAGCGGCGCCACGGCGAGCGCTGGGGCGTGCGCGACCTCGCCGATCCCGCCGGCCTGCCGCTGGCGCTCGCGATCTTCTCGGTCGTGATGCTGCTGCTGTCGCCGGTGCGGAACACGATCGTGCGGGTCGCGGAGAACCAGGCCGACGCGTTCGGGCTCGACGCGGCGCGCGAGCCGCACGGGTTCGCGAGCGTGTCGATGCGGCTGGCGAAGTACCGCAAGATCGAGCCGGGGCCGGTCGAGGAGTTCGTGTTCTACGATCACCCGAGCGGGCGGGCCAGGGTCGAGAGGGCAATGCGGTGGCTGGCGGAGCATCCGCCGGGCGGCTGACGGCGTGAACCGGGAGGCCGGTCACTGTCCATCGGCCGCGCGGTCTACGCTGCCGGGACTCCCGCTCGTTCGTTCCGCCGGAACTTAGTCACTCACTCGCGGGGTCCCGGCGCGCTTGACCGCGCGGCTGGGAGCGCGTCGCCGACCTGCAAATCGCCGACAAGCCGACGAATATGCGGCCGACGCACGCTTGCCCGATGCGGCAGGATCGGCTCATGAATCTGCGAGACGACACTGTAGTATGGGTTCCCATATTGTGATATATGGGAAACCATATGAAAACCACCGTCGAGATCGCCGATCCGCTGCTGCGCCGCGCCAAGGCACAGGCACGCCGCGACGGCGTGCCGCTGCGGGAACTCATCGAGCGCGGGCTCGCGCTCGCACTGGCCGAGCGCGACGGCCGGGCAGGATTCCGGCTGCGTGACGGCACCTTCAAGGGCCGCGGGCTGACCGCCGAGGCGGCTGCCCTTTCCTGGGATGAGATCCGGGCGCGCAGTTATGGCGGACGCGGCGCGCGATGATCGCGGTCGATACCAATCTGCTGGTCTACGCGCATCGCGCCGACGCCGACGAACACGCCGCAGCGGCCGCGGCCATCCGCGGCCTCGCCGAGGGGCGCTCGCGGTGGGCAATCCCGTGGCCCTGCGTCCACGAGTTCCTTGCCATCGTCACTCACCCGCGCATCTTCGATCCGCCAACGCCGTTACCCAAAGCACTCGAACAAGTTGCGCACTGGCTGGAATCGCCCTTTGCGACCACGCTGTCCGAATCGCCCGGGTACTGGGAGCGCCTGCGCGCCCAGGCCGGTGCCGCACGTTCAGCGGGGCCGAAAGTCCACGACGCGCGCATTGCGGCGCTGTGCCTGCATCACGGGGTCAGCGAGTTGTGGAGCGCCGACCGTGATTTCGGCCGGTTCCCGGAGCTGAAAGTCAGAAACCC
>CAYXUJ010000055.1:0-8627 GCA_964468395.1 uncultured Steroidobacteraceae bacterium
AATGGGACAGACACTTTTTTGGCAGTGCCAAAAAAGTGTCTGTCCCATTTAATTAATCAGGTCGAGAAGGACGAGCCGCAGCCGCAGGTCGTGGTCGCGTTCGGATTGCGGATCACGAACTGTGCGCCTTCGAGGTCCTCGCGGTAGTCGATCTCCGCGCCCGTCAGGTACTGGAACGAGAGCGGATCGACCACGAGCGTCACGCCCTGGTTCGGAAACTCCGCGTCGCCGTCTTCGATCTTCTCGTCGAAGGTGAACCCGTACTGGAACCCGGAGCAGCCGCCGCCGGAGACGAATACCCGCAGCTTGAGGTTGGGATTGCCTTCCTCGCGGATCAGCTCGCCGACCTTGCGGGCGGCGGCGTCGGTGAAGACCAGGCCATCGTTGCGGGGCGTTGCGTCGCTCATGCGCGCATTTTACTCCAGCGGGGCCTGGCAGGGGTCACGGCGTCGCGGCCTCGCTCTCGCCCTCCACCCGCCAGGGAAAGGTCTGGCGCGCAGGCTCGGGCTGGCGGCCGAGGCGGTATTCCACGTGCAGGTTCACCGGCTGGAAATCTTCCGGCAGCTCGACCGGCACCTCGATCTGCTGGAAGAAGCGCAGCGAAAAAGGCAGCTCGCGACGCTGGTCGGGCTCGACCTCCGCGAGGGTCAGCATCTTCTGGCCCGGACCCTCGATCGTGAAGCTGACAGTGCCGCTGGCGACGCTGTCGCGTGTCGCCGCCTGCACCAGCGTGATCAGCACGCGGTAGCGGCGCTCCTCCTCGGCGCGCACGCGCAGTTCCTGGACGCGCAGCGTGCCGGCGCCGTACTGGCGCGCAACGAGGCCGCGGTAGAACTGCAGCTCCTGCTGCTGGCGCGCGGTCTCGGCCTGCAGCTCGCCCATCATGCGCTGCGCGTCGGCCTGGGCCTGGCGGTCTACGCGCTGGCCGGTCTCCGCCGTCGCGACCCGGTGCTGCAGCGCCTGGTTCTCCTCGCTGAGCTCGCGGTTGCGGCGGCGCAGTTCGATGCCCTCGATCATCGCGCTGACGACCGAATAGCCCGCGACGCGCCGGCCGAGCTCGAAGCCGCCGTAAGCGAGCGCCAGCAGGGCGGCGGCGACCAGCGCCAGGCGCCAGCGCGGGACCGGCTTGCGGGCGCCGTCGCTCAAGTCGGCGGCCTGCAGCTAGAATCGACGTACGAGCGGAGGTGAATGCGCATGCTCTGGATCAAGGCCTGGCACGTGATCTTCATGGTGACCTGGTTCGCAGGCCTGTTCTACCTGCCGCGGCTGTTCGTATACCACGCTTCGACGACCGACGCCCCCGGCCTCGAGCGGTTCCAGGTCATGGAACGGCGCCTGTTCGCGATCATGACGCTCGGCGCGGCGCTGACCACGGTATTCGGGCTGTGGCTGATCTGGCGCAATCCCGCGTTGCTGATGGCCGGCTGGATGCAGGCCAAGCTGGCGCTGCTGGCGCTGCTCGCCGCCTATCACGTCTGGACCTGGCGGCTAATGCGCGAGTTCGCCGCCGGCCGCAACGCCCACGACCATGTCTGGTACCGCTGGTTCAACGAAGTGCCGTCGCTGCTGCTGATCGGCATCGTGCTGCTGGCCGTGCTGCGGCCGTTCTGAGCGTCACCCGCGCGGCGCCTCGGGCCCGCCGCGGCGCCCCGACCCCATGCGCTCCTGCCACCACTCCGGGTAGGCCGGCAGGCCCTCGGGAAAGGCATGGGCGCCAAGCTCATGCAGTGCGCGCGAGTAGACCCGCCGCTTGAAGTAGATGACGTCGCGCACCGCGTCCCACCACTGGACCCAGCGCCAGCGGTCGAACTCGGCGGGCTGGTCGGTGGAGTCGAAGCGCAGCGCCGAGTCTTCGGCGCCGAGGCGCAGCAGGAACCAGCGCTGCTTCTGGCCGATGCACAGCGGACTCGAGTCGCGGCGGACGAACTGCGGCGGCAGGCGGTAGCGTAGCCACGACCGGGTGCGCGCGACTTCCTCGACCTGGCCGCGGCGCAGGCCGACTTCCTCCGCCAGCTCGCGGTACAGCGCCTGTTCCGGGCGTTCGCCGCGGCGGATGCCGCCCTGCGGGAACTGCCAGCCGCGCGCGCCGGCGCGCCCGCCGATGAATACCTGGCGATCGTCGTTCATGATGATGATGCCGACGTTGGCCCGGTAGCCGTCGGCGTCGATGTAGTCGGTTTCGCGGCTCACGGCGGGCAATTGTTCCATAGCGCTGTGATTTCGGACCATGAACGTTGCGATCCGTTCGCAGGCGTCTGGCCCGGGGAGGGCCTTCAGGACCGCCGTGAATCCATCCCTGGAGGCTTCGGGCGCGCCATCCCTGGCGCGCACGATCCTGAAGACCCTCCCCGGGCCAGACGCTCGCCAGCGCGGCGCGTACTTCGTGAATAATGCCGGTCGTCATGCGGAAGATGCCGGCGTCGCTGTTGATCGGGCTGCTCGCGGTTGCCTCGGTGCTGGCGGTCGCCGCGTCGCTGGCGTTCGGCAGCTCGGGCATCGATGCGCCGTGGGAGCGGCTCGCGGCGGGCGACCCGCTGATACGGACCATCGTCTGGGAGCTGCGGCTACCACGCGCGCTCGCGGCTTTCGGCGCCGGCGCCGTGCTGGCGCTGGCCGGAGTGCTGATGCAGGCGCTGCTGCGCAACCCGCTCGCGGACCCCTATGTGCTGGGCGTCTCCGGCGGCGCCGCGGTCGGCGCGCTCGGCGTGATGCTCGCGGGTCTCGCCGGCATCGCCGTGGACATCGGCGCGGCGGCCGGCGCCTTCGGCGCCATGCTGCTGGTGTTCGCGGTCGCGCACGGTCCCGGCGGCTGGACCACGACGCGGCTGCTGCTGACCGGCGTGGTCGTCGCGGCCGGCTGCGGCGCCATCGTCAGCCTGCTGCTGTCGCTGTCGGACGACCTGCGCCTGCGCGGGATGCTGTTCTGGCTGCTCGGCGATTTCGGCTACGTGCGCACGCCCTGGTCGCTGCTGCTGCTCGCGCTGGCGGCCATCCCGCTCTGCCTGCTCGCCGCGCGCCCGCTCGATGCGCTCGCGCGCGGGGAACTGCAGGCGCAACTGCTCGGCGTGCCGGTGCGCGGCCTGCGCATTGCGATCTACGTGACGGCATCGGTGCTGACCGCGGCGGCCGTCACCACGGCCGGCAGCATCGGTTTCGTCGGGCTGGTGACGCCGCACCTGGTTCGGCTCGTGATCGGCTCCTCGCACCGCGCCGTCATCCCCGCCGCCGCGCTGGCGGGCGGCGCCCTGCTGGTGGTCGCCGACCTGCTCGCGCGCACCATCGTCGCGCCGCGGCAGCTCCCGGTCGGCGCCCTGACCGCCTTGATCGGCGTGCCGCTCTTCCTGCTGCTGATGCGCCGCCGATAAATGGGACAGACACTTTTTTGGCAGTGCCAAAATAGTGTCTGTCCCATTTATCAATCGCGGGAGAAGCCGACGAGATGCTGGGCGTCGAGGCGGATGCCGATGCGTTCGCCGATGGCGTGGTCGTGGTGGCTCGGCACGAACGACAGCGCGGTGGTGCCGGAGGGCAGGCGCAGCTTGTACTGGAACTGCGCACCGCGGAACACGCGCTCGACGACCTCGGCGCGCAGCTCGCTCTCGTCGTCGTGGATCACGTCGTCCGGCCGCAGCAGCAGGTCCACCAGCGTGCCGGCCGGCTGCTTGATCGTGAGCTGGCCCTCGATGACGCCGAGCTCAGTCGAGACGCGCCCGGGCCCGAGCACCGTGCCCTGGATGAAGCTGCCCTCGCCCACGAAGTCGGCGACGAAGCGCGTCGCCGGCGAATGGTAGAGCTTCCACGGCGCATCCCACTGCTCGAGCCGGCCGGCGCGCATCACGCCGATCTCGTCGGCGATCGCGAAGGCTTCGCGCTGGTCGTGGGTCACGAGCAGCGCGGTCGCGCCTTCGGCCACCAGCGCGGCGCGCACCTGCTGGGCGAGGTCCATGCGCACGTCGGCATCCAGGTTCGAGAAGGGCTCGTCCAGCAGCACCAGGCGCGGGCGCGGCGCCAGCGCGCGGGCGAGCGCGACGCGCTGCTGCTGGCCGCCGGACAGCTCGTGCGGACGCTTGGCCGCGTGCTCGGCCAGGCCCACGAGCCCGAGCATCTCGCGCGCGCGCCGCTCGCGTGCGCCGCGATCGGCCTCGCGCAGGCCGAAGGCGACGTTGGCGAGCGCGTCGAGATGCGGGAACAGCGCGTAGTCCTGGAACACCATGCCGATGCGCCGCCGCTCCGGCGGCACCCAGACGCCGGGGCCGGACAGCATCTCGCCGCCCGCCAGGATCGCGCCGCCATCCGGCCGCTCGAAACCGGCGATCGTGCGCAGCGCCGTGGTCTTGCCGGAACCGGACGGCCCCAGCAGGCAGCCGATGCGGCCCGCGCCGACCGTCAGCGACAGCCGGTCGACCGCCGCGCCGCCGGCGAAGGCCTTCGATACCTCACGCAGCTCGAGCCGCACGCTCCATCCTCCAGGTCAGCAGTGCCACCGGCAGGAGCCCGGTCAGCACGATCGCGAGCGAGGGCAGCGCCGCGCGCTCCCACTCGCCCTCCGCCGTCATCTCGAACACCCGCACCGCCAGTGTGTCCCAGCCGAACGGCCGGGTCATCAGCGTGATCGGCATCTCCTTCATGACGTCGACGAACACGAGCAGCAGCGCCGTGCCCATGCCGGCGCCCAGCAGCGGCAGGTGCAGGCGCGCGACCAGCTCGCGCGTCGACAGGCCGAGCCCGCGCGCCGCCTCCTCCAGCGACGGGCGGATGCGGGCGAAACCGCCCTGCACCGGCCCGTGCGCGACGGCGAGAAAGCGCGCGACATAGCCGAGCAGCAGCGCCAGCACCGTGCCCTGCAGCCACAGCCCCTCGCCGCCGGCGACGGCGCGCCACAGCACATCCACCGCCGCCAGCGCGCCGACGACGCCGACCGCGAGCACCGCGCCCGGCACGGCGTAGCCGAGCGTGGCGATGCGGGCCGCGGCCTGGGTCACGCGACCCTGCGAGACCCGCGTCGCATAGCCGAGCACCAGCGCGAGCGCGAGGCAGGAGAGCGCCGCCATGCCCGCGAGCCCGAGCGTGCGCAGCGCATAGCCGAGATAGCGCGCATCGAGGTCGATCGCGGCCACGTCCCAGGCCCAGCCCGCGAGCACGATCGCCGGCAGCAGGAAGCCCGCCGCGAACACCAGGGCGGCGAGCGCGAAGGCGATCCAGCCGCGCGCGCCCGGCAGCTCCAGCCGTTGCGCGCTGCGCGCGCCGGCATCCGCGGCCGAATATTGCGCTCCGCCGCGCGCCTTGCGCTCGATGGCGAGCGCGACCGCGACGAACAGCAGCAGCAGCAGCGCAAGGCCAAATGCCGTCTCGATCGAGAACAGGCCGAACCAGGCCTTGTAGATCGCGGTCGTGTAGGTGTCGTAGTTGAACACCGACACGGCGCCGAAATCCGCGAGCGTTTCCATCGCCACCAGCGCGGCGCCGCCCGCCAGCCATGGCCGCGCCAGCGGCACGGCGACGCGGAACAGGCCCTGCCAGGGGCCGAAGCCGAGCGACTGCGCGGCCTCGAGTGCGCGCGCGCCATGGGTCAGGAAGGCGCCGCGCGCCATCAGGTAGACGTAGGGATAGCCCGCCAGCGCGAGCACCAGGATCACGCCGCCGGTCGAGCGCACCGGCGGCAGCCACAGGCCGTCGCCCAGCCAGCCGCGCAGCGCAACCGGCACCGCGCCCGCGTAATCGAGCGTCGCCACGGCGACGAACGCCAGCACGTAGGCCGGCATCGCCATCGGCAGCAGCAGCGCCCAGGAGAAGAATGCGCGGCCCGGGAACTCGCAGGCTGCCGTCAGCCAGGCGAGCGACGTGCCGAGCGCGGATGCCAGGATCACGACGCCGACGACCAGCACGACCGTGTTCGCCGTCACGCGTGCGAGCACGTGCTCGCGCAGGTGCGCCCAGATCTCCGCGTCGCCGCCGCCCGCGCCCTGCAGCACGGCCGCCAGCACCGCGAGCATCGGCAGCGCGACTGCGATCGCAGCGACGGCCGGCAGGGCGCGCTGCGACGTCGGCATCAGTGCCAGCCGACGCGGTCCAGCAGGCGCACGGCGGCCGGCTGCATCTCGCCGAGCCGGCCGACGTTGACCTGCTTCTGCAGGAACGGGCCCCAGGCCTGGACCACCGGCAGCGGCTCGACCGTGGCATTGGCCGGGAATTCGTAGTTGACGCTGGCGAAGCGCGCCTGGATCGCAGGCGACGCCAGCCACTCGAGGAAGCGGATCGCCTCGGTGCGGTTCTTCGCGTGCGCGGTCACGCCGCCGCCGGAGATGTTGACGTGCGTGCCGCCGGCCTGCTGGTCGGCCCAGAAGATCTGCACCGGGAATCCGGGCTTCTCCGCCTGCAACCGGCCGAGGTAATAGCTGTTGACGATGCCGACGTCGCACTGGCCGGCGGCGATGGCATTCAGCAGCAGCGTGTCGCTCGAGAACGGCTCGGCCGCCAGGTTGGCGACCCAGGAGCGCACGACGCGCTCGGTCGCGGCCTCGCCGCCGTCCACGATCATCATCGCGACCAGCGACTGGTTGTAGACATGCTTGCCGCTGCGCAGGCACAGCCGGCCTTTCCAGCGCGCGTCACCGAGCGCCGCGTAGGTGGAGAGTTCCGCGGGCTTCACGCGCTCGGTCGAGTAGGCGATCGTGCGCGCGCGCACGGCGAGGCCGAACCAGCGGCCCTCGGGATCGCGCAGGTGCGCGGGAATCGCCGCCTCGAGCGCCGCCGACTTCACCGGCGCCAGCAGGCCTGCCTGGGTCGCGCGCCACAGGTCGCCCGCGTCCACGGAGATGAAAATATCGGCCGGGCTGTTCGCGCCCTCCGCAATCAGCCGCTGCACCAGCGGCGCGCCGTCATCCGTGACGGACTTCACGTCGATGCCGCGCTCGCGGCCGTACTCGAGGAACAGCTGCTCGACGAGCTGGTACTTGCGCGCCGAATAGACCACCAGCGGCTCGCCCGCGGCCTGCGCGGGCAGCGCGACACCGAGGAAGGGCAACAGCAGGGCCGGCGCCAGCCAGCGCGCCAAAACGGTCCGCATGCGCATGACTACCTCAATATGGTAATGAGAATGACTCTCATTAGCATATCAGGTCTGCCGGGCGGCAGCACGATCCTGCAGGTAGGCCTGGCCCCGGCGCATCAGCCGGGCGAAGCCGGCCGCGTCCTGGTCCGCGACCATGGATTGCAGGCGCAGGACTGCGTCCGCCAGCGCCTTCAGCGACTCGCCGCCGTATTGGTTCAGCGCCTGTATCTCGAAATAGAGCGCCGGGCTCTCCCCCGCCACCAGCGAGGCGACCGCGAGCTGGGCATCGAAGGTCGTGCTGGACAACCGCGCGAGCCGCGGCGCGGCCTCGCCGCTCTCCGCCAGCGCGGTGAAGAACGCGATGTTGATCGCGTGCGACAGCCCGAGCACGTAGGCGATGAGCCGGTCGTGGTCGTCCAGCGTCGTCACTACCTGCTCCGCCATGGTCGAGGCGAACAGCGCCTGCGCATCGGCCACCGCATCGGGCCGGCCGACGTCCACGTGGATCACGTGGCGCCCCGACAGCAGGTCGGTGTCCGGCCCGAACATCGGGTGCAGCGACGCGACCCGCACGCCCGCCTGCTTCAATGACGCGAGGCCGGCGCGCAACGGCGTCTTCAGCGAGCCGATGTCGAACACGAGTCCGGGCGGGCGATGGCGCGCGAGCTGCTCGAGTATCGACGCCGTGATGCCGAGCGGCGTCGCCACCACGATGACGTCGTGCGTGAGGTCGTCGGACTGCCAGTCGGCACGGTGCGGCCAGGGCTCGAGCGGTCCCGCCGGGTCCGCGATCTCGACGGAGAAACCCTGCGAGTGCAGGAATTCGACGAACCAGCGGCCCATCTTGCCGCGGCCGCCGATCACCAGCGCGCGGCGCCCGGCGCCCTGGCCCTGGGCCCGCACCTGGGCGTGCTCCTGGGTGGCCAGCGAACTGCGGATCAGCAGCCGCAGCAGGTTGTCGGCAAGCTGAGGCGGCAGGCCGAGCTTTTCCGCGGCGGCGCGGGCGTTCATCAGCACCTCGCGCTCGCGCTGGAAATCGCGGGTCGGATGGCCGGTCGCGCGCTTGGCGCGGGCAACTTCCTCGCTGATGCGCTGCCGCTCGGCGATCAGGGCCAGGAGCTCGCCGTCGAGCTGGGTCAGTCGGGCGCGCAGGTCGGTGAGATCCATCGGGTGATCGCCTGTTCCGGGACCACCCTGTGTACCGGCCCGCCTGCCAGGAAGCAAGCGGGCCGGTGTTCAGGCATCAGCCGTCGATATGGAAACCGAAGTACCAGCTGCCGTGCGGATCGCGCGCCCAGTAGCGCGGGCGATAGCCGTAGCCGAAGTAGTACGAGGCATCGCGCCAGCCGGCCTCGTAGCCGGAACGGTAGCCGTGGCTGTTGCCGTTCCAGTACGCGCGCCGCCAGCGGCGGTCGTGGCGACCGTAGCGGGCCCAGTCGCGCCAGGCCAGATCGTACCCGGACCGGTAGCCGTAGTCGGCGCGGTAGCGCGACGGCGGCACGTGGCGATGGTAGCGGTCGTGGCCGCGGTGCTTGTGGCGATGCTTGTCGTGACGGATATCGTCGTAGCGCCGCAC
>CAYXUJ010000055.1:8727-15459 GCA_964468395.1 uncultured Steroidobacteraceae bacterium
GTCGTCCCGGCGGTCGTCGCGATGCTCGTAGCGATCGTCGCGGTCGCGATCGCGGCCGCGGCGGTCGTCGTCGGCGAACGCCGGCCCCGCGAGCAGCACCGCCAGCGTTGCAGCGGTCCATGCAGTCCTGATCATGTCGGCTCCTCCTCAGGGTGCGTGGGGCCAGTGTCGGCCCGGCAAGCTGAATCGAGCCTTAATCAATGACTTGGCCCCGCAGGAAGGCCAGGACCTCGCGATTGAAGCGCTCCGGGGAGTCCTGCTCGCTGTGGTGGCGGCTGCCCGGCAGCTCGACGAAACGGCTGCGCGGAATGCGGGCGGCCCAGCGCCTTTTCTCGGCGCTGCTGGTCATGTCGAATTCCGCGCCCAGCACCAGGGTCGGCGCCTCGATCGCGCGCAGCCGCGATTCCGCATTCCAGCGCGTCAGCGAACGCAGCGAGGCCAGGTAGACCCAGCGATTGGTCGCGCTCGCGCGCCGGATCAGGCGCTTGCGCAGCCGGCCCTGGCCGCGCGACGGGAAATAGCCGCGGCCGTACAGGCGGGCGACGGCGCCGACGCCGAGGAAGGTCGCGACCAGCACCCTGAGCCACGCCATGCGCCGGCGCTGCCAGGTCGTCAGCGTGAAGCCGGGCGCGGTGTTGGCGAGCACCAGCGCGCCCACCGCCTGCGGTGTACGCAGCGCCATCTCGATCGCGACCGCGCCGCCCATGGACAGGCCGACCACGTGCGCGCGCGGCACACCGAGCGCCGCCAGCAGCGCGACCATGTCGCGCGCATGCTGCTGGATCGTGAATGGCTCGCGGCGCTCGCTGGCGCCGAAGCCGCGCAGGTCCGGCACGATCACGCGGAAGTGCTCGGCGAACGGCGCCAGCTGCAGGCGCCAGTCGTCGTGGCTGCCGCCGAGGCCGTGCAGCAGCAGGAGCGGCAGGCCGCGGCCGGACTCGACGCAGGCGATCCGGGCGCCGTGGACGGTGATCTTTCGCATCCGCCCCGCAAGTTACACCGTGCCGGGCCGCCGCGTTAACATCGCGCCATGCACGCGCCGTTCCAGACGCTGCCGGACCCGCTGCCGGCCGACCCGATGCCGCTCGCGGCGACCTGGTTCCGCCAGGCCTGGGACGAGCAGGTCCAGCGCAACCCCAACTCGATGAGCCTCGCCACCACCGGCGCCGACGGCCGGCCCTCGGTGCGCGTGGTGCTGTGCAAGGAAATCGTGGTCGATCCCGGCTATCTCGTGTTCTACACGAACTACGCCTCGCGCAAGGGCCAGGAGCTCGCGGCCCAGCCCTGGGCCGCGGTCGTGTTCCAGTGGGACACGCTCGGCCGGCAGCTGCGCGTCGAGGGCCCGGTCGTGCTGGCGCTCGCCAGCGAGAGCGACGATTACTTCGCCAGCCGCCCCTGGCGCAGCCGGCTCGCGGCGATCACCAGCGAGCAGAGCGCGCCGATCGCCTCGCGCCAGCTGCTGATCGAAAAGCTGCGCGAGACCGCGACGCGCCACGGCACGCCCGATCCTTTCATGGCGCCCGACGACGACCAGGAGCCCGGCCTGCGCCTGCCGCGGCCGGCGAACTGGGGCGGCTATCGGCTGTGGGCGGCCGCCGTCGAGCTCTGGGTCGAGGGCGAGCACCGCCTGCACGACCGCGCGCGCTGGACGCGCGAGATCCTGCCGACCAGCGCCGGCGGCCGGTTCCACGCCGAGCCATGGCGTCACCAGCGCCTGCAGCCGTAAACGGCGCGCCGCGCGCGCGCCTCGCCGCACGCGCGCTGGACGTCGCGGTCAACGGCCGGCGGCTGGTCGCCGCGCTCGAGTTCGAGGCTGCCGGCGGCGAATTCATCGCCGTGCTCGGCCGCAACGGTGTCGGCAAGACGCTCACCCTGCACACGCTCGCCGGGCTGCGCGCGCCATCCGCCGGCGGCGTCCAGCTCGAAGGGCGGCCGCTCGCCGACTGGCCCGGGCGCGAGCGTGCGCGCCGGCTCGCGCTCCTGCCGCAGACCAGCGAGGACCCGTTTCCGTCCACCGTGTTCGACACGGCGCTGATCGGCCGGCATCCGCACCTGCCGTTCTGGCAGTGGGAAAGCGCCGAGGACCTTGCGATTGCGCAGGCGGCGCTGGCCGCGGTCGGCCTCGACACGCTCGCCGCGCGCGCGGTGGATTCGCTGTCGGGCGGCGAGCGGCGGCGGCTCGACGTCGCCACCCTGCTCGCGCAGGACGCGCCGGCGTGCCTGCTCGACGAGCCGATCAATCACCTCGACCCGCAGCACCGCAACGAAGTGCTGGCGCTGTTTCGCGCGCGCGCCGACGCCGGCGGGCTGGTGATCGCGTCGCTGCACGATGCGACGCTGGCGGCGCGCTACGCGGACCGCGTGCTGCTGCTGCACGGCGACGGGCGCTGGCAGTACGGCGATGCCGGCGCCACGCTCGACGCCGCGAACCTGAGCGCCCTCTATCGCGTGCCGGTCGAGGAACTGGCCGCGCGCGACGGCAGCCGCGTCTTCACCAGCGCCTGAGCCGGTCAGCCGCCGAGCGCGGCGAGGATCTCGTCGTGCAGCAGGCCGTTCGAGGCGAGGATGCTGCGCGACTGCAGGCCGATCGGCGCGCCCTCGAGGTCGGTGACGCGCCCGCCCGCCTCCTCGACGATCACCGTCAGCGCGGCGATGTCGAGGATATTGATGTCGGACTCGACCACTGCCTCGATCTTGCCGGCCGCGAGCAGGTGGTAATGCAGGAAATCCCCGAAACCGCGGATGCGGTCGAGCTGCAGCACCAGCCGCCCGAGCGCCGCCCAGCGCGACGTGCCCGCGAGCGAGCGCAGGTTGCCGGTCGAGAGCGTGGCCTCGCGCAGCGTCGCGATGCGGCTCACCGCGAGCCGGGCGCCGTCCATGAAGGCGCCGGCGCCGCGCTCGGCCCAGGCAGTCTCGCCGTAGACCGGGGCGCAGGAGACGCCGAGCTCGAGCCGGCCCTTGCGCATCACGGCGATCTGGGTCGAGAACATCGGGTACTGGCGCACGAAGGACTTGGTGCCGTCGATCGGGTCCACCAGCCACAGCCACTCGGCGTCCATGCGCTCGGCGGCCGATTCCTCGCCGTAGAAGCCGTCGCCGGGGAAGCGCTCAAGCACGATGCCGCGGATCGCCTGCTCGGCGGCGATGTCCGCCTCGGTCACCGGCGAGCCGTCGGCCTTGCTGCGCACGCCGACGTTGCGGCGATAGCTGCCGCGGATGCCGTCCGCCGCCGCGGCCGCGGCGGCGAGCGCCGCATCGAGTCGCGCCGAATTCGCCATGGCGCCAGACTGCGGGGCGATCGCGGCCCCGTCAACGGCCGCTTGACCCGCCGTCCGGCGCTGCCTACATTGGCCGCGATGACAGGTGTCCCGGGCGCGAGCCCGGGCTAATCGGGAAGCCGGTGCGCGAGTCGCTCGCCATCCCGGCACTGCCCCCGCAACGGTAGACGGCGCAAGCCGCATCACGCAGGCGAAGCCTGCAGCCACTTCCGGTATCACCGGTGGGAAGGCGATGCGGAAAGTCCGCAAGGACACGCCGTGAGTCCGGAGACCGGCCCGTCAGGATTGCGTCAACACCCGCTCGGGAGGAGCACCGGTGAAAAAACCCACCGCTTTCGCATTGCTTTTCTGCCTGTCCCATCCGGCGCCGGCGGCCACGCCCGCGATCGAGCCCGTCGTCGTCACCGCCACCCGCACCGAGATCCCGGCGACCGAGGCGCTGGCCAGCGTCGACGTGATCGCCGGCGACGAGCTGCGGCGCCAGCCCGCCGCCGACCTCGGCGATGCGCTGCGCCTGCGGACCGGCCTCGAGGTCGCGCGCCTCGGCGGGCCCGGGCAGCAGACCTCGCTGTTCCTGCGCGGCACCGAGTCCAATCACGTGCTGGTGCTGGTGGACGGCCTGCGCATCAACCCCGGCACGATCGGCAGCGCCGCGATCCAGAACATCGCGCCGGAATTCGTCGAGCGCGTCGAGATCGTCAAGGGCCCGCGCTCGACGCTGTACGGCTCGGAGGCGATCGGCGGCGTGATCAACGTGATCACGCGCCGCGGCGCCGCCGACGGCGGCAGCGTGCAGGCCGGCTTCGGCGACTACGACACGAAGAGCGCGAGCCTGAGCGCCGGGCTCTCCGGCGCGCGCGGCGACGCCTCGATCGGCGCCTCCTGGCTCGACAGCGACGGTTTCCCGACCCGCAGCGGCGACACGACGGATCGCGGCTACCAGAACCGCTCGTTCACGGCCGCGGCGCGGACCGACGCCGGCCCGGTCGAGCTCGGCGTGCGCGCCTGGCATGCCGAGGGCACTTCCGAATACTCGGACTTCTTCGTGACGCCGGTGGACCAGGACTTCGAGAACACGGCGCTGGCGCTCACCGCTGGCTTCGCGCCGGCGGAAGCCTGGGATTCGCGGCTCATGCTGGGCTATGCGGTGGACGACCTCGAGCAGAACCAGTCGCCGGATTTCCTCGACACGCAGCGCACCACGGTGGACTGGCAGAACGACTTTGCCGTCTCGGACAATAACCGGCTCACCGCAGGCCTGCTGTGGCAGGACGAGGACGCCGATGCCGAGTCCTTCGGCCTCGCCTACGACGCGAAGACGACCACGCGGCAGTACTACCTGCAGGACCAGGCGACCTTCGGCCGCCACCGGCTGCTGCTGGCCGGCGGCTACACCGACCACGAGACCTTCGGCGGGCATGCGACCTGGAACGCGGAGTACGGCGTCGCGCTCGGCGAGCGCGCATCCGTCACGGTGGCCGCAGGCACGGCCTTCCGCGCGCCGGACGCCACCGATCTGTACGGCTTCGGCGGCAACCCGGACCTCCAGCCGGAGGAATCGCAGAGCTACGAGATCCGCTGGCACCAGCGGATCGGCGAGCGGCAGACCGTCACGGTCGCGGCTTTCCGCAACGACATCGACGAGCTGATCCAGTTGGTCGTGACCGACCCGGAGACCTTCGACGGCGAGAACCGGAACGTCGAGCGCGCCCGCATCGACGGCGTCGAGGCCGGCTGGCGCTACGACGGCGCCGTCTGGTCGGCGCGCGCCGGCGTCACGCTGCAGGACCCGCGCGACCGGACCACGGACAGCCGGCTGCTGCGGCGCGCGAAGGAGAATGCGACCCTGGCGCTCGCGCGCCGCATCCGCGACCACGAGCTGGCGCTCGACCTGCTCTACGCCGGCGAGCGCAAGGACTTCGGCTTTCCCGAGCCGGTGACGCTCTCCTCCTACTGGCTCGCCAACCTGTCGGCGCGCCTCGCGCTGACGCCGCGCTGGACAATGCTGGCGCGAATGGAGAACCTGTTCGACGAGGACTACGAGCTGGCGCGCGGCTTCAACACCATGGGCCGCAGCCTGTTCGTCGCCCTGCGGCACGAGTTCCGCTGAGGAGGCGCCGTGGGCAACCGCCTGTCGAAGATCTACACGCGCACCGGCGACGACGGCACGACCGGGCTCGGCGACGGCAGCCGCGTGCCCAAGGACGACCCGCGGGTCGAGGCCTACGGCACGGTGGACGAGTGCAACAGCGCCATCGGCGTCGTGATCGCCGTGCCCGGCCTGCCGGCCGACGTGCAGGAGCTCCTGCTCAGGGTCCAGCACGAGCTCTTCGACCTCGGCGGCGAGCTGTGCATCCCCGGCCATCGCGCGATCGCGGCCGGCCAGGTCGCCGCGCTCGAGGCGGCGCTCGATGCATTCAACGAGCGCCTGCCGCCGCTCAAGGAATTCATCCTGCCGGGCGGCGGCACGGCGGCCGCGGCCTGCCACCTCGCGCGCGCGATCTGCCGGCGCGCGGAACGGCGCTGCTGGACATTGGCGCGCGCACAGACCGTGGCCCCGGAGCCGCTGCAGTACCTCAACCGCCTGTCCGACCTGCTGTTCGTGCTCGCGCGCGTGCTGGCACGACACGAGAGCGGCAGCGAGGTGCTATGGCGGCACGAGCGCCGCTGAGCCGCGGGCACGGTCCAGCAGCGCGCAGACTTCCGCCGCACCCTCGGCGATGCGCGGGCTCGGCCGCGCCAGGCGGTCGGCCGGCGCCCGGTACACGCGCCCGGCCGCGACCGCTTCGAGTTGCGTGAACCGCGACCAGTAATCCGCCGGGTCGCCGTCGTCGGTCGAGAGGATCACCTGCGGCGCCCGCGCCAGCACGGCTTCCAGGTCCACCGGCAACGCCAGCGCGGCGGCCTCGGCGAAGACGTTGACGCCGCCGCACAGCTCGACGATCTCGGTGATCAGGTGGCCGCCGCCGACGGTGTAGAGCGGCGCGTCGTCGATCTGCACGAAGACGCTGAGCCGCGCGCGGTCGCGGTAGCGGGCGCGCAGCGCCTCGATGCGGCTGCGGAATTCCGCGGCGGCGGCATTCGCGATCGCCTGCGTGCCGGCCAGCTCGCCGAGTTCGATCAGGCCCGCGGCGATGTCGTCCAGCCGGTGCGTCGGGATGCCGACCACGCGGATGCCGAGGTCTTCGAGGCGCTCCGCGACGCCGGCCGGCGTGCCGGTCTCCCAGATCACGGCGACGGTCGGCGCCAGCGCGACGACGCGCTCGTAGTCGAGGCGGAAGGCGTCTCCAATCCGCGGCAGTGCCCTGGCGGCCTCCGGATAGTCGCTGTATTCGCTGACGGCGACGACCTGCCCGGCCGCGCCGGCGGCGAACAGCAGCTCGGTGAGGTTCGGCGCGACGCTGATGATGCGCTCGCCGGCGGGGGCGGTAGCCTGGTCGCCGGCGCAGGCGGC
>CAYXUJ010000056.1:0-15385 GCA_964468395.1 uncultured Steroidobacteraceae bacterium
ACGATGAACAGCGCGATCGACAGGCCGACTCGCACCGACAGCGCGCGCACCATGCGCCGCGTCTCGCCCTTGTGGTCGCGCACCAGCTGCACCATGGCCGACACCAGGCTCAGGACGATCAGGAAGAAGATGACCAGCACCAGCCACTTGACGCCAGACATGGGCACGCCCCGGTTGTTCGGATGCCAAAGTATAGCCCGGCCATGACGCGCAACCGACTGCGATTTGCGCCGCGGCCCGCCGGCACCGTCGCCGCAGTCGCCGCCGCATTCCTGTGCGCCACGCTCGGCAACTGGCAGCTCGGCCGGGCCGCGGAAAAGCGCGCGCTGGCCGCCGACTTCGCGCGTGCCGGGCCGGCGCTCGAGCTCGGCACCCTCCCCGCCGGCGCGCCGCGCTACCAGCGCGTCACGGCGCGCGGCCATTACGACCCCGGCCGTCAGTTCCTGCTCGACAACCGCAGCCATGCCGGCCAGGCCGGCATGGAAGTGCTGACGCCGCTGGTGCTCGCCGACGGCAGCGCCGTGCTGGTCAACCGCGGCTGGCTGCCGCACGGGCCGTCGCGCGAGACGCTGCCCGGCGTCGGCGTGGCGGATGCGCCGCGCGCGGTCAGCGGCCGGCTCGACGAGCTGCCGCAGCCATCGATCCGGCTCGACGCCCCGCCCGCCGCGGGCTGGCCGCGCCTCGTGCAATACCCGCGCATGGACGAGCTGTCCGCCATGCTCGGCCGCAAGCTGCAGCCGCGCATGCTCCTGCTCGACCCGGCCGAGCCCGACGGCTACGTCCGCGAATGGTCCGTGCCCGGCACGACGTCAGAACGTCATCTCGGCTATGCCGTGCAATGGTTCGCGTTCGCCGCGCTCGCTATTGCGATCTGGATCGCCGTCAGCCTCCGCCGCGAAGGGGAATCGCCATGACCGACCTGCCCGAACGCCGGCGCGCCGGACGACGGCAACTGCTGCTGGTGGCCTCGATCTTTTTCGTGCCGCTCGCTGCCGCCGCGCTCCTGTATTTCCAGTCTGGCTGGCGGCCGTCGGCCGGCGTCCAGTACGGCCAGCTGATCGACCCGCCGCGCCCGCTGCCGGAGCCGGCGCTGCGCGGCCATTGGTTCCTGGTGCATCCGGTCGGCGATGCCTGCGATGCCGCCTGTGCCGCTGCGCTCGGCGAACTGCGCCAGGTACGGCTCGCGCTCGACAAGGACGCGCCGCGCGTGCGGCGCGTGCTGCTGCACGACGGCGGCTGCTGCGGCCCCGCGGCGCCTGCCCCCGAGGCGGACCTGCTGCTGCTCGGCGCTGCCGGCCCGGAGGGCGCGGCGCTGCGCGCCCTGTTCCCGCCCGCCGCCGACGGCGCGCAAGGCATATATATAGTGGACCCGCACGGCAACCTGATGATGAGTTACCCTGCGACCGGCGCGGCGCGCGGCTTGCTGAAGGACCTCGAACGCCTGCTGCGGTTGTCGAACATCGGCTAGCCAGACAGAGGATTCCTGCATGCCCGGTACCCGCGGCCTGACCTGGTTCCGTCGCGTGGCAATGCTCGCCGCCATCCTGTGCGCCATCGTCGTCGTGGTCGGCGCCTGGGTGCGCCTGACGAACGCCGGCCTCGGCTGCCCCGACTGGCCCGGCTGCTACGGCCACGTCCATCCCTCGCAGTTGATCGACCGCGTCGCCGAGATCAACGCGGACAATCCCGACCGCCCCTTCGACTACCAGAAGGCGCTCAACGAGATGGTGCACCGCTACATCGTCGGCGCGCTCGGCATCCTCGTGCTCGCGCTCGCGGCGCTGTCGGTCTGGAACCGCCGCGACCCGGCGCAGCCGCGCGTGCTGCCGTGGATCGTCGTCGCCCTGCTCGTGCTGCAGGCGCTGCTCGGCATGTGGACGGTGACGCTGCTGCTGAAGCCGCTGATCGTGACGCTGCACCTGCTGGGCGGGCTCACTACGCTTGCGCTCCTGTGGTGGCTGGCGCTGCCGCCGGAACGGCGCGAACTGAAAGCGGCCGAGCGGCCCGTGCGCCGCCTCGCCTACGCCGCGCTCGTGGTGCTGATCGCGCAGATTTCCCTCGGCGGCTGGACCAGCACGAATTACGCCGCCGCCGCCTGCGGCGACTTCCCGGCCTGCCACGGCAAGTGGTGGCCGAACATGGATTTCCGCAACGGGTTCGTGCTGTGGCGCGGGCTCGGGATCGATTACGAGGGCGGCGTGCTGGACGCGCCGGCGCGCGTCGCCATTCATTATTCACACCGGCTCGGCGCTTACCTGACGGCGCTGGTGCTGCTGCTGCCGGTGATCGGCGCCTGGCGGCGCGGGCAGACCTTGTTGACGCGCGGCGCGGCGACCGCGGTGTTCGTCGCGCTCGTGCTGCAGATCACGATCGGGATGAACCTCATCTGGCAGGGCTGGCCGCTGTGGCTCGGCACCTCGCACAACGCGGGCGCGGCCGCACTCGTCCTGGCGATGGTGGCGCTGCTGCGCTACCTGAGCCCGCGGCCGGAAGTGGGCCGCTACCGGCACTGAGGCGCGGCGGCGATGCGCCGCGCCAGCTTCAGACGTACTGGCTCAGGAGCGGCAGGCCGGCCACGACCAGCGCCAGCACCACGGCCAGTCCGGAGCGATTGAAGAGAAACATGGCTTGCCTCCTGTGGACTACGGAGGTGACCTTACGCGGGGCCATTGTTCCGATAAACCGCTCAATATTGACTTTATTGTTCAATACTAATAACTAATAGGTCCGTGGAAGCCCTGGAAGCCATGCAGGCCTTCAGCCGGGTCGCCGAACTCGGCTCGTTCACCCGTGCTGCCGACGAGCTCGGGCTGTCGCGCGCCATGGTCAGCACGCACGTGCGCCGGCTCGAGAAACGATTCGGCCTGCGCCTGCTCAACCGCACGACCCGCAAGGTCGCGCTCACGCCCGCCGGCGCCGATTACCTCGACCACTGCCGGCGCATCTTCGCGGAACTCGCCGCCGCCGAGGAAACGCTGAGCCGCGCAAAGGAACAGCCGACCGGCCGGCTGCGCGTGGACGTACCGGGTTCCTTCGGCCGCCACATTCTGCTGCCCGCGCTGCCCGATTTCCTCGCGCGCTATCCCGGCATCGACCTCGAGCTGCGCTTCAACGAGCGCGTCGTGGACCTCGTGCAGGAAGGCGTGGACCTCGCCGTGCGCGCCGGCACGGTCACCGACCCGAACCTGGTGGCGCAGCGCATCTCCGGCTCGCGCTGGATCAGCTGCGCCTCGCCCGCGTACCTGGCGAAGCACGGGCGGCCGCAGCAGATCGCGGACCTTGCCGGCCACGTGCTGATCGGCTCGATTCCCCCAGGCGGCACGCAGCCCCGGCCCTGGGTTTTCGCGGCCGATTCCGCCGTCCCTTTCGAGCCGCGGTTTCGCGTGACCGTCAACGAGGCGGAGGCCGTGATGCTCGCCGCCGCGCGGGGCGTCGGCATCACGCAAACCATGGACCTGCTGGCGGCGCGGGAACTCGTGGACGGCAACCTGGTGGCCGTCCTGACCGAGCACACGGCCCAGGGCCCGCCGCTGTCCATCGTCCACGCGCCCACCGCCCAGCGCCTGGCGCGCGTTCGCGTCTTCGCCGGCTTCCTGCGCGGGCTCTGCGAGTACGTGGTGCAGCGGGCGGCGGCCCACACCGGGATGCGGCCGATCCCCTGAGGGCGCCGTGCTAGCATTCGTCTCCCCATGACGACGCGCGAGCACAACGCCGGTTCGACCCCTTCCGTCGCCTGGCTGCGGGCGCGCGATTACTTCGCGCTGACCAAGCCGAAGGTCGTGTCGCTGATCATGTTCACGGCCGTGGTCGGCATGTTCCTGGCCGTGCCCGGCCTGCCGCCGGCCGGCGCCCTGGTCTGGGGCTCGCTCGGCATCGCCCTCGCCGCTTCCTCGGCCGCCGCCATCAACCACGTGCTGGACGCCCGCATCGATGCGGAGATGGCGCGCACCCGGCTGAGGCCGCTGCCGCGCGGCACGGTGTCGGAGGCCTATGCGCTGTCGTTCGCCTTCGTGCTGGGCGCCGGCTCGATGCTGATCCTGGCGCTGCTGGTCAATGCGCTGACCGCGGTGCTGACCTTCTTCTCGCTGATCGGCTACGCCGTCATCTACACGATCTGGCTCAAGCGCGCGACGCCGCAGAACATCGTCATCGGCGGCGCCGCCGGCGCCGCGCCGCCGGTGCTCGGCTGGACCGCGGTGACCGGCGCGGTGGACGCCGACGCGCTGCTGCTGTTCCTGATCATCTTCGCCTGGACGCCGCCGCACTTCTGGGCGCTGGCGATCGCGCGGCGCGACGAGTACGCCCGCGTCGGCATCCCGATGCTGCCGGTCACCCACGGCATCGCCTACACCAAGGACTTCATCTGGTACTACACGGTGCTGCTGACGGTCGTGACCGTGCTGCCGTTCCTGACCGGGATGTCCGGGCTCTTCTACCTGGCGGCGGCGCTCGCGCTCGGCGGCCGGTTCCTGCGCAAGGCCTGGGTGCTGCGCAAGTCCGACCGCCCCGACCTGCCGATGCGCGTGTTCCGCTTCTCGATCAACTACCTCGCGCTGCTGTTCGCAGCGCTGCTGGTGGACCACTACCTGCCGCCGCTCGGCGGCTGACGCCCCGGCTGGCCGCGGCCGTCTCCAGTACACTGCCGCCATGGACCTCGGTTTCATCGAGCTGATCGACTGGCACGCCGGGGCGGTGCTCGCCATCACCTTCGGCACCTTCTACCTGTTCGCCAAGGAGCAGCTGCCGGTGCAGAGCACGGCGCTGATCGCGCTGCTGGCGCTGATGCTGGTGTTCGGCGTGTTCCCCTACGACCGCAGCGAGCGGCCGCTCGGCCCGGCCGAGTTCCTCGCCGGCTTCGGCCACACCGCGCTGGTCACGATCTGCTTCCTGATGGTGCTGGGCCGCGGCCTGATCGCGACCGGCGCGCTGGAGCCGTTCGTGCGCTGGCTGTCGCGCATCTGGGCTTTCGCGCCGTCGTTCGCTTTCCTGTTGTTGCTAGTGTTCTGCATGCTGGTCAGCGGCGTGGTCAACGACACGCCGATCGTCGTGCTGCTGATGCCGGTGCTGGTGGCGGTCGCCGCGCGCACCGGCACGAGCTCCTCGCAGACCCTGCTGCCGATGAACTACGCGGTGCTGATCGGCGGCATGGCGACGACCATCGGCACCTCGACCAACCTGCTGGTGGTCGGCATCGCCGCCGAGCACGGGCTGCCGGCTTTCGGCCTGTTCGAGTTCGCGCCGATGGTCGCGGTCGCGGCCGCCGTCGCGCTGCCGTACCTGTGGCTGATCGCGCCGCGCCTGCTGCCCAAGGATACGGGCAACCAGCAAGCCAGCGCGCCGATGATCTTCGACGCGGCGCTGGTGCTGAAGGAAGACGGCTTCGCGGCCGGGCGCGAACTGCGCGAGGTGCTGGCCAAGCAGAAGGGGCTCAAGGTGCGGGGCGTGGTGCGCGGCACGTCCAACCTGGCGCGCCTGCCGACCATGCAGCTTGCTGCCGGCGACCGTTTGCTCGTGCGCGAGGTTCCGGAAAAGCTGCGCGAGTACGCCGCCGTGCTGGGCGCCTGGCTGCACCCGCGCGAGCAGCACGAGACGGCGGGCGTGGCCGGGCAGAACCTGGCGCAGGCGCTGATCGCTTCCGATTCCGACCTCGGCGACACTTCGCTCGAGGCCTCGCAGTTCGCCGTGCGCCAGGGACTGGAGGTGATCGGCGTCAACCGGCCCGGCGAGACTACCCCGATCGACCCGACCGAGACGCTGCTGCGCCCCGGCGATGCCGTGCTGCTGCGCGGCCCGAAGGACGGCATCGACCAGTTGCGCAGCGCGCCCGGCATCCTGATCCTGGACGCGACGGTGGAGCTGCCGCACACCAAGCGCGCGCCGGTCGCCCTCGCGATCATGGCGGGCGTGATTGCGCTCGCCGCCGGCAAGCTGCTGCCGATGGTGCTTGCGTCCGCGCTCGGCGTCGCCGCCATGCTGCTGACCGGCTGCCTGCGCTGGCAGGAAGCGACCGACGCGCTGTCGTCGAAGGTCGTCATGGTCGTGGTCGCGAGCCTGGCGCTCGGCGAGGCGCTGATGGCGACCGGCCAGATCGAGGCGGCCGGCAACGGCCTGGCCGCGCTCGGCGCGTTCGTGCCGCCGGCGGCCATGCTGACCGCGCTGATGCTGCTGATGGCGGTGGTCACCAATTTCGTCTCCAACAACGCCGCGGCGATCATCGGCACGCCGGTCGCGATCGCGATGGCGACCACGCTCGGCGTGGATCCGCGGCCGTTCGTGCTGGCCGTGCTGTTCGGCTGCAACATCTGCTATGCGACACCGATGGGCTACCAGACCAACCTGCTGGTGATGTCCGCCGCCGGCTACCGGTTCCAGGATTTCGTCCGCGCCGGCCTGCCGCTCGCGATCCTGATGTGGATCACGCTCACCTGGCTGCTGGCCAGGGAATACAACCTGCTCTGAGGCGCGGACCGATCCATGCGCTGGCGCGGACGCCGACAGAGCGACAACATCGAGGACCGCCGCGGGCTCGGCGCCCGCCGCGGCCTGGTCGGCGGCGGCATCGGCACGGTCGCGCTGGTGCTGCTGGCGATGTACTTCGGCGTCGATCCGTCGGTCGTGCTGCAGGGCGTCGACACGACCCAGGTCGGGCCGGCGACCGGCGAGCCCTACGCGGAATCGTCGATGGAGGCCGAGTGGCGCGAGCAGGTTGCGGTCGCGCTGGCCGAGACCGAGGACGCCTGGGGCGCAGAGTTCGCGAAGTTGAAGGGCGCCTACCGCGAGCCGACGCTGGTGCTGTTCTCCGGCGCAGTGGACTCCGGCTGCGGATTCGCCGAGGCGGCCATGGGCCCGTTCTACTGCCCGGCGGACGAGCGCGTGTTCATCGACCTGTCGTTCTTCGACGAGCTCCAGTCGCGCCTCGGCGCCGGCGGCGACTTCCCGCGCGCCTACGTGGTCGCCCACGAGGTCGGCCATCACGTGCAGAACCTGCTGGGCGCGACGCGGCGCGTGCAGGAGCTGCGCCGGCGCGTGGACGAGGCGGAAGCAAACCAGCTCTCTGTGCGGCTCGAGCTGCAGGCCGACTGCTACGCCGGCATCTGGGCCCGGCATGCCGACCGGGTGGCCGGCCTGCTCGAGCCGGGCGACATCGAGGAGGGCCTGGCCGCGGCGAGCGCGATCGGCGACGACACGCTGCAGCGCAATGCCGGCCGCGCGGTCGTGCCGGATTCCTTCACGCACGGCAGCTCGGAACAGCGCGCGCGCTGGTTCCGGCGCGGGCTCGAGGGCGGAACGCTGGAAGCCTGCGACAGTTTCGCGGCGGCCGACCTGTAGCCGGGCGGGCGGCTAGCGGAACGACGCGCCGAGCTGGACCCAGACTTTCGTCGTGTCGGTGAACAGCCCGTCGGCCTCGTAGTCGGCGTACTTGAGCAGCAGCTCGTAGCGCCCGGCGAACTTGCGCGCGATCGACAGGTCGAGCTCCGTGCCGTAGTCCTGGCCCGTCGCCTCGGCGGAATAGTCGTGCCACACGGCCTGGCCGTTCCAGCCGGCGAGCGTCACGTTGACGCCCAGGTACAGATCCTCGATGCCGGCGGATGGCGTGGTCAGGAACTTGTCGGCCCAGCCCTGGAACTTGTGCAGCGTCGCGAGCGGCGTCTGGAACGCTGGATTGGTTGCCGCCGTGAACGTGCCGGACTCGCCGGACAGGACCTCGCGGCCGGCAGTGACGCCGGCCGCGGAGGCCTTCAGGCTCAACTCAACGAGGTTGTAGGTCGCATCGATGTCGGCGGCATTGTCGCCGGCGTCTTCCTGCCGGGCGTACTCGAGCGCCCAGCCGAATTTCAGGGTGTCGTTGACGGCCTGCGTGCCGTCCCAGCGCGCGCCGACCGTGTCCGATGACAGCTGCGGCGCGTCGTCGAAATCCAGGCGATAGCCGTAGAACGTGAGCGCGCCGAGCGGCAGTTTCGTCAGCTTCACGTTCAGCAGGTGGCTGTCGCTGTCGAGCGATGCGGGCGGCGTGCCGGAGTCCGGCCCGAACACGCGCCGCACCTGGTCCACGTACGCGTAGTTGATCGTGGCGCCCGGCAGCGCTTTCGTCTCGACCCGCAGCGCGTCGTAGGTCTGCTCGTTCTGGCGCCAGCCGACGGCGCCGATGAAGCGCTCGCCGTCGATGGTGATGCGCTGGCGGCCGAGGCGCAGCACCGTGTCTTTCGGCGCCGCGTACTGGAGGTACGCCTGGTTGAGGTCGGTGCCCTCCGGGTCGGCGACCACCGGATACTGCGCCAGGCCGTTGCGCGTGTCGTTGTAATGCGTGTCGCCGATCACCTGCAGGTGGTCGAACTCGGTGAGGGCGGAGAAGCCGTTCACCGTGCCGGTCGCGAGGTTGAGCCGCAGCCGGAGCGTGCTGGCGCCGGCGGTCGACGGGATGCCGTCCTGCTCGACGCTCTCGTAGCGGTAACGCAGGTCGAGGCCGGCCTGGCCGTCGCTGACGAGCGACTCGAGGCCGTCGGCCGCAGCCGGCGGCGCAGCCAGCACGAGCAGGGGAAGCAGCGGGAATCGCTTCATTTCGCAGGTCTTTTCGCCTGCGCAGATGATCCCGCGCCGAACGGCGCGCTGCCTTGACCTGCGTCAACCGGCGCCGGCCTCGCTAGAATGTGGCTTCGATTCCGCAGCCATTGGCGAGGTCCCGATGATCGTCCACAAGCACCCGGTCCCCGCGGCGTTCGCCGCCAGCGCGCTGGTGAAGGCCGCGGATTACCAGGCCATGTACCGGGAGTCGGTCAGCAGCCCCGATGCGTTCTGGGCGCGCACCGCCCGGCGCATCGACTGGATGCGCCTGCCGACGCGCATCAGGGACGTGTCGTTCGACCCGGCGGACTTCCGCGTGCGCTGGTACGAGGACGGCGAGCTCAACGTCGCCGCCAACTGCCTCGACCGCCAGCTCGAGTCGCGCGGCGACAAGACCGCGATCATCTTCGAGGGCGACGATCCCTCGGTGTCGCGGCGCATCACGTATCGCGAGCTCCACGAGCAGGTCTGCCGGCTCGGCAACGCGCTGCGCGCCGCCGGCGTCGCCAAGGGCGACCGCGTGACCATCTACATGCCGATGGTGCCGGAGGCGGCGGTGGCGATGCTCGCCTGCGCCCGCATCGGCGCGGTGCACTCGGTGGTGTTCGGCGGTTTCTCGCCCGAGTCGCTCGCCGGGCGCATCCAGGACTGCGAGTCCGCGTTCGTGATCACGGCCGATGAGGGCGTGCGCGGCGGCAAGAAGATCCCGTTGAAGGCCAACGTGGACGCGGCGATCGCCTCGCGCAAGCTCGCGGTCAAGCACGTCGTGGTCGTGCGCCGCACCGGCGCGGACGTGGGCTGGGTCGAGGGCCGCGACCTCCGCTACGAGGAGATCACGGCGGCGCAGCCGGCAACCTGCGAGCCGGCGCGCATGAACGCCGAGGACCCGCTGTTCATCCTCTACACCTCCGGCTCCACCGGCAAGCCCAAGGGCGTGCTGCACACGAGCGGCGGCTACCTGGTCTACGTCAACTTCACGTTCTCGATCGTGTTCGACTACCACGAGCAGGACGTCTACTGGTGCACGGCCGACGTCGGATGGGTGACCGGCCACAGCTACATCGTCTACGGCCCGCTGTCGAACGGCGCGACCACGCTGATGTTCGAGGGCGTGCCGAACTACCCGGACACCTCGCGCTTCTGGCGCGTCGTGGACAAGCACAAGGTCACGATCTTCTACACGGCGCCGACCGCGATCCGCGCGCTGATGCGCGACGGCGACGCGCCGGTGCAGGCGGCCTCGCGCGCCTCGCTGCGCCTGCTCGGCACGGTCGGCGAGCCGATCAACCCGGAGGCCTGGGAGTGGTACTACCGCGTGGTCGGCGACGGCCGCTGCCCGATCGTGGACACCTGGTGGCAGACCGAGACCGGCGGCATCCTGATTTCGCCGCTGCCCGGCGCCACCGACCTGAAAGCCGGCTCCGCGACGCTGCCGCTGCCGGGCATCCGGCCGGCGCTCGTCGATGCCGACGGCAAGCCGCTCGAGGGCGCGGCCAGCGGCAACCTCGTGCTCGAGGACAGCTGGCCCGGGCAGATGCGCACGGTGTACGGCGACCACCAGCGCTTCATCGACACCTATTTCCGGACCTACCCGGGCAAGTACTTCACCGGCGACGGCGCGCGCCGCGACGAGGACGGCTACTGGTGGATCACCGGGCGCGTGGACGACGTCATCAACGTCTCCGGCCACCGCATCGGCACGGCCGAAGTGGAGAGCGCGCTGGTCGCGCACCCGAAAGTCGCGGAAGCGGCCGTGGTCGGCTTTCCGCACGACGTCAAGGGCCAGGGCATCTATGCCTACGTGACGCTGAAGACCGGCGAGCCCGCTACCGACGAGTTGCGCGGCGAGCTGGTGAAGTGGGTGCGCAAGGAGATCGGCCCGATCGCGCAGCCCGACCACATCCAGTGGGCGCCCGGCCTGCCGAAGACGCGCTCCGGCAAGATCATGCGCCGCATCCTGCGCAAGATCGCGGCGCAGGAACACGAGCAGCTCGGCGACACGTCCACGCTCGCGGACCCGGCGGTCGTGCAGGACCTGGTCGCGAACCGGCGGCAGGCGGGCGGATGATGCGCGCGGCGGCTGCCGCCATCGCATTGCTCGCGGCCGCTGCCGGCGCGGATGCGGCAGCGGCCGACCGCCTGCGCCTCGCGACCTGGAACCTCAACTGGCTGATGGCGCCGGCAACGTTCGATGCGCTCGCCGCCCGCTGCCTCGACCACGGCCTGCGCGCCGGCGGCAGCGACCGCGCGATTCCCTGCAACATCGTTCCCGACGGGCGCTGGAGCGAGGAGGACCTTGCGCGGCTGCGCGCGTTCGCCGCCACGCTGCCGCACGACGCGATCGCGCTGCAGGAAGTGGACGGCCCGGAGGCAGCACGGCTCGTGTTCCCGGACCACGACTTCTGCTTCACCAAGCGCCGGCACGTGCAGAACACCGGCTTCGCGATCCGCCGCGGCGTGCCGCACCGCTGCAACCGCGATTACCGCCCGCTCGGCCTGCCCGACAACGACGTGCGCTGGGGCGCCGACCTGACGCTGTATCCCGGCACGCCGCGCGAGATCCGGCTGCTCGGCGTGCATCTCAAGTCCGGCTGCAATCGCGACCCGCTGAACTTCAAGCGCGAGGCCTGCGGCGTGCTGCAGCAGCAGGTGCCGCTGCTCGAGGACTGGATCGACCGCCGCGCGCGCGTCGGCGACGCCTTCGCCGTGGTCGGCGACTTCAATCGCCGCTTCGACCGCGAGCCGAAGCAGGCCCGCGACGCCTTCGGCAAGATCGCGGCGATGTGGCCGGAGATCGACGACGGCCAGCCCGCCGGCGCCGACCTGCTGGACGCCGGCGCGGACCACGGCGCGGTTGGCTGCAACAACGGCTACGGCCCGCGCATGCCGGTCGACCACATCGTGCTCGGGCGCCTGCTGGGGCGGCGGCTGGTGCCGGGATCGTTCCGCGCCTGGGACTACCCGACCGGCCCGCGCTGGCCCGATCACTGCGTCATCTCGATCGAACTCGACCTGGAGGCTCTCGATGGCCTATGACAAGGACAACATCTTCGCCCGCATCGTCCGCGGCGAGATTCCCTGCCACAAGGTGTACGAGGACGCCGACACGCTGGCGTTCATGGACATCATGCCGCAGGCGGAAGGCCACACGCTGGTCGTGCCGAAGCAGGCCGGCGAGGACGTGTTCACGACTTCGCCGGAGTCGGTCGCGGCCGCCGCACGCACGGTCCGGCTCGTCGCCAGGGCCGTGAAGAAGGCGTTCGCGCCGCCCGGGATCATGGTCGCGCAGCTGAATGGCGCGGCCGCCGGCCAGAGCGTGTTCCACCTGCATTTTCACGTGATTCCGCGCTACGCCGGCAAGGACCTCGGCATCCATGCCGCGGCCCAGGCCGACCACGCGGTACTCGCGGAACACGCGGCGCGCATCCGCGCGGCGCTGTAGCGCGCGGCTGCGCGACCGCGCCCGTTTGACCGTACAATAAACCCGGATCAAGAACCGGATCGCGGCGGCAGGCCACGGCCCCGTCCGCGGAGGACCAAGGGGATGTTCAAGACACCGTTGCTGGCGGCTTTTGCCGCGTTGCTGGCCGTGGCGGGCGGTGCCCGCGCGCAGCAGGTCGAGAAGGACGTGTCCGTCGTCAGCGAGGAAGTGGCGGGCCAGTTGCAGGCCTACAGCTACCGCGAAGGCCCGGTGTCCACGCTCAAGTTCCGCGGCACGGCCATCGCGCTCGACGCGGACGGCAGCGGCTCGGTCGAGTTCCAGGACGGCCGCTCCAACGTCAAGGTGTCGGTCCGCAGGCTGCAGCCGGCGCCGGCGCTCGGGCCGTACACGACCTACGTGCTGTGGGCGATCACCATCGACGGCCGCTCGCTGAACCTCGGCTCGATCGAACTGAGCGGCAACCGCGGCTCGCTGAAGACCTCCACGCCGCTCGCGCAGTTCGCGCTGATCGTCACCGCCGAGCCGCACTTCGCCGTGTCGGCGCCGAGCCGCGCGGTCGTGCTGCAGAACCTCGCCGACAGCGTGCGCGGCGAAGCGGCGCTGATCTCCGGCCTGTCGCGGCGCATGGACTACTCGCGCCTCACGCCCCAGGCCGTCGACCCGAAGGCGCGCCTGCCGTCCGACCTGATCCAGGCCCGCTACGCCGTGCGCATCGCCGAGCTGGCGGAGGCCGAGGAATACGCGCATGACCGCTACGCCAAGGCGCAGGAGCTGCTGGCCGCGGCCGAGACCGCGCAGGCCAGCAAGAAGTACCGCGAGCGCGACACCGCGCCGATGATCGCGCGCGAGGCCGTGCAGGCGGCCGAAGACGCCCGTCGCGATGCGGTCGAGGCGCATGCCGCGGCCGACGCGCGCGCCAAGCGCGAGGCGGCGGCGCTGGCCGCGCGCCAGGCGGCGGAGGAGAAGGCGCAGCGCGAGGCGGAGATCGCCCGCGAGGAAAGCGCGCGGCAGGCGGCGATCGCCGCGCGCGAGGCGGCGGCCCGGGCCGCGGCCGCGGAAGCGGAGAAGGCGCGCGCGGAGTTCGCGGAGCGGTTGAACCGCGCGCTGCCGACGCGCGTGACCGAGCGCGGCGTGGTCGCCGAGATCTCGGGCGTGCAGTTCGCGACCGGCGCGGCGACGCTGTCCTCCGAGGCGCGCGAGTCGCTGGCGCGCTTCTCCGGCATCGTCGGCACCTATCCGGAACTGCGCTTCAAGGTCGAGGGCCACACCGACAGCACCGGCAGCGACGAAACCAACCGCGCGCTGTCGCTGCAGCGGGCGATCGCGGTGCGCGATTACCTGATCGCGCAGGGCGTCGCGGCCTCGACCGTCGACGTCGCCGGGCTGGGGCCCGACCAGCCGGTCGCCGACAACGAGACGGCCGAAGGGCGCGCGCGCAACCGGCGCGTCGAGATCGTGCTGACCGGCGGGCCGGTCGGCTTCTGAGCGGCCGGGGCGCGTGAACGCATCCGGCAACGCGCTCTTCTACGAGCGCGTGCTCGCGGTCGCCGGGCTCGGCCTGCTGGCCGTGCTGCTGTACCGGATCCTCGAGCCCTTCCTCGCGCCGCTGGCCTGGGCCGTGTTCCTCGGCTTCCTGCTGCAGCCGGCGCAGGCGCGGCTCACCATCTGGCTGCGCGGGCGGGAATCGATCGCGGCGTTCGCGCTGACGGTGCTGGTGCTGCTGCTGTTCATCGGCCCGCTGACCGCGCTCGCGGTCGCCTTCGCGCGCCAGGCGGCGGAACTCGCCGGGCTGCTGCAGGACTGGCTCGGCCGCCAGGAGGCGCGCAGCATCGCCGACCTCGCCGGCCTGCCCGTGATCGGCCCGACGCTCGCCTGGCTCGACCGTTACCTGGAGATCAGCGCCGTCGAGGTCCAGGGCTGGCTGCTCGACGGCGGCAAGCGCCTGCTCGAGCGGCTCGCCTCGCTCGGCGGCACGGCCTTCCTCGGCGCGGTCGGTACCGTGCTGTCGTTCACGGCGATGCTGTTCCTGCTGTTCTTCTTCATCCGCGACGGGCGGGCGATGGCGCACGGGGCGATCGGGCTGGTGCCGCTCGAGCGCCTGCGGCGCGAGCAGCTGACCGAGCGCCTGGCGACCGTGACCCGCGCGGTCGTGCGCGGCACGGTGCTGACCGCGATGGTCCAGGGCCTGCTGCTCGGCATCGCCTTCGCGATCGTCGGCCTGCCGGCGCCGGTCGTTTTCGGCGTGGTCGGTGCAGTGCTGTCGGTCGTGCCGTTCGGCGGCACGGCCCTCGTCTGGGTGCCGGCGGTCCTGGTGCTGCTGTCGCGCGGCGATTACGTCGCCGCGATCGTGCTGGTGGTTGCCGGCGCCATCGTCAGCAGCGTCGACAACTTCCTGAAGCCGCTCCTGATTTCCGGCCGCGCCTACGTGCCGACGCTCGCCGTCTTCATCGGCGTGATCGGCGGCCTCGCCGCCTTCGGCATGATCGGCCTGTTCCTCGGCCCCGTCGTCATCGCCCTCGTGCTGGCGCTCGTCAGCTTCTCCCAAGAACAATAATCAAATGGGACAGACACTTTTTTGGCACTGCCAAAAAAGTGTCTGTCCCATTTTTGTAGCGGGTAGAATTCCCGGCCCATGCCCGCACGCTCTCTGCTCGATTCGTTGAACGACGCCCAGCGCGAGGCGGTCACTGCGCCGCTCGGCGCGGTGCTGGTGCTGGCCGGCGCGGGCAGCGGCAAGACGCGCGTGCTGACGCACCGAGCAGCCTGGCTGATCCTCGAGCACGGCGTGTCGCCGCACGGGCTGATGGCGGTCACGTTCACGAACAAGGCCGCGGCGGAGATGCGCGGCCGCATCGAGTCGCTGCTCGGCATGCCGGCCGACCCGCTGTGGATCGGCACCTTCCACGGGCTCGCGCACCGCATGCTGCGCCGCCACTGGCGCGAGGCGCGGCTGCCGCAGTCGTTCCAGATCCTCGACCAGGACGACCAGGAGCGGCTGGTGCGCCGCATCATCCGCGAGCAGCGGCTGGACGAGCAGCGCTGGGTGCCGCGCGAGGTCCAGGGCTTCATCAACGCCAACAAGGACGAGGGCCAGCGCGCGAAGAAGCTGGACGACCGCGGCGACCCGACGCGCCAGCAGCTGATCCGGCTTTACTCGATCTACGAGCAGCGCTGCGAGCAGGCGGGCGTCGTGGACTTCGCCGAGCTGCTGTTGCGCAGCTTCGAAGTGCTGCGCGACGTGCCTGACCTCGGCAACTACTACCGCGAGCGCTTCCGCCACCTGCTGGTGGACGAGTTCCAGGACACCAACGGCATCCAGTACGACTGGCTGAAGCAGATCGCCGGCAAGACCGGGGCGCCGTTCGTCGTGGGCGACGACGA
>CAYXUJ010000057.1:0-15182 GCA_964468395.1 uncultured Steroidobacteraceae bacterium
CGTCTGCGCGATATCCGCGTGGGCTTTCAATCCAAGCGAGGAAACCCCAAGCGATGATGAATCGAGAACAGACCGTCGAGAAACTCAAGCAGAAACTGGACCAGTGGAACACCGACCTGGACAAGCTGGATAGCAAAGTGGAGTCCTTCAAGGACGAGCGCCGCGAGGAAGCGCGCACCACGATCAGGAACCTGCGCCAGCAGCGTGATGGCGCCAAGGCCGCGCTCGAGCGCCTGACCACGGCGAGCGACGAGGCATTCGGCGACCTCAGCGCCGGCGTGCAGAAATCCTGGGATGCGATCGCGCAATCCATCGACAAGGCGCGCGAGCGTTACAACTGAGAACACACGACCGAGGGGCCCGCAGGGCCCCTCTTCTTTTCCGCAGCCGGCGCCGCCCTAGGCCCGCGCCACCGCCCAGACCTCCACATGAATGCAGCCCTCGCGCTTCAGCGCGAGCGCGAGCGCATCCGCGGTCGCGCCGGTCGTCAGCACGTCGTCCACGATCGCGACCCGCGGCGGGGGCCGGCCGACGACGCCGAACGCGCCGCTGACGTTGGTCGCGCGCACCAGCGCCGGCAGCGCCGCCTGCTCCTCGGTCGCGCGCAGGCGGCGCGCGAGCCCGCCCTCGACCGGCAGGCGCAGCAACTCCGCGGCGAACGTCGCGATCTCGCGCGCCTGGTTGTAGCCGCGCCTCGCCTCGCGCGCGTGATGCAGCGGCACCGGCACGATCGCATCGACCCGCGCGGCGCCTCGTTCCGCGAGGCGGCGCGCCAGCAGCGTGCCGAGGATGCGCGCGACGGCGATCTGCCCGCCGTACTTCAGGCGATGAATCAATTCCGCGACCGGGAACTGGTAACGATAGGGCGCGAAGGCCGCATCGAAAGCCCGCGTGCGGCGCCCGCATTCCCCGCAGCAATCGCCGTCGGCCGCGACCGGCGCCGCGCAGCCGGCGCAGGCCGGGACGTTGCGCGGCAGGTCCGCCTCGCAGCCCGGGCAGAGATCCAGCGCCGGCGGCTGGCCGCGATCCAGGCACAGCAGGCAGGTCGCCGGAAAAAGCCTGTGTAACAAGGACTTGGAAGCGCCGTAAACCCACTGGACCGGGTCCGGTTGACAGTCCGTCCGCCGCTTCGAATACTCGGCCACCGCGCAAGCCTGCGGCAGCGCCGCGCGCGGGATGCGGCGGTTTTCCAACGGGAACGGGGAGCAATGCGATGGGCCTGGATGCCGGCCGGATGGGCGAGATCAGGAGCGACTGGACGCTCGACGAAGTGCGCGCGCTGCACGCGCTGCCGTTCAACGACCTGGTGCACTACGCGCAGAGCACGCACCGGCGCCATTTCGATCCCAACCAGGTGCAGGTCTCGACGCTGCTGTCGATCAAGACCGGCGCCTGTCCCGAGGACTGCGCCTACTGCCCGCAGAGCATCCGTTACGACACCGGCCTCGAGCGCGAGGCGCTGATGGAGCCGGCGGCGGTGATCGAACGGGCACGCGCCGCGCGCGACGCCGGCGCGACGCGCTTCTGCATGGGCGCCGCGTGGCGGAGCCCGAAGGACCGCGACCTCGACCAGGTCGAGGCGATGGTGCGCGGCGTGCGCGAGCTGGGCCTCGAGACCTGCGCCACGCTCGGCATGCTGACGCCGAAGCAGGCCGAGCGCCTCGCGGCGGCAGGCCTCGACTACTACAACCACAACCTCGACACCTCCGAGGCGTTCTACGGCGAGATCATCACCACGCGCTGCTACCAGGACCGGCTCGACACGCTCGCCGCCGTGCGCGCGGCCGGCATCCACGTCTGCTGCGGCGGCATCCTCGGCATGGGCGAAGCCGCGGAGGACCGCGTCGCGCTGCTGCACACGCTGGCGACGCTCGACCCGCATCCGGAGAGCGTGCCGATCAACAACCTGGTGCAGGTCGAGGGCACGCCGCTCGCCGGCACCGCGAAGCTCGACCCGATCGAGTTCGTGCGCATCATCGCCCTCGCCCGCGTGCTGATGCCGCGCTCGCACGTGCGCCTGTCCGCCGGCCGCGCGGAGATGAGCGACGAGATGCAGGCGCTGTGCTTCCTGGCCGGCGCCAACTCGATCTTCTACGGCGAGAAGCTCCTCACCACCGGCAATCCCGACACCGCGAGCGACGAGGCGCTGTTCGGGCGCCTCGGCATCCGCCCCGAGCCCGCGTCCGCCGCCGGCTGAATCCCGTGCCGGTCACGCCCGTCACTTTCGCGCCGGCGCTCGCGGAGCTCGATGCCCGCGGGCTGCGTCGGCGCCGGCGCAGCGCCGGGCGCGCCGCGCACGACACCGCCGACATCCTGCTCGACGGCCGGCCCTGCGTGGATTTCTGCAGCAACGACTACCTCGGCCTCGCCTCGCACCCGCGGGTGACTGCGGCGTTCGTCGCCGCGGCGCGCGAGCACGGCGTCGGCGCCCGCGCCTCGCACCTGATTACCGGCCACGGGCCGGAGCACGAAGCGCTCGAGGAAGAGCTCGCGGACTGGACCGGCCGCGAGCGCGCGATCCTGTTCTCGACCGGCTACATGGCGAACCTGGGCCTCGCGGCCGCGATCGCCGGGCGCGGCGATTCGGTCTACGGCGACCGCCTGAATCATGCTTCGCTGATCGACGGTGGGCGCATGTCGCGCGCGACGCTCGGCCACTACCCGCACGGCGATGCCGCCGCACTCGAGGCGATGCTGGCGACGCAGCGATCCGGCCGCGCGCTGGTGCTGACCGACGGCGTGTTCAGCATGGACGGCGACCTGGCGCCGCTGCCGGAGCTCGCCGCCGCCTGCGCGCGCCATGGCGCCTTCCTCGGCGTGGACGACGCGCACGGGCTCGGCGTGATCGGCCGCACGGGCCGCGGCTCGCTCGAGCACTTCGGCATGACGGCCGCGCAGGTGCCGGCACTGGTCGGCACGCTCGGCAAGGCTTTCGGCAGCTTCGGCGCCTTCGTCGCCGGCAGCGCGGAACTGGCCGAGACGCTCGTCCAGCGCGCCCGCACCTACATTTATACGACGGCGCTGCCGGTGGCGGTCGCCGCCGCCACGCGCGCCGCGCTCGCGGTTTCGATCGAGGAATCCTGGCGGCGCGAACGCGTGCTGGCGCTGACCGCACGATTCCGTGCCCTGGCGCTCGCCGCTGGCCTGCCGCTCGCGGACTCGCAGACGCCGATCCAGCCCGTGCTGCTGGGCGATCCGGAAGCGGCGATGCGGGTCAGCCGCGCGCTGCTCGAGCGCGGCTTCTTCGTCGCCGCGATCCGGCCGCCGACCGTGCCGGCCGGGACCTCGCGGCTGCGCGTGACGCTCTCGGCTGCACACCGCGACCGCGACGTGGAGGCGCTGGCCGCGGCGCTGGCCGAGGAGCTCGCCGGCGCGACCGCCAGCGCCGAGCCCGCATGAACGGCCCCGCCCGCGCGCCGCAGTCCGCGCTGCCGCTCTTCGACCGCGCTGCGATCCGCCGGCAGTTCCGGCGCGCAGCCGGCAGCTACGATCGCTCCGCCGTCCTGCAGGCGCGCGTGCGCGAGGTGCTCATCGAGCGCCTCGACTGGATCGCATTCACGCCGGAGACAGTCGTGGACCTCGGCTGCGGCACCGGGCATGCGGCGCGCGCGCTGGCGGCGCGCTGGCCGCAGGCACCCGTCATCGGCGTGGATTTCGCACCGGAGATGCTGGCGCAGGCCGCGCGCCTGGATGCGGCCTCGCGCTGCGAGTACCTCGGCGCCGATGCCTTCGCGCTGCCGCTGCCGGACGCCAGCGTGGACCTCGTGTTCAGCAACCTGATGCTGCCCTGGTGCGAGGACCTCGACGCCGTCTTTGCCGAGATCCGCCGCGTGCTGCGGCCGCGCGGCCTGCTGACGTTCTCGACCCTCGGGCCCGACACGCTGATCGAGCTGCGCGCGGCCTGGCGCGAAGTGGACGACGACACCCACGTCATGCCGTTCACCGACATGCACGACATCGGCGACGGGCTCATCCGCGCCGGCCTCGCCGAGCCCGTGCTCGACGTCAGCCGCTACACGCTGACCTATCCCGATGTGCGCGCGCTGATGCGCGATCTGAAGGCGATCGGCGCCCAGAATGCGACTGCCGACCGCGCGCGCGTGCTGACCGGGCGCGGCCGGCTGCGCGACGCCGAGCAGGCCTACGAGCGGTTCCGCGCCGACGGCGTGCTGCCCGCGACCTGCGAGGTCGTGTTCGGCCAGGCCTGGGGATCGCTGCCGCGGCCGCGTGCCGTCCGCGACGGCGAGTTTGCCTATCCCGCCTCCTCGATCGGCCGCCGCGGGGCGGGCGAGTCATGACGCGCTCGTTCTTTGTCACCGGCACCGACACCGGCGTCGGCAAGACGCTGGTGACGGCGGCGCTGCTGCGCCGCCTGCGCGAGGCGGGAGTCGCCGTCGCCGGCATGAAGCCGGTCGCCGCGGGCGCGATGGCCGGCCCCGAAGGCCGCGCCAACGAGGATGCGCTCCTGCTGCAGGCGGAATCGAGCATCCGCCATCCCTATGCGCTCGTGAATCCCTGCCTGTACGAGCCGGCGATCGCGCCCCACATCGCGGCCGCGGAGTCGGGCGTCGCGATCGACGTCGATCGCATCGCCGCCGCCTGCGCGACGCTGGCTTCTGCCGCCGAGGTCGTGCTCGTCGAGGGTGCGGGCGGCTTCCTCGTGCCGATGGACGACCGGCGTTCGCTGGCCGAGCTGCCGGTGCGGCTCGGCCTGGAAGTCATCCTGGTCGTCGGCCTGCGCCTCGGCTGCCTGAACCACGCGCTGCTGAGCGCGGAAGCGGTCCGTGCGCGCGGCCTGGCGCTCGCCGGCTGGGTCGGCAACGGCATCACCGCCGATTTCCCGCGCCGCGAGGCCAACATCGCGACGCTCGCCGCGCGCCTGCCCGCGCCCTGCCTCGGCATCGTCCCCTGGATGGCGCCGGCGGACGTCGGCGCGGCCGCCCGGGCGCTTTCCGGCGCCCTCTCTTTGCGGCCTGTTTGAGCGCTGCCGCAACGCCCGCATCTCCCTCAATTGCAAGGGAAAAATCGGGTTGCGGCGCAACAGGCCGTCCCTTACGATGCGCGGGCCGTCCGCCCGCTCTCCGCGGGCGATTCCTGGGAGCCCCGGTGTCCATCGACATGCGCAAGTTGAAGCTGCCCGCCGTCGCCGGCGCCATCGCGGCGCTCGCCGCCCTGCCGGCCCGCGCCGGCTGGGACCTGCTGAACATGCCGGAGGGCGTCAGCGAGCTGTCGCGCGAGATCTACGACATGCACATGATCATGTTGTGGATCTGCGCCATCATCGCCGTGTTCACCTTCGGCGCGATGATCGTCGCGATGATCCGCTTCCGGAAGTCGAAGGGCGCGGTCGCCGACGGCAAGCTGCTGCACAACGCCCGCCTCGAGGCCGCCTGGACCATCATCCCGACGCTGATCCTGATCGGCATGGCGATCCCGTCGGTCGAGAAGCTGATCAAGATCGAGGACACCTCCGGCTCGCAGCTGACGGTCAAGATCACCGGCTACCAGTGGCAGTGGCACTACGAGTACCTCGGCCACGGCGTGTCGTTCTTCAGCCGCCTCGCGCGCGCGAGCGACCTCGCCCGCCAGAAGGACTCCGGCATCGACCCGTCCACGGTGGACAACTACCTGCTGGACGTGGACAAGCCGCTGGTCGTGCCTACCGGCACCAAGATCCGCATCCTGCTGACCGCCAATGACGTCATCCACGCCTGGTGGGTGCCCGACTTCGGCATGAAGCGCGACGCGATCCCGGGCTTCATCAACGAGATGTGGATCTCGGTGGACGCGGACAAGCCCGGCACCTACCGCGGCCAGTGCGCGGAACTGTGCGGCGCCGACCACGGCTTCATGCCGATCGTCGTGGTCGCGAAGCCGAGAGCCGAGTTCGAAGCCTGGCTCGAGCAACAGAAAACGCCGGCGACCGCGGTCGCGGCAGCCGTTACGGAGTGATGCAGATGGCCGATCACGGACACGGGCCGCCCAAGGGTATCGCGCGCTGGCTCACGACCACGAACCACAAGGACATCGGCACGATGTACCTGGTGTTCTCGCTCGTGATGTTCCTGCTGGGCGGCGTCATGGCGCTCGGCATCCGCGCCGAGCTGTTCCAGCCGGGACTGCAGCTGGTCGATCCCGCGGTCTTCAACCAGCTGACGACGATGCATGCGCTGGTGATGGTGTTCGGCGCGGTGATGCCGGCGACCGTCGGCCTCGCCAACTGGATGATCCCGATGCAGATCGGCGCCGCCGACATGGCGCTGCCGCGCATGAACCTGTTCAGCTTCTGGCTGCTCGCGTTCGCGTTCCTGCTGCTGCTGTCCACCTTCCTGGTGCCGGGCGGCGCGCCGGCCGCCGGCTGGACGCTCTACCCGCCGCTGGTGCTGCAGTCCGGCCAGGCGTTCCCGATGGCGATCTTCGCGATCCACCTGATGGGCGCCTCGTCCATCATGGGCGCCATCAACGTCATCGTGACCATCGTCAACATGCGCGCGCCGGGCATGACGCTGCTGAAGCTGCCGCTGTTCTCCTGGTCGTGGCTGATCACCGCCTACCTGCTGATCGCGGTGATGCCGGTGTTCGCCGGCGGCGTGACCATGCTGCTGACCGACTACTACTTCCACACCAGCTTCTTCAACGCGGCCGGCGGCGGCGACCCGGTGCTGTTCCAGCACGTGTTCTGGTTCTTCGGGCACCCCGAGGTCTACATCATGATCCTGCCGGCGTTCGGGATCGTGTCCGAGATCATCCCGACGTTCTCGCGCAAGCCGATCTTCGGCTACGAGGCGATGGTCTACGCGATCGCGTCGATCGCCTTCCTGTCGTTCATCGTCTGGGCGCACCACATGTTCACGGTCGGCATGCCGCTGGCCGGGCAGCTGTTCTTCACGCTGTCCACGATGCTGATCGCGATCCCGACCGGGGTGAAGGTCTTCAACTGGACCGCGACCATGTGGCGCGGCTCGATCAGCTTCGAGCCGCCGATGCTGTTCGCGCTCGCCTTCCTGTTCCTGTTCACGATCGGCGGCTTCTCCGGCCTGATGCTGGCGATCGTACCGGCCGACTTCCAGTACCACGACACCTACTTCGTGGTCGCGCACTTCCACTACGTGCTGGTGCCGGGCGCCGTGTTCGGCATCATGGCGGCGGTGTACTACTGGCTGCCCAAGTGGACCGGCCACATGTACGACATGGCGCTCGCGAAGTGGCACTTCTGGCTGACCACGATCTTCGTCAACGTGCTGTTCTTCCCGCAGCACTTCCTCGGCCTCGCCGGCATGCCGCGTCGCATCCCGGACTACGCCGTGCAGTTCTCGGACTGGAACATGGTGTCGTCGATCGGCGCCTTCGGCTTCGGCCTGTCGCAGCTGCTGTTCGTGTGGCTGATCGTCAAGTGCGTGCGCGGCGGCCAGCGCGCCACGGCCGGCGTCTGGGACTACCAGCACGGCCTCGAGTGGACCGTGCCGTCGCCGGCGCCGTACCACACGTTCGAGAAGGCGCCGGAGGTCAAGTGAGCCAGGGCGCGCGCAACCTGCGGCTCGCAGTCGCGCTCGGCATCGCGGCATTCGCGGTGTACGCGGCATTCGTGCTGATGCGGCTTGCGGAGGCCGGCGCATGAACGATCCGGTCCGCAAGGCCAACCGCGGCCTGACTGCGCGCCTGCTGCTGATGGTGGCCGGCAGCTTCGCCTTCGGCTTTGCGCTGGTGCCGCTGTACGACGTGTTCTGCGAGATCACCGGCATCGGCTCGCGCGAGGGCCTGAGCCAGGCCGCGGTCGTCGATGCCGCGGCGCCGGCCGATACGCGCACGATCACCGTCGAGTTCACCGCCTCCGTGCCCGCCGGCGGCCAGTGGGAGTTCGTGCCGGTCGCCGCGACCATGGACGTGCAGCCCGGCCGGCTGTACGAGACGCATTACCGCGCGAAGAACCTCGCCGGCCGGCAGATGACCGGCCAGGCCGTGCCCTCCGTCGCGCCGGCGCGCGCTGCGCCCTATTTCCAGAAGACCGAGTGTTTCTGCTTCACGCCGCAGCAGTTCAAGGACGCGGAGGAGCGCGAGCTTGCCGTGCGGTTCGTGGTCGATCGCGACCTGCCGCCCGGGATCGACCGCCTGACGCTGTCCTATGCCTTCTATGACGTCGACGGCGCGGCCGGCGGCAGGACCTGACAGGGGAAATCGATGGCGCACGCCGACCAGACCCACGACTCCAGCCAGTACTACTTCCCGCACGGCAGCCGCCTGCCGTTCTTCGGCTCGGTCTCGCTGTTCGTGCTGATGGCAGGCGCCGCGGCGATGCTGAACGGCGCGGCCATCGGCGGCTGGGTGCTGGGCGCCGGGCTGCTGCTGCTGTTCACGCTCTTCTTCCTCTGGTTCGGCGAAGTGATCGACGAGAACCAGGCCGGGCTCTACAACGAGCAGGTGGACCGCTCGTTCCGCATGGGCATGATGTGGTTCATTTTCTCGGAAGTGATGTTCTTCGCCGCGTTCTTCGGCGCACTGTTCTATGCGCGGCAACTCTCCGTGCCGTGGCTGGGCGGCGAAGGTGAAAAAGCGATTTCCAACCTGCTGTGGTCCGGCTTCGAGGCCAACTGGCCGAGCAACGGCCCGGCGGAGCTCGGCCCGCGCGACGACGGCAGCTACGAGATCATCCCCGCCTTCGGCTTGCCGGCGCTCAACACGGCGCTGCTGCTGACCTCGGGCCTGACGCTCACGATCGCGCACCACGCGCTGAAGAGCGCGCACCGCGGCATGTTGAAGGTGTTCCTGGCCGCGACCTTCCTGCTCGGCTTCATCTTCCTCGGCGTGCAGATCCTCGAGTACGGCCACGCCTGGCAGGACCTCGGCCTGCAGCTCGGCACCGGCATCTACGGCTCGACCTTTTTCATGCTGACCGGCTTCCACGGCCTGCACGTGATGGTGGGCGCGATCATGCTGGTCGTGATCTGGCTGCGCTGCATGAAGGGCCATTTCACGCCGCGCAACCACTTCGCGTTCGAGGCCGTCGCCTGGTACTGGCATTTCGTGGACGTGGTCTGGCTGGGGCTGTTCATCTTCGTCTACTGGATCTGAAGGCCGGAACTTGGCCGGCAAGCGCTTCATCGCGATCGCCGGCAACATGGGCGCCGGCAAGACCGAGCTGACGCAGTTCCTGTGCCGGCGCTACGGCATCAAGCCCTTCTACGAGCCGAACGACCGCAATCCCTACCTCGCGGATTTCTACCGCGACATGAAGGCCTGGGCGTTCCGCTCGCAGCTCTGGTTCCTGACGCACAAGTTCCGGCTCCAGCTCGAGCTGCAGGACGACCCCGGCACCGTGGTGCAGGACCGCACGATCTACGAGGACGCCGAGATCTTCGCCCGCAACCTGCACCGCCAGCGCCACATCGACACGCGCGACTGGAAGCTGTACCACGCGCTCTACACGACGATGTGCAGCGCGCTCAAGCCGCCCGACCTCATGATCCAGCTTTCCTGCCCGGTGCGGACGCTGCGCCAGCGCATCCGGCTGCGCGGCCGGGCGATGGAGCAGGAGATCCCGGTCGCGTACCTGAGCCGCCTCAATCGCCTCTATGGCGAGTGGTTCCGGCGCTGGGACCTGTCGCCTGTGCTCAAGCTCGAGACCGACCGGCTCGACTGGACGACCGACCTCGTGGACCGGGTGGACCTGTTCCGCAAGATCGAGAAATACCTCGACTGAGCGCGGGGCGACGGCAACAACCATGAAAGCGGTCCGCCTCCGGCAGCCCGGTCATCCGCTGGTCGGCGAATCGCTGGAGCGGCCGGTCCCGGGCCCGGGCGACGTGCTGGTGCGCGTGCGCGCGGCCGGCATCTGCCATTCCGATGCGCATTACCGCGCTGGCATCGCGCCCACGCGCCTGCCCTGCACGCTCGGCCACGAAGTCGCCGGCATCGTCGAGGCCTGCGGCGACCGCGTCACCGGACTCAAGCCGGGCGATCGCGTCTGCCTCAATTACCTGGTGACCTGCGGCGATTGCGAGTTCTGCCGCGCCGGCCAGGAGCAGTTCTGCACCAGCGGCGAGATGATCGGCAAGCACCGCGACGGCGGCTTCGCGGAATTCATCTGCGTGCCGGCGCGCGGCGTGCTGGCGCTGCCGGAGTCGATCCCGTTCGAGCACGGCGCCGTGCTGATGTGCTCCTCGGCGACCGCGCTGCATGCCCTGAACCAGGCCCGCGTCGCCGCCGGCGACACCGTCGCCGTGTTCGGCGCCGGCGGGCTCGGCGCCTCGGCGATCCAGCTCGCGCGGCTGCGCGGCGCGCGCGCCGTGTACGCCGTGGACATCCAGCCGGCGAAGCTGGAACTGGCGCAGCGCCTCGGCGCCGTGCCGGTCAATGCGGCGGATGCCGACCCCGTCGCCGAGATCCGGCGCCTGACGGATGGCCGCGGCGTGGACGCCGCGCTCGAGTTGATCGGCCTGCCATTGACCATGGAGCAGGCCCTGCGGTCGCTCGCGATCCACGGCCGCGCGGCGCTCGCCGGGCTGACCGATCGCCGCCTGTCTTTCTCCCCGTACCGCGAGCTGCTGAACCGTGAGGCCGAGGTGATCGGCGTGTCCGATCACCTGGAGAGCGAGCTGCGGGAGCTGATCGGCCATGCCGAACGCGGCGAACTCGACCTGTCCGCAATCGTCACGCATTCCGTCGCGCTCGACGCCCCCGCCATCAACCGGGTGCTGGACGAGCTCGAGTCCTTCGGCGGCGGGGTGCGCACCGTCGTCTGCCCTGTCATATAAAGAGGGCTGGCACGCGACCAAGTGATGCGTGCAATGCCGGACGGGGCTCGATTGCGACATAACCCGCTGATCGACCAGCGCGAACTCGAGCAATTGCACGAACAGTGTTTTTCGTGGGCGCAGAGCTGCGTGCAGGGGCGCCGCGCCGAGGCAGAGGACGTGCTGCAGATGGCTTACCTGGCGATCGTCGAGGGCAAGGCGCGGTTCAGCGGGCAGTCGAGCCTGCGGACCTGGCTGTTCTCGGTGATCCGCAACCTCGCCAATTCACGCTGGCGGCGCGCGCGGCGCACGCTCGACGTGCTCGCGCGCCTGGCGAGTTTTGCGCCGGCGGATGAGCCGGACCGGCCGGGGGAATCCGGCGACAGCCGGCAGCAGGCGCGGATCCTCGCGGCCCTGCAGTCCCTGCCGGGACGCCAGCGCCAGCTGCTCGACCTCGTCTTCTACCGTGATCTGACGATTGCCGAAGCGGCCGAAGTCATGGGCATCTCGCTCGGCACGGCGCGCATGCACTATGAACGGGGCAAGGCGGCGCTGCGACTGCAGCTCGCCGACCTGGGGCCGCAGCCATGAACCGCATCGATTTCGATGCGAATGACGCGGCGCTGAAGACAGCGGTGCGCGAGGCGCTCGCGGCCCGCGATCGCGCGCGGCCGGCCCCGCGTTTCGCCCGCCTCTGGCCGCGCGAGGCCCGGCCACGGCGGTCCGCGTTCCATCGCCGCCCGGGATTCGCCGCGGCTTTCGGCGTGGCCCTGCTGGCCGGCGTCGCCTGGATGCTGCTGGGCCGCGGGCCCGCCGGGCCCGCCGACGGGTTCGATTCCGCGACGCAGCTCGCCGCAGAGCTGTCCGCCCCTGATTACTGGCGCGTGCCGACGGACGAGCTGCTCGCATTCGCCGCGCCGCCCCTGAACGCCGACCTGCCGTTGCCGGACGGCTTCCATGTTTCGCTGGAGGAATCGCTGTTATGAAATCAATGAACGCCATCGCCACCGCGCTCTTCATCGGCCTGCTGGCGCTCGCCGCGCCCGCGCAGGCGGACGGGCCGGACGGCAAGGACGAGTGGATCAAGGGCAAGCTGTTCGGGCCGGAACTGATCCTGCAGAACCGCAAGGAGCTCAAGCTCACGCAGAAGCAGATGGATCTCATCGGCGCGGAGCTCAAGCGCGTGCAGGCCCAGGCCGCCGAGAGCGACTGGACGCTGATGACCGAGGCGACGCAGTTGCAGGAACTGATCGACCAGCACCCGGTGGACGCCAGGGCCGTCATGACCGGCGTCGACCGGGTGTTCGAGGCCGAGAACCGCAAGAAGAAGCTGTTCATGGAGATGCTGGTCAACATCAAGAACGCGCTGACGCCCGAGCAGGTGGCCTACCTCAAGACGGTGGACAAGGCGCCGTGAACGCGCTGCGCGCAGCCCTGGCCGCGGCGTTCGCGCTGCTGCTCGCCGCCTGCGGCGGCGGCGGTGGCGGCGACGCCGAGCCGCCAGTCGTGAATCCGCCGCCGCCGGCGGCGATCACGCGCGCGGAGGCCTGGCGGTTCCTGAACCAGGCGACCTTCGGCGCCACCGAGGCCGACGCGCAGGCGCTGATCGCGCAGGGCTATGCGGCGTGGATCGACCAGCAATTGCAGCGGCCCGCCTCGCTGGCGCTGCCGCACGTGCAGCAGGTCTTCGCCACGTATCCGCCCGGCGCCGACTTCACGCGCCTGCACGAGGACCGCGTGGACATCTGGCTGCGCCACGCACTCTACGCCCCCGACCAGCTGCGCCAGCGCGTCGCCTTCGCACTGTCCGAGATCATGGTGATCTCGCAGCTGAGCCCGCTGGTGGGCTACCCCTGGGGCAGCGCCAACTACTACGACATGCTGGCCGAGAACGCTTTCGGCGACTTCCGCGAGCTGATGGAGGACGTGACGCTGCACCCGGCGATGGGCGTGTACCTCTCCATGCTGGGCAACCAGCGGCCGGATGCCGCGCGCAACATCCGCCCGGACGAGAACTACGCCCGCGAGCTGATGCAGCTCTTCACCATCGGGCTGGTCGAGCTGAACCTTGACGGCAGCGTCCGCCTCGATGCCCAGGGCAACCCGATCCCGACCTACGACCAGGCGGTGATCGAGGGTTTCGCCCACGTCTACACCGGCTGGCATTTCGCCGGCGCGCCGTCGTTCGCGCTGGCCCGGCCGACGATCCAGAACCAGGTCGTGCCGATGCAGGCTTACGCTGAGCAGCACGATACCGGCGCCAAGAGACTGCTGTCCTATCCCGGCGCCACGATCACGCAGATCCCGGCCGGCCAGACGCCGCAGCAGGACCTCGACGACGCGCTCGACAACATCTTCCGCCACCCGAACGTCGCGCCGTTCATCTCGAAGCAGCTGATCCAGCGCCTGGTCACCAGCAATCCCTCGCCGCAGTACGTGCGCCGCGTCGCGCAGGTCTTCGAGAACGACGGCAGCGGCCGGCGCGGCGAGCTCGGCGCCGTGGTCCGCGCGATCCTGCTCGATCCGGAGGCGCGGTCGGCGCCCGCCACCGCCGTCGCCGGCAAGCTGGGCGAGCCGCTGCTGCGCGTGCTGCGCACCTGGCGCGCGCTGGGCGCACGCTCGGCGAGCGGCAAGCTCAACGTCCAGAACATTCCCGGCTTGATCGGCCAGGGCCCGCTGCAGGCGCCGTCGGTGTTCAACTTCTTCAGCCCGTTCTACGCGCCGCCCGGCGAGATCCTCGACCAGGGCCTGGTCGCGCCCGAGATGCAGCTCGCGACCGAGTACCAGTCGAGCCTGATCACCAACTACCTGTTCGTGCTCGGCTACTGCTACAACACCGCGCCGGTGCAGGGCTGCCCGCCCGTGCCGCCGGCGCTGGCGCCCGACATCGTCGTCATCGACACGGCGCCGGAACGGGCCGTGGCGGCCGACGCCGATGCGCTCGTCAGCCGCATCGCCGATCGCCTGGCCGGCGGCGCAATCTCGCCGGCACTGCGCGCCGAGGCGCGCGCGCAGGTCGAGCGCGTGCCGGCGTCCGAGGCGTCGCTGCGCGTCGCCGAGGCGCTGTTCCTGATCTCCACGTCGCCGGAACTGGCGCTGCAGCGCTGAGGGGCCCGCCATGAACCGCATCAACCGCCGACGCTTCCTGCAGGCCGCCGCCGTGGGCGGGCTCACCTACGCCTTCGGCCGCACGCCGCAGGCTGCGTTCGCGGCGACCGCGGGCACGAACGCGCTGTTCGACGACTACAAGGCGCTGGTCTGCGTGTTCCTGTTCGGCGGCAACGACTCCTTCAACATGCTGGTGCCTCGCAGCAATGCGGAGTACGCCGAGTACGCCGCCTCGCGGCAGAACCTGGCCATCGCCCAGTCAAGCCTGCTGCCGCTCAACCCGCTGGCGCCGGACCCGGGCGGAGCGCTCTACGGCCTGCACCCGTCGATGGGCGACGTCGCGACGCTGTTCGAGCAGGACGAAGCCTGCGCCATCGTCGCCAACGTCGGCCCGCTGATCGAGCCGACCACCAAGGCGCAGTTCCAGGCCGGGTCCGTGCGGCTCCCACCACAGCTCTTCTCGCACAACGACCAGCAGGACCAGTGGCATGCGCTCAAGGGCCAGGTGATCGGCACCTCCGGCTGGGCCGGGCGCGTCGCCGACGTGATCACGGGCCCGCGCGTGCCGGCGCCGCTCGCGCAAACGCTCGCCGTCAACCTGTCGCTGAACGGCCAGTCGCTGTTCCAGACCGGCGCCGTCACCGTGCCCTACACGATGGGCCCGACCGGCCCGGTCGAGATCTTCGGGCTGGACGGCGGCGATCCGCTGTCCGTGGCGCGGGCCGGCGCCTTCGACGCCGTGCTCGGCGCGAACTACCCGACGGTCTACGAGCGCGCCTACGCCCGCGTGCAGCAGAGCGCGCGCCGTTCGGCCGGCACGATCGGCGCGGCCCTCGGCACCGTGCGCAGCCCGAATGCCGCGCCGTTCACGACCGCCTTCCCCGCCTCGCCGCTCGGCACACAACTGCGCACCGTCGCCGAGCTGATCGCGGTGCGCGACCAGCTGCAGGTGAATCGTCAGATCTTCTTCGTCGCCACCGGCGGCTTCGACACCCACGACGCCCAGGCCACGGACCAGCCAGGCCTGCTCGCGAACGTCAGCCAGTGCCTGGCCGCCTTCTACCGCGCGACCGTGGAGATGAACATCGCCTCATCCGTCACCGCGTTCACGCAGTCCGACTTCGGCCGCACGCTGACGTCGAACGGCGACGGCACCGACCATGCCTGGGGCGGCAACCAGCTCGTGGTCGGCGGCGCCGTGGCCGGCCGCAGTATCTACGGCCGCTATCCGCTGCTGCGCATTGATGGCCCGGAAGACGTTGGCGGCGGGCGCATGATCCCCGCCGTGTCCTGCGACCAGTACGCGGCGACGCTCGCCGGCTGGTTCGGGGTGCCGGATGCGGA
>CAYXUJ010000058.1:0-15123 GCA_964468395.1 uncultured Steroidobacteraceae bacterium
GCCGACGTGGCGGCGCGGCAGATGCGCGAGCTGCCGTTCTACAACAGCTTCTTCAAGAGCGCGCATCCGCCGGCGATCGAGCTGTCGCGGCTGCTCGCCGAGCTGACGCCGCCGCAGTTCAACCACGTGTTCTTCACCAATTCCGGCTCCGAGGCCAACGACACCATCGTGCGCATGGTGCGGCGCTACTGGGACCTGATGGGCCAGCCGAAGCGCAGCGTAATCGTCAGCCGCCTCAATGCCTACCACGGCAGCACGATGGCCGGCGCCAGCCTCGGCGGCATGTCGGCGATGCACGCGCAGGGCGGCCTGCCGATCCCGGACATCGTGCACATCGAGCAGCCGTACTGGTACGAGAACGGCGCCGACCTGGAGCCGGCCGAGTACGGGCTGCGCGCCGCGCGGCGGCTGGCCGAGAAGATCGAGGAGATCGGGCCGGAGCGCATTGCCGCGTTCATCGGCGAGCCGATCCAGGGGGCCGGCGGCGTGATCATCCCGCCGGACAGCTACTGGCCGGAGATCCAGCGCATCTGCCGCGAGTACGGCATCCTGCTGATCGCCGACGAGGTGATCTGCGGCTTCGGCCGCACCGGGCGCTGGTTCGGCTGCGAGCACTTCGGCTTCGAGCCGGACTTCCTGACCATCGCCAAGGGCCTCACTTCCGGCTACCAGCCGCTGGGCGGGACGATGGTCGCCGATCGCGTGGCCGAGGTCCTGATCGAAAAGGGCGGCGAGTTCAACCACGGCTTCACCTGGTCGGGCCACCCGGTCGCCTGCGCGGTGGCGATCGAGAACCTCGCCATCCTGCGGCGCGAGAAGCTGGTCGAGCGGGCGCGCGAGGACATCGGGCCCTACCTGCAGAAGCGCTGGCGCGAGCTCGCCGACCACCCGCTGGTGGGCGAGGTGCGGGGCGTCGGCATGATCGGCGCGCTCGAGCTGGTCGCGCACAAGGGCAGCCGCACGTTCTTCCGCAACCGCGGCGACACCGGCACGATCTGCCGCGACCACTGCTTCGCCAACGGGCTGGTCATGCGGGCGACGCGCGACACCATGATCATCGCGCCGCCGCTGGTGATCGAAAAGGGCCAGGTGGACGAGCTGGTCGAGAAGGCGCGCCGCTGCCTCGACCTGACGGCGGCGGACATCGGACTGGCGCCGCGGTAGTATCGGCCGGGCGAACGGGTCGGATGCAGGAGGGGTGATGCAGACGGCAATGCGTTGCGTGATGCTGGCCGCGGCGTGCACGATGGTGGCGGCCTGCGGCGGCAAGGAGCAGGGCGCCGGCGCGGACGGCGGCGGCGCAGCCGAAGAAAAGGTCCTGTTCGTCCTCAACTGGTCCGACTACATCGGCGAGACGACGATCGCCGACTTCGAGGCGCAGACCGGCATCAAGGTCACCTACGACGTCTTCGACTCGAACGAAGTGCTGGAAACCAAGCTGCTGGCCGGGCGCAGCGGCTACGACGTTGTCGTGCCGACCGGCCCGTTCCTGGAGCGCCAGATCAAGGCCGGCGTGTTCCTGAAGCTCGACAAGGACCAGCTGCCCAACCTCGAGCACATGGACCCGCAGATCATGGCGGACACGGCGCGCCACGACCCCGGCAACGAGCATGCGATCACCTACCTGTGGGGCACCGTCGGCATCGGCTACAACCCGGACATGGTGAAGAAGGCGCTGGGCACCGACACCATCGACAGCTGGAGTGCGGTGCTCGACCCCGGCAATGCCGCCAAGCTCGCAAAATGCGGCATCACGATGCTGGATGCGCCATCCGACATCTTCTCCACGGCGCTGATCTACCTGGGCCGCGATCCGAACAGCGAGCGGCCCGAGGACCTCGCCATTGCGGAGGAGACGCTGACCAAGGTACGACCGTACGTGAAGTACTATCACTCGTCGCAGTACATCAACGACCTGGCCTCGGGTGAAATCTGCGTCGCGATCGGCTGGAATGGCGACGTGCTGCAGGCCCGCGACCGCGGCGCCGCCGCAGCTACGCCGGTCCGGGTCGCCTATGCGATCCCGAAGGAAGGGGCCATCAATTACTTCGACCTGTTCGCGATCCCGGCCGATGCGCCGCATCCGGCCAATGCCCACGCCTTCCTGAACTACATGATGGAGCCGGCCGTGATCGCCAAGGTCTCGGACAAGGTCCGGTTCGCGAACGGCAACCTGGCCGCGCTGCCGCTGGTCAGCGAGCGCGTGCGCGAAGACAAGGCCGTCTATCCCGACGCGGAAGTGCGCGGGCGGCTGCACCCGGACCTGGCGGAGTCGCCGGAGTTCAGCCGCGAGATGAACCGCGCCTGGACGCGCATCCGTACCGGCCAGTGACCCGCTGAGCGAATGACCAACGCCCGACCGGAGCAGCGCGGCGAACCCTGGAAGGACCCGGGCGCCCGGCCCTATGTGCGGCTCGACAAGCTGACCAAGAAGTTCGGCGAGTTCGTCGCCGTCGACGACGTCTCGCTCGACATCTACCAGGGCGAGATTTTCTGCTTGCTCGGCGGCTCCGGCTGCGGCAAGACCACGCTGCTCAGGATGATGGCGGGCTTCGAATCGCCGACCACGGGATCGGTCTGGATCGACGGGACGGACGTGACCGAGATGCCGCCCTACGAGCGGCCGGTCAACATGATGTTCCAGTCCTACGCCCTGTTCCCGCACATGTCGGTGCAGAAGAACGTCGCATTCGGGCTGCGCCAGGACCGGCTGCCGGCACGGGAGATCGACGAGCGCGTCGCCGAGATGCTGAAGCTCGTCAAGATGGAGGCGTTCGCGAAGCGCATGCCGCACCAGCTCTCGGGCGGGCAGCGCCAGCGCGTCGCGCTCGCGCGCTCGCTGGTCAAGCGGCCGAAGCTGCTGCTGCTCGACGAGCCGCTGGCGGCGCTCGACAAGAAGCTGCGCGAGCACACGCAGTTCGAGCTGATCAACATCCAGGACACGCTCGGGGTCACCTTCGTGGTCGTCACGCACGACCAGGAGGAGGCGATGACGCTCGCCTCGCGGATCGGCGTGATGAACCACGGCGCCATCGTCCAGGTCGGCACGCCGGGCGAGATCTACGAGTACCCGTCGTCGCGCTTCGTCGCCGACTTCATCGGTTCGGTCAACCTGTTCGCCGGCCGGCTGGTCGAGGACGAGCCCGACTACGTGCGGGTCGCCTCCGACGAGCTGGGCGGCACCTTTCATGTCGGCCACGGCGTCAGCGCCGCGCCGGACGCGACCGTCTGGGTGGCGCTGCGGCCGGAGAAGATCCTGATCTCGCGCGAGCGGCCGGAGGGCGACGGCGACAACCGCGTGTCCGGCACGGTCGCGGAGATCGCCTATCGCGGCGACGTATCGGTCTACCTCGTGCGCCTGCCGACCGGCCGGCAGGTTCGCGTGACCCAGCCCAACCTGCGGCGGCAGGGCAGCGGCGAGCGGATCCGCTGGGACGAGCAGGTCTGGCTGTCGTGGAATTCCACCAGCCCGGTGGTGGTCACGCAGTGAGCCGCGGCGGCCCGCACGGCAAGCGCTCGACGCCGTTCGTGCTCGGGGAACTGCTGGCCTGGATCCGCGCGCTGGGGCCCTGGCGCCGGGTGCGGCGCGAGCTGCGCGCCCGCGGCTACAGCGGCCGCACCGCGGTCGTCAGCGTGCCCACCCTGTGGCTGCTGCTGTTCTTCCTGGTGCCGTTCCTGATCGTGCTCAAGATCTCCGTGTCGGAGATGCGCCTGGCGATGCCGCCCTACGACCCGCTCATCACCTGGGCCTCGGCGCAGGTGCTCGAGATCAAGGTCAACCTCGCCAACTACGCGTTCCTGTGGGAGGACGCGCTGTATCGCAACGCCTACCTGAACTCGGTCGTGACCGCCGGCATCTCGACGGTCCTGTGCCTGCTGATCGGCTACCCGATGGCCTATGGCATCGCCCGCAGCCCGCCTGCCTGGCGCAACCTGCTGCTGCTGCTGGTCATGCTGCCGTTCTGGACCTCGTTCCTGCTGCGGGTCTATGCCTGGATCGGGATCCTGAAGAACAACGGCGTGATCAACAATTTCCTGATGTGGCTCGGCGTCATCGACGAGCCGATCGTGATGCTGCAGACCGACTTCGCCGTCTACATCGGCATCGTCTATTCCTACCTGCCGTTCATGGTGCTGCCGCTCTACACGGCGATCGAGAAGCTGGACGGCTCGCTGCTCGAGGCCGCGGCCGACCTCGGCTGCCGGCCGGTCAAGGCGTTCTTCCGCATCACCGTGCCGCTGACGATGGGCGGCATCGTCGCCGGCTGCATGCTGGTGTTCATCCCGGCGGTCGGCGAGTTCGTGATCCCGGCGCTGCTCGGCGGGCCCGACTCGCTGATGATCGGGCGCGTGCTGTGGGAGGAATTCTTCAACAACCGCAGCTGGCCGATCGCGAGCGCGGTCGCGATCGCAATGCTGCTGCTGCTGGTGATCCCGATCATGGTGCTGCAGCGGTTCCAGGGCCAGCAGCTCGGGGCGCACCGGTGAACGGCCGCCGCACGGCCTTCGTCACGGCGATGATGGCCGCGGGCTTCGTGTTCCTGTACGTGCCGATCCTGTCGCTGATCGTCTATTCCTTCAACGAGTCGCGGCTGGTGACCGTCTGGGCCGGCTTCTCGACCAAGTGGTATGCGGAGCTGTTCCGCAACCAGCAAGTGCTCGACGCCGCCTGGCTGTCGTTCAAGATCGCGGCGATGAACGCCACCGGCGCCACGGTGCTCGGCACGCTCGCCGGCCTCGCGCTCGCGCGTTTCGGCCGCTTCCGCGGCCGCCCGCTGCTGACCGGCATGGCGACGGCGCCGCTGGTCATGCCGGAAGTGATCACCGGCCTGTCCCTGCTGCTGCTGTTCGTGGCGATGGAGCAGGCATTCGGCTGGCCGGAGGGCCGCGGCATCGTCACGATCACGATCGCGCACATGACCTTCTCGATGGCCTACGTCACCGTGGTCGTGCAGTCGCGGCTGTCGACGCTCGACGAGTCGCTCGAGGAGGCGGCGATGGACCTCGGCGCGCGACCGGCCAAGGTGTTCTTCCTGATCACGCTGCCGATCATCCTGCCCGCGATCCTGGCCGGCTGGCTGCTGGCGTTCACGCTGTCCTGGGACGACCTCGTGATCACCAGCTTCGTGACGGGCCCGGGCTCGAGCACGCTGCCGGTCGTGATCTTCTCGAAGGTGCGTCTCGGCGTCAGCCCCGACATCAATGCGCTGGCGACGATCCTGGTGCTGATCGTCGCGACCGGCATCGTCGTCGCCGGCCTCTACATGCAGCGCCAGCAGAAGCGCCGCGAAAGGGACCTGCAGCAGGCGCTGGCCGACCGTCCCTGATGAGCGCTGCGGACAGCAAGCTGCCCGGCGTCGGCACGACCATCTTCACGGTGATGTCGCGGCTCGCCGCCGAGACCGGCGCGGTCAACCTCGGCCAGGGCTTTCCCGATTTCCAGCCGCCGGCGCGGCTGCAGGAGCTGGTGGCCCGGCACCTGGCGGCCGGCCACAACCAGTACGCGCCGATGGCGGGCCTGCCGGCGTTGTGCGAAGCCATTGCCGCGGAGATGCAGCGGCGGCATGGGCTCGCGATCGATGCCGCCACCGAGGTGACGATCACGGCCGGCGCGACCGAGGCCCTGTTCGCGGCCATTCACGCGGTGGTGCGCGCCGGCGACGAAGTGATCCTGCTCGACCCGAGCTACGACTCCTACGGCCCGGCGGCGCAGCTCGCCGGCGCGCGCGTCGTGCGCGTGCCGCTGTCGTTGCCGGATTTCCGCATCGACTTCGACAGGCTGGCGGCGGCCGTCAATGCGCGCACGCGCCTGCTGATCGTCAACACGCCGCACAACCCGGCCGGCGCGGTGCTGGGCGCGGCCGACTGGGAACGCATCGCCGACCTGCTCGAGCCGGGCGGCGCGCTGCTGCTGTCCGACGAGGTCTATGCGCCGCTGGTGTTCGACGGCCGCCGCCACGCCGGCGCGCTCGCGAACCCGCGTCTGCGCGACCGCGCATTCGAGGTCCACTCGTTCGGCAAGACTTACGACGCGACCGGCTGGAAGGTCGGCTACTGCCTGGCGGCGCCGGCCCTGACGGCCGAGCTGCGCAAGGTGCACCAGTTCCTGACGTTCGCGGTGTCGACCCCCGTCCAGCATGCGATCGCGGATTTCATGCGCGAGGCGCCGGGATACGCGGACCGGCTCGCGCCGTTCTACCAGGAGCGCCGCGACCGGTTCCTGACGCTGCTGGCGGCATCGCGCTTCACGTTCGCGAAGACGGCCGGCACTTATTTCCAGCTGGCCGACTACTCCGCGATCTCCGACCTGCCGGACGTCGAGTTCTGCGTGCAGCTGGCGCGCCGCCACGGCGTGGCCGCCATCCCGCTGTCGCCATTCTGCGACGAACCGCCGCGCGCGCGGCTGGTGCGCTTCTGCTTCGCGAAGGATGATGCAACTCTGGCCCGCGCCGCGGGTCAATTGTGTGCCATCCAGTAGGCGGAGGGAGCGTCGGACATGGACGTTGGGGTCGCCATTCGCGCGCTTGCAGCCATTGCCGCCAGCCTGGCGCTGCTGTCCTGCGGCAGCGGCGGCAGCGGCGATGACGATCCGCCGCCGCCACCGCCGGGCTCCGGCCTCGACCAGCGACCGAGCAACACGACCTGCGTCGCGCCGGCGCGCGGCACCGGCAGCTCCACGTTGTCCGTGCAGCGCGTGTTCCCGAGCCTGCCGGCTTTCGCCGAGCCGGTGCAGATGCTGCAGGCGCCGGGCGACAATGCCCGCTGGTTCGTGGTGGAGAAGCCGGGCGTCATCCGCGTCTTCGCCAACAACCCGGCGGTGACGGTCACCCAGGTGTTTCTCGACATCCGCGACCGCGTCGTGCGCCTCGGGCAGTGCGAATGCGGCCTCCTGGGCCTGGCGTTCCACCCGAATTTCCCGGCGACGAACCGCGTGTACGTCAACTACAACGACCCGCAGTTCCGCTCGATCACCTCGGAGTTCACGAGTCCGGACGGCGGGCTCACGCTCAACCCCAATTCCGAGCGCATCCTGCTGACCGTCAACAAGCCGGCCGACAACCACAACGGCGGCCAGCTGCACTTCGGGCCGGACGGCTTCCTCTACCTCGGCCTCGGCGACGGCGGCGGCGGCGGCGACCCGCAGGAGAACGCGCAGAACCCGCAGCGGCTGCTCGGCAAGATGCTGCGCATCGACGTGAATGCGGCGCCGCCGGGACAGCCCTACGGCATTCCCGACGACAACCCGTTCGCCGGCAATGCGCGCTGCAACGTCAACGGCAGCGGCACGCAGAACTGCCCGGAGATCTACGCGCTGGGACTGCGCAATCCCTGGCGCTGGAGCTTCGACCGCCAGACCGGCCAGCAGTGGGTGGCGGACGTCGGCCAGGGCTCCTGGGAGGAGATCAACATCCTGACCCGCGGCGGCAACTACGGCTGGGACAACCGCGAGGGTGCGCATTGCTTCGAGCCGCCGAGCGGCTGCATCACCGCCGGCATGATCGATCCGGTGGCCGAGTACGACCACTCGGTCGGCGAATCGATCACCGGCGGCTACGTCTATCGCGGCACGCAGACCACCGAGGTATTCGGCCGCTACGTGTTCGCCGATTTCATCACTGGCCTGATCGCGTCGCTGGCGCCCGGCCCCGGCGGGACTTACACGATCACGCGCCACGTGCAGCCGGGCACGGCGCCGCCCGGCGCGCCGGGCCAGCTCAACATCTCGGCCTTCGGCGAGAGCAATGCCGGCGAGCTGTACGCGATCGACTTCTTCCGCGGCCAGCTGTTCCGGCTGGTGTTCACGCAGTCTGGCAGCGGCGGGGACAACGTGCCCCAGCAGCTGTCGGCGACCGGCTGCATCAACACCTCGTCCCCGGGGGCGCCGCCGCTGCTGTCGCTCATCCCGTATGCGCCGAATGCGGCCTTCTGGTCGGACGGGGCGGCGAAGGAGCGCTGGGCCGGCCTGCCGAACGGCCTGAACATCGCCGTGCAGGGCAGCGGCGACTGGGACCCGCCGAACGGCACGGTGCTGGTCAAGCATTTCCGCATCGGCAACCAGCTGGTCGAGACGCGGCTGTTCATGCGCCATCCCGACGGCGTGTGGGCGGGCTACACCTACCAGTGGAACCAGGCCCAGACCGACGCCACCCGCGTCACCGGCGGCGGCACGGCCAACGTCGGCGGCCAGACCTGGATCTTCCCGAGCGAAGCGCAGTGCATGCAGTGCCACACGCAGGCGGCGGGATTCAGCCTCGGGCTCGAGACCGCCCAGCAGAACGGCAACCTGACCTACCCGCAGACCGGCCGCAACGCCAACCAGATCACGACGCTCAATGCGGTCAACGTGCTGACGCCTCCGGTTGGCGCCAATCCGCCGGCCTACGCGAATCCGTCAGACGCGGGCGCGGCCCTGAACGACCGTGCGCGCAGCTACCTGCACACGAACTGCGCCAACTGCCACCGGCCGGGCGGCCCGACAGGGGTCAACCTCGACCTGCGTCACGGCACCGCCCTGGCGCAGACCGGCGCCTGCGACGTCGCGCCGAGCGCCGGCGACCTCGGCATCGCCAATGCGCGCATCATCGCCCCGGGCGACGCCGCGCGCTCGGTCCTGCTTGCGCGCATGGCGCGGCGCAACGATCCGGACATGATGCCGCCGATCGCCAGCAACCTGCGCGACTCGGCGGGCGAGACGCTGATCAGTTCCTGGATCGGGTCGCTGACGCCGGCGAACTGCCAGTAGCGCGGCCGGCGGCGCCGGCCGCGCTCACGTTCAGAGTGCTTCCGGCGGGGCCGGCGCGGCCGCGTCGGGGCCGTGCACGGCATCGAGGTGCTTGCGCAGCTTCTGCGCCCAGTTGCGCAGCAATTCGTCGGCTGCCGCCTTGTTGGTCACGCGGTTGGCCTGCTGGGCGAAACCGTCGGGATCGGCCTTGGCGTCGATGATCCGCGCCAGGATCTGGCTGTTGCCGGCGTCGTACAGCTCGAGGAACAGCGTCATCTGGCCGGCCGAGGCGACGATGGTGCGCGTCATGCCGCTCATGTTCACGTCGGGTGCGGTGACCACGACGTTGACCAGCGCCGGGCGCAGGATCAGCACGTCGGGGGCTGCCTCGTCGGTGAGCTGGTAGCCGCCCTTGTCCTGCAGTTCCTCGGTGAAGACCTTCTTGAATTCCGCGGCGAGCGACGTCTTGATCTTGTCGGCATCGGCGTCGGTGACGCGCGACCCGAGCGGCGCGGACTGGTTGTAGTCGCGCTGCCAGTCCTTCTGGAACTCCACGTAGCAGTCGAGGATGGCGACCCGCTTGTAGGGCTCGAGCGTCGCGCCCGGCCGTACGTAGACGACGCGCGCGTCCTTGCTCTTCTGCAGGTGCAGGCCGTCGTCGCTGACCTCGGGCAGCGGGTCTCCGGCAGCCAGTGCGATGGAACAGGGCAGTGCGAGGCAGGCGACGGCGAGTGTCCTCAGCAGACCACTCGCCTTCCGGGCGGCGTGCATGTTTTTCTCCTTGGATGGTGGGCGGGCAGGCGGAAAATTATGCGCCAATGCGCCGGGCGCCTGCAAAGAGCCGGTCAGTGATCCCGCGCCAGCGGCAGGACCGTCGATTCCTTGATGACGGTGACGACGATGGACGAGTTCACCGACTGCACGTTGGGGATCTTCGACAGGTGGTCGAGGAAGAACGCCTCGTACTCCTTCATGTCGTGGGTGACGATGCGCAGGCAGAAGTCCCATTCGCCGGTCAGGGTGCAGCAGTCGAGCACCTCGGGCCGGTCGCGGATCGCCTTCTCGAACTGCGCCAGCGCATCGCGGCCCTGGCTCGACAGCCGCACGTGCACGTAAACCATGACGTCGAGGCCGAGCGCTTCACGGTCGAGCAGGGCGACGCGCTGGCGGATCACGCCGTCCTGCTCGAGCTGCTGGATGCGCCGCCAGCAGGTCGTCGTCGACAGCCCGACGCGCGCCGCGACCTCGGCTGCCGACAGGGCGCTGTTCTGCTGCAACTCGCCCAGGATCCGGCGGTCGATCGCATCGACGGCGAGCCGTGTTGAATTTTTCAATTTTCGTACTCCTGCGAAATGATTATTTCATTATTTTGCAGGACAGTACAAGAACAGGCTGCCTGGATGGCGAGGGCGCGTAGGATACGCGGCTGTCTTCCAGCCAGCCGCCAGCGCGAGGCCCCGATGGTCTCCCAATCCCGCCTGCACGTCCCCAAGACCCCCGCGCGGCCCGGCGAACAGCCGGATTTCAGCTATCTGAAGCTGGTGCCGGCCGGCAAGACGCCGCGTCCCGACGCCGGCGCGCCGGTGTCCGAGATCCGCTTCCTGGCGGAAGGCCTGGTGCGCGTGCTCGATGACGAGCATCGCGCCGTCGGACCGTGGCATCCGCATCTCGATGCCCAGGAAATGCAGGTAGCGCTGCGGCACATGCTGCTGACGCGCGTGTTCGACGACCGCATGCAGCGGATCCAGCGCTCCGGCAAGATTTCCTTCTACATGCGCTCGCTGGGCGAGGAGGCGGTGTCGGTGGCGATGGCCATGGCGCTGCGCCCGACCGACATGCTGTTCCCGTCGTACCGCAACCAGGGTCTGTACGTGGTGCGCGGCCGGCCGATCGTGGACCTGATGTGCCAGCTCCTGTCCAACACGCGCGACATGTGCAAGGGCCGCCAGCTCCCGGTCATGTACCACTGGCGCGACGGCAACATCTTCTCGATCTCCGGCAACCTCGCGACCCAATTCCCGCAGGCGGTCGGCTGGGCGATGGCCGCCGCGATCAAGGGCCAGGACGACGTCGCCGTGAGCTGGCTGGGCGACGGCTCGAGCGCCGAGGCCGATTTCCACCATGCGCTGCTGTTCGCTTCCGTCTACCAGGCGCCGGCGATCCTGTGCGTGGTCAACAACCAGTGGGCCATCTCGACTTTCCAGGGTTTTGCCGGCGGCGAGCGGCAGACGTTCGCCGCGCGCGGCCCGGGTTTCGGCATCGCCGGCGTGCGCGTGGACGGCAACGACTTCCTCGCGGTGCATGCGGTGACGCAATGGGCGGCCGAGCGCGCGCGCACCGGCCGCGGGCCGACGCTGGTCGAGCACGTCACCTACCGCGCGGCGGCGCATTCGACCAGCGACGATCCCGCCCGCTACCGTCCCAAGGACGACTACCAGCGCTTCCCGCTCGGCGACCCGGTCGAGCGCCTGAAACAGCACCTGTTCGCGGTCGGCGAATGGTCGGAGGAGCGCCATGCGGCGCTGACGGCTGAGCTGGAAGAGCATGTGGCCGCCTCGTGGAAAGAGGCCGTCAGCCACGGCACGCTGACCGAGCCGCCGCGGCTCGACCCGCACCTGATGTTCGAGGACGTGTTCAAGGAAATGCCCGCGCACCTGCGCCGCCAGGAAGCGGAGCTGCGGGCCGAGCTGGAAGGGTCCTGACGCCATGCCGCAGATGAACATGATCCAGGCCCTGAACTCGGCCATGGACGTCATGCTAGGCCGCGACCCGTCGGTCGTGGTCCTGGGCGAGGACGTGGGCTACTTCGGCGGCGTGTTCCGCTGCACCGACGGGCTGCAGCGCAAGTACGGCGAGAGCCGGGTCCTCGACACGCCGATCGCGGAGGGCGGCATCCTCGCGGCCGCGATCGGCATGGCGGTCAACGGGCTGCGGCCGGTCGCGGAGATCCAGTTCGCGGACTACATCTACCCCGCCTACGACCAGATCGTCAGCGAGCTCGCGCGCCTGCGCTACCGCAGCGCCGGCGAATTCTCGGCGCCGGTCACCGTGCGCACGCCCTGCGGCGGCGGCATTCGCGGCGGGCAGACCCACTCGCAGAGCCCGGAGGCGTTGTTCGCCCACGTCGCCGGCCTCAAGGTCGTGATGCCGTCGAACCCGCACGACGCCAAGGGGCTGCTGATTGCCGCGATCGAGGACGACGATCCGGTCATCTTCTTCGAGCCCAAGCGCATCTACAACGGGCCGTTCGACGGCGACCCGCACAAGCCCGCCGTGCCCTGGACCACGCATGCGAAAGGCGAGGTGCCGGACGGCTACTACACGGTGCCGATCGGCCAGGCGGAAATCGTGCGCCAGGGGAGCGACCTCACGATCGTCACCTATGGCACCATGGTGCACGTGAGCGAGGCCGCAGCCCGCGGCCTCGGGCTCGACGCGGAGATCATCGACGTGCGAACGATGGTGCCGCTGGACACGGACACAATCTGCAGCTCGGTCGCGCGGACCGGGCGCTGCGTGATCGTGCACGAGGCGACGCGCTTCGCCGGCTTCGGCGCCGAGCTCTCGGCGACCGTCCAGGAAGAGTGCTTCTGGAACCTGCAGGCCCCGATCCTGCGCGTCGCCGGCTGGGACACGCCGTACCCGCACGCCTTCGAATGGGAGTATTTTCCGGGGCAGGCGCGCGTCACGCGCGCGCTCAGGGCCGTCATGGAGTCCTCATGAGCCGTCACGTCTTCAAGATGCCGGACCTCGGCGAGGGCACTGTCACCGCCGAAGTCGTCGAGTGGAAAGTGAAGGTCGGCGACGCGGTCAAGGAGGACCAGATCATCGCCGAGGTCATGACCGACAAGGCCGCGGTCGAGATCCCGGCGCCGGTCTCCGGCACCGTGGTCTCGATCACCGGCCAGCCGGGCGACATGGTCGCGGTGGGCTCGGAACTGATCGTATTCGAGACCTCCGGCACGGCCCCGGCCGCGGCTCCGGCCCCGGCAGCGGGCGCGCCGGCTGCCGCAGCGCCGAAAGCGCCCGCCCAGCCTGCCGCGCCCGCGGCAGCTGCGGCCGGCAATGCACGCGTCATGGCGTCCCCGGCGACGCGGCGCAAGGCGCACGTCGCGGGCCTGGACCTGGCCACGGTCAACGGCACCGGGCCGGGCGGCCGGATTTCCGCGCAGGACCTCGAGTCCGCGATCGCCGGCCGGTCCGGCCAGGGCGCCCGGCCCGCCGCGCGCGCGGCCCGCAGCGGCACCGAGGAGATCAAGGTTATCGGCGTGCGCCGCGTGATTGCCGAGCGCATGAGCGCCGCCAAGCGCAACATCCCGCACTTTGCCTACGTCGAGGAAGTCGACGTCACCGAGCTCGAGTCGCTGCGCCAGTACCTGAACTCACGCCAGGGCAAGGGCGCGCCGTCGCTGACCTACCTGCCGTTCCTGGTCGCGGCGCTGACGCGCGTGCTGGAGGACTTCCCGCAGTGCAACGCCGTCCATGACGCCGAGCGCAACCTGATCGTGCGCCACCGAGCGGTGCACGTCGGCATCGCCACCCAGACGCCGGACGGGCTCAAGGTGCCAGTCGTGCGCCATGCCGAGGCCCGCAGCCTCGCCGATCTCGCCGCCGAGATCCGCCGCGTGTCGGAGGCGGCGCGCAGCAACAAGGCGACGCGCGAGGAGCTGGTCGGCTCGACGATCACCGTCACGAGCCTCGGCAAGCTCGGCGGCATCGCTTCGACGCCGGTCATCAACGCGCCGGAAGTCGCGATCATCGGCGTCAACAAGGCGGTCGAACGGCCGGTCGTCGCCGGCGGCGCGATCGCCGTGCGCCGGATCATGAATGTCTCGTCCTCGTTCGACCACCGCTTCGTCGACGGTTTCGATGCCGCCGCCATGATCCAGGCGCTCAAGGAACGCCTCGAGCATCCTGCCACCATCTTCATACAGGACTGACCCGACATGAACGCACAGGCCATGCCGAAGAATGCGACCGACACGACGACCCGCCCGGCTTTCGGGACCGTCCTGGCCAAGACCATGGCGGTCGCCAGCTGGCGCGACGGCAAATGGTCGGCGCACGAGCTGCGCAAGTACGGCCCGATCGAGATGTCGCCGGCGATCCACGGCCTGCATTACGGCAGCACCTGCTTCGAGGGCTTCAAGGCCTACCGCTGGGCCGACGGCAGCATCAACGTCTTCCGCATGGACAAGCACATCGCGCGGCTGCGCCAGAGCGCCCAGGGCCTGCGGCTGCCGCCGCCCGACGCCGCGCAGCTGGCGGCCATGGTCACGCAGGTCGTGGACCGCGTGCGCGACGAGGTGCCGGAGGCGCCCGGCGCCCTGTACCTGCGGCCGATGTTGTTCGGCACCGGCGCCTCGATCGGCGGCGCGACCTCGCCCGCGACCGAGGCGATGCTGATCGTGCTGGCGAGCCCGGTCTGGGACTATTTCGCCAAGGGGCCGAAGGCGCTGCGCATCTACGTCGAGGAGCAGGCGACGCGCACGGCCTCGCTGATGGGGATGATCAAGACCGGCGGCAACTATGCCGCGGCGCTCGGGCCGACGATGGCCGCGCGCCAGCAGCACCAGGCCGACCAGGTCGTGTTCTGCCCGGGCGGCCAGGTCCAGGAGACGGGCGCCGCCAACTTCCTGCTGATCCGCGACGGCCGGATCCTGACGCGCAGCCTCGACACGACCTTCCTGCACGGCGTCACGCGCGACTCGCTGCTGACGATTGCGCCGGAAATGGGCTACCAGGTCGAGGAGCGGGTCTTCACCGTGGACGAGATGCTCGACTGGGTGAAAGACGGCGAGGCGGCGCTGTGCGGCACGGCCGCGGTGCTGTCCGGCGTCGGCACCCTGGTGCGCGCCGGCGGGCGCGAGTACCGGGTCGGCAGCGGCGACGTCGGGCCGAACTCGAAGCGGCTGCGCGCCGCCCTGATCGCGATGCAAATGGGCGAGGTGCCGACGCCCGCCGGCTGGACCACGCGGGTCTGACGGCGCGCGCGGCGGCGAGGCGATGAAGGGCCGCACGCGCGTCAATCATCCGCCGGCGGCGCCGCTGCCGCCGGACAACCGGCCGCTGGTCGCGCCGGTGCACCAGTCCGTCAAGTTCGCGTTCGACAGCCTCGAGGAAGCGCTGCGCTTCAATCGCGGCGAGCGCGACGGCTATTTCTACACGCGCCGCGCCAACCCGACCACGCGGCAGCTGGAGAAACTGCTGGCCGAGTTGCAGCAGCGCGACGACTGCGTGGCGCTCGGTTCCGGCGCGGCGGCGATCGCCACCTGCCTGATCTCGCAGCTGCGCGCCGGCGACCACATTCTCTGCTTCGTCGAGACCTACGGGCCGAGCCTCGCGCTCATCCGCGGCACGCTCGCCCGCCTCGGCGTCACGCACACGATGCTGTCGATCGA
>CAYXUJ010000059.1:0-14889 GCA_964468395.1 uncultured Steroidobacteraceae bacterium
GGATGTCGCGGCGCGCAAAACTGGTCGCGGCTGGCACGGCCGCATTCCTCGTCTTCCTGGTCGCCATGGTGCCGGCGCGCCAGCTCACGGACCGCCTTCCGGCCGGCGTCGCGATGACCGGCGTCGGCGGCACGATCTGGTCCGGGCGCGCCTCCAGCCTGCAGGTCACGGGCCGCGCCCTCGGCGCGCTCGACTGGTTCTGCCGGCCATGGCGGCTGTTGCTCGCCGAGTGGTCGTGCCGCGTGACCTTGCGCCCGGCAGGCGGCGACGTCACCGGCAACCTGTCCGGCGGCCTCGATGGGCAGGTCGTCGGGCAGGACATCCGCGGGCGCCTGCCGATCAGCGCTTTCGAGGGCATCGCCACGCCAGCCGGGTGGACCGGCGAGCTCGATCTCGATATCCAGGAGTTGCGCATCGTCGATGGCCGCCCCGACAACGCCAGCGGCACGCTGATCGTGCGCGGGCTGAAAGCGCCCGGTCCCGGCGGCGCCCTGCTCGGCGATTTCGAGCTGGTGGTCGGCGAAGGCGCGGTCGGGACCGATACGCTTTCCGGCCGCCTGCGCGACCTCGGCGGACCCTTGCGGGTGCGCGGCGCAATCGAGCTCGAGCGCGACGGCAGCTATCTCATGAGCGGCGAAGTGGCGCCCGGCCCCGGCGCCGGACCGGCGATCTTCGACACCCTCGCCTTCCTCGGCCCACCAGACGACCTCGGCCGCCGGCCGTTCACCGTCGAAGGCACCCTTTGATAAGGGGACGCACCCCTTTGAAAGGGTGCGTCCCCTTCCCTAGAGCTCGCGCCAGGCGTCGAGCAGCGGGAAGTAGAGCCCGACTTTCTGCGGCCGGCGGTCGATCCGTGCCATGACCTCGGCATAGCGGCGCAGCTGCGGCGCGTACCGCGCCAGTTCATTGTCGAGGAATGCTTCGCGATCGCCGCCTTCGTGCGCGCTGGTTTTCCAGTCCACGATCCAGCGCACGCCCCCGTCGTCGACGAAGCTGCGGTCGATCCGCAGGCTCTGCACGACGCCGTCCACGACGGCCGTCAGGGCGAGCTCGCTGCTGCCTTCGTGCGCCGCGGGATCGAGCAGTCGCCGCGCCATGGCACTCTTTGCAACCATGCCCAGTGCGCGCTGGACCCGCTCCAGCGCCACCTGCCGGTGCGCCTCGTCGATGCCGAACTCGCCCAGCGACCGCGCCCAGCCCGCGGGATCCGGCGCCATTTCCTGCGGCGACCGTCCGGCGCGCGCCAGCCGGTGCAGTTCGAGGTGCACGACCTGGCCGACCGCCTTGGCAATCGCGCCGGCCCAGTCGAACTCCGGGCGAATCGATCCTTCCGGCTCGCCGGCAATGCGCAGGCCGGGCGGCCTGGCAGGCGCCGTCGGCGACGGCGGCTCGAACCCGAGCGGCAGGCGCAGCAGCGGCGGAGCCGCCAGCCGGCGGCGCCCAGCGGCAACGGGCTGCACGACACCCGGCGTGCGAGCCGCCAGGGCGCGCTCGAACTCAGGCTGCAGGACGGGCCAGAGAAAGCCGAGAAGCGTGGCGGCGCCCGGCCCGCGCAGGCGCGGCCCCTCATCCTGCCAGCGGACGCGGGCAGAACCGACCAGGTGCAGCTGCCGGCGCGCCCGCGTCGCGGCGACGTAAGCGAGACGGCCGAGTTCCAGCGCCTCGCGATCCGCCGCGAGACGCCGCATCCATTGCTCGAGTGGATCGCGGTCAGCGCCCGCGTCGGCGCCGGCGCGGCTCGCCAGCACGATGCCGCGGTCACCGGGAGCGGTGGCGACCTGCGTCCAGTACAGCAGGGGGCGCTCGCGGCCGCGCACGCCGCGTTGCAGGTCGGGCACGATCACCACGTCGAACTCGAGCCCCTTGGCCCGGTGAATCGTCATGACCTGCACGGCAGCGGTCTCGCTGCCGATGGGCGACGCCATGACGCCGTCGACCGCGGCATCGATCGCCGCGGCCTCCGGCGCGCAGCCCAGTTCCAGCTCGAGCTGGTCGAGTGCCGCAAACAGCAGTTCCGCATTGGCGAGATCCGACGGGTCGCCGAGGGTAGCCGGCCCGGAGAGCGCCAGCCAGGCCGACTGGACCCAGCTGCCGAGCGTGCGCCGGCCGCGGTCGGCCAGCGCCGCGTCGAGGCAGGCGCTGGCGCGCGCCAGGCGTGCCGCGCCATCCGCGGACAGGCGCCGGCACCGGCCGGCATCCGTCCACAGCAGCGGCACCGGCGCGTCCGCGTCGTCGCCGCAGAGCGCCAGCAGGTCCGCGAGCGTCAGGCCGCACCACGGCGCGCGCAACACGGCCAGCCAGGCCGTGCGGTCGCCGGCATGCAGCAGGGCCTTGGCCAGCGCCACCAGGTCGCGGATCGCGGGACGGTCGAGCAATGATTCCAGCTCGACGCCGCGGTAGTCGACGCCCGCCTCGCGCAATGCCGCGAGCAGCGGCGGCAGCGACGCGCGTCCGCGCACCAGCACCGCGATCGAGGGTTGCGCGGAGCCGGCGCCCTGCAGCGCCCGGGCGGCAATGGACGCAGCCTGCGCGCCCATCGCGCGCGCGTCGGCATCGAACAGCGGGTGGACGAAGACCCCGTCGCCGGCGCCATCCGGGTTCACGGCGGCGGCGGCGGAATAACGGACCGCGCCGCGCTCGAAGTCGTCCTCGGCCGGCAGCAGCGCAGCGAACGTGCGATTGAGCCAGGCGACGATCGCCCCGCAGGAACGGAAATTCTGGCCCAGGCGCTCCACCGCCAGCGGCACGCCGCCGATGCCTTCACCCTGTGCCTGCAGGAACAGGGTCACGTCCGCCTCGCGGAACCCGTAGATCGACTGCATCGGGTCGCCCACCAGGAACAGGGTCCGGCCTTCGGCAGGCTGCCAGCCCGCGACCAGCAGCTCGAGCAACCGCTGCTGCGACGGCGACGTGTCCTGGAACTCGTCGACCAGCAGGTGGCGCACGCGGTAATCGAGCGCAAGGGCGAGCTCGGTCGGCGCGGACTCATCGCCGAGCGCCGCGCGCGCGGCGGCTGCGACCGCGGCATGATCGAGGCTGTTGCGCTCCGCGAACAAGGCCAGCAACTCGGCCACGGCCAGCGGCAGCACGCTGCAGAGCGCGTCCACGCTTTCCCACTGCGCTTCCGTGAGCGCCGGCGGCGGCAGGCAGCGCAGGCGTGCGAGCGCCGCGGCGGCGCCCTCATGCGCAGCAAGGTCGCCCAGCAGCTCCTTCATGCGCGACTTGCGCGCCGCCCAGCCGCTGCCCTCGCCCGCGGCCAGGAAACCCTGGCGCCGGTCGACGGTCTTGCGCAGTTCCGCGCTCGGCGCGGCCTTCAGCAGCAGATCCGCCAGCGCCCGCCATTGCGGCACCGCGGTCGCCGCAGCCGGCGGCCACTCGCCGAGGCCGGCAACCGGCGCCAGCGGGCCGTCCCCACCGCCTGCGGCAGCGGCGTCGCGGACGAGCGGGAACAAATCCGCCACCGACGCTGCCGCCAGGACTCCCCGCGCGCGGCCCAGTTCCGCCTCCAGCGCCGACCGCAGCAGGCGATCGATTGCGGCGCGCAGCGGCGCGCCGTCGCCCGATGCCATCAGTTTCGGCAGCCATAGTTCGCGCGAACCCAGCATTTCCTCGAGCAGCCGCGCGAGGACCCGCGGCTCGTGATTCAGGGCCCGCGCGAGGCGCTCGAGCCCCGCCGCGTCGGGGCCGTCGCCGTCCAGCCTCGCCACCGTGCGGCGCGCCGCCTCCCCGAACAGCGGGCGGGCATCGTCGATCAGCGTCGCCGACAGCCCGATGCGCGCCGCCAGCGGCAGGCGCCGCGCGAGCCAGTGATTGAGGCCGTCGATGGTCTGCACGTGCAGGCGCGCCGGGTTGTGCTCGATGCCCCAGCCGAGCTGGCGGCTGCGATCGAGCGCCGCGCGCGCATGGCGGTGCAATTCGAGTTCATGCGGCTGCGCATCCGCGCGCGGCGCCGTGGCCGCCGCCGCGAGCGCCGCCAGGATCCGGTGGCGCATCTCGGCCGCCGCCTTGCGCGTGAACGTGATCGCGACGATCTGTTCCGGGCAGTCCACGGCGGCGAGCAACCGCAGGAACCGGAGCGTGAGCAGGCTGGTCTTGCCGGAGCCGGCGGGTGCCTGGACGATGAACGAGCGCGCCGGATCGACCGCGCGCGCGCGCAGTTCCCGGTCCGCATGCGCGGCATCAGGCCTCATCGCCGTCCTCCTGGCCGTCATCGGCTTCGGCATCGGCCGGCGCGACCCGGCACAGCGCGCCGAGGTGACAGTGGCGGCAGGTGTCCGCCGCAAGCTTCGGATCGACATCGGCCTTGCCGGCCGCATGGTCGCGCGCCAGCCGCTCGAGCCAGGCGTACCAGTGGCCGGTGATGCGGGCCCAGTCGAATCCGCGCTCGCGCTCCTCGGTCAGTTCGAATTCCTCGGCAGGCTGCAGGCCGTCGATAAGGCCCGGGCCGTCGCCGACTCCGACGAATCCGGCGCGGTCGGCCGCCAGCTCGGCGATGGCGATCGCCGCCGGACGCTCGCGCAGCAGCACGGCGTACAGCGGCAGCTGCGGCGCATGCATGCGCGCGCCGCGCCAGGGCGCGGCCCTGACCGCGCCGCTCTTGTAGTCGATGACCACGTGCCGGTCGCCCACCCGATCGACCCGGTCCACCCGCAGGCGCAGGTCGAGGCCGCCGATGCGCCCCTCGAGCGGCTGCTCGGTCTCGACCACGGCGAATGCCGGCCGCTGCCGCTCGAGCTGCAGCAGTGCGTCGATTGCGCGCCGCTGCCAGTCGCGCTCGAGCGCGAGCGAACGCGCGCCGGTGTCGCGCGGCAGCGTTGCGGCAAGTGCCCGGTCGATCGCGGCCTCGACCCTTGCGCGGCAGGCGTCCGCATCCAGCTGCAGCAGCGCCTGCTGCGTGCCGGTTGCGGCCCAGAATTCCTGCAGCGCGCGGTGCAGCACGCTGCCGCGCAGCCGCCGGTCGATGCCGGCCGCGGGTTCCTCGAGCGGCCGGGCCTGCAGCCGCAGCTCGGCAAATGCGCGGAACGGGCACTGCGACTGCAATTCCAGCACGCGGGCACCACCGCGCGCGGCGCCGCCGGTCAGCGCAGGCGCACAGTCGTCGGTCAACGATTCGAGCGATGCCGAGCCGAGGTGCAGCCGCGCGCGCGTGGCGTGCGGCGCCGGCCGCGGCAGCGGCTCGATGCCGCCTGGCAGGAGCGGCGTGCCGTCCACGTCGGTGTCGTTCTCGCGGCGCGGCCAGGACAGCACCAGCGCATCGGCGCGCGACTGCCAGCAGCCGATGATGGCGCGCGCTTCGGCCACGCAGTCCTCCGCGGTGACGCCAGGCATCTTCAGCCGTCGCTGGATTTCGATCGGCAGCAGCGGGTCGACGGTTGTCGGGCGCGGCCAGGCGGCCGCGGTCAGCCCGGCTACCCACAGGCTGTCGAAGCGCAGGCCGGGATCCTCGAATGCGTCCAGCACCAGCACGCCGGTCTCACCGGCCTCCGGCTGGAACGGCTGGGCCGCGAGGCGCCGCAACTCGTCGAGCGCGGGCAGCGCGGCAAGTTCCGGCCCCAGCGCCGCCAGCGCCGCCAGCTCGTCCAGCAGCGCGCGAAAGTGCTTCGCTGCCTGCCAGGCCGCACTGTCGAGCGCCGGCTCGCCCGGCCAGCCCCAGGCTGCGAGGCAGGCGCCGAATCCCTCCGCCCAGGCCACGGCACCGCGCCGCGGCGGGCCGTGGGCGGCAGCAACGGCGGCCGCGAGCAGCCCGGCAAACTGTGGCGCATCCGCGGCCAGCGCGCGCGCGCGCAGCGCGCCGGGCGACAAGGCGCCGGCGCCCGGCGTTTCACGCAGTTCGTGCTCGAGCCGGATGCGGGCCGCCCGCTCGGCGCGGGCGCCGGCCAGGCAGTCGCTGCGCAGCAGTCGGCTGACCGCCGACCAGTCGCGCACCCCGAGTGCGAGCCCGAGTGCATCGAGGGCACAGGCCACGACCGGCTGCGCCGACAATGGCGGGCCGCCGGCCATGTCGAAGTGGCGCTCGCGACGGCCGGCACCCGGCAATTCCAGTTCCGGCTGCAAGGCGGCTTCCAGCATCCGCTCGATCACGCCGCGCTGCCGGGCGAGATCCGGCACGATCATGGCGTGCAGCCCGTCGGGCCGTTCCGCGATGCGCTCGCGCATCCACGCCAGCATCGCCGCGCGTTCGCTGTCGGGGTCCGCCGCTGCATGGCGCCAGCCGGCGGCGCCGGCCGGGTCCGGCTCGAGCCGGGTCACGGACCACCCGGCCTGTGCGAGCGCGGCGAACAGCGCCGCCTGCGCCGGCGTCAGCCGCCGGAAACCCGCCAGCAGCAGCGGCGGGCCAGCCTGCGGCAAGGCTCGCGCATCGACCATCGACCGCGCCAGGTCGGCGGCATCGCAACCGCCGCGCTCCTGCAGCTCACGTTCCGCGGATCGCGCCCAGCCCGCGAACGCCTGCTGGTCGCGGGTCAGCGGAAACCGGCCGATGTCGTCAACGGCGCCGCCATGCGCACGCAATCGCAGCCAGCTCGCCCGCGCCCGCGCGCCGAGGTCCGCCGGGTCGAGCAACCCCGGGGCATCGCGTGCCGCCTGGCGCTGCCACAGCCAGCGCAATGCGATCGGCGGCAGCGGCTGCGGCAGGCGGTTCTGGAGCGCGACGGCTTCGCGCCATTGCTGGGCCAGCCAGGCGTCGAGCGGCAACACCTGTGCCGTCGGCCAGACGTCGCGCCCGGCCGCGATCTGCGCCCGGTCGTGCAGGCGGCGGAAGATGCGCGCGAGTCGCAGGTCCGGCGTGAGCAGCAGGCCGCCGGAGCCGAGGTGAGCGATGGCGCGCGCGTTGGAACTCAAGTCCGGGTCTCCCCTCCATGCCAGGCCGCAGCATAGGCAGGCGTGTGGCTCAGGGGATGATCCCGCGATTCAGCGGCCGACCGACGCCGGCAGCCCGCCGGGCCATTCGCCCGCGCGGTGGCAGGCGACCAGGCGGCCGCCCGCGGCCGGCTGCAGCGGCGGCGCTTCCGAGCGGCAGCGCGCCTGTGCGTGCGGGCAGCGGCCCGCGAAAGCGCAGCCGGCGCCGTCGGCCGTGTCTTGCAGGGCACGAACCGGCCGCGCGAGTACGCGGTCACGCGCGCCGGCATCGATCACCGGCACGGCGTCGAGCAGCTCGCGCGTATAGGGGTGCAGCGGCGCGCCGACCAGCGCCGTGCGCGGCGCCGACTCGACGATGCGGCCACGGAACATCACCATCACCCGCTCGCACAGGCGCACGACGACCGCGAGGTTGTGGCTGATGAACAGGCTCGCGAGGCCGCGCTCGCGCCGGATGCGTGCCAGCAGGTTGATGATCTGGCCCTGGACCGACACGTCGAGGGCGCTCACCGGCTCGTCGCAGACGACGAACGACGGATCGACGATCAGCGCGCGTGCGATCACGGCCCGCTGCAGCTGGCCGCCGCTCAACTGGTGCGGGTAGCGCTGCGCCATCGCCTCGCCGAGGCCGACCTCCGCGAGCAGGCGCGCGACGCGCTCGGTGCGGTCGGTCGCGGCCAGCCCGGGCAGCAGCGAACGCAGCGGTTCCGCCACGCTCTCGGCGATCGTCATGCGCGGGTCGAGGCAGGAGCCGGGATCCTGGAACACGAGTTGCAGCTCGCGGCGCAGGGCGCGGAACGACGACCGGCCCAGGCCGTCGATGCGCCGGCCACGCCAGCGGATCTCGCCGCCGGCCAGCGGCACCAGGCGCAGGATCGCCCGCCCGAGCGTCGTCTTGCCGCAACCGGACTCGCCGACCAGGCCCAGCATCTCGCGTGCGCCGACGCTGAAGCTCGCGCCGTCCACGGCCGTCAGGACGCCGGCGCGCCGGCCGTGCTGCCGGAAGCGCACGGTCACGTCCTGCAGTACCAGCGGGTCGCTCATGCCGGCGCGCCCTCGTCCAGGGGGAAGTGGCAGGCAACCGCGCCTCGTCCCCGTGCCGCGAGCGTCGGATCCTCGGCCCGGCACCGCGCGGCCGCGCGCGGGCAGCGCGGCTCGAAGCGGCATCCCGGGAACGACGCGCCGGGCGCCGGCGGCGCGCCGGAAATCGTGCGCAGCTCGCTGCCCGGCGCATCGGCGAGCGTCGGCACTGCCGCCAGCAGCGCCGCGCCGTACGGATGCCGCGGGCCGGCCAGGAACGCCGCCGCATCGGCCTGCTCGACGATGCGGCCTGCGTACATCACGGCGATGCGGTCCGCGAGCGCCGCGACCACGCCCATGTCGTGCGTGACCAGCAGCATCGCCATGCCGAGGTCGCGGCACAGCTCGGCGAGCAGCGCCATCACGTCGGCCTGCACCGTGACGTCGAGCGCAGTCGTCGGCTCGTCGGCAAACAGCAGCCGCGGCTCGGGCATCAGCGCCGCGGCGATCGCCACCCGCTGGCGCATGCCGCCCGACAACTCGTGCGGGTACGACGCCAGCCGCCGCGCGGCGTCCGGCAGGCGCACGCGATCGAGCATCCGCTGCGCGCGCGCCAGCGCTTCCCGGCGGCCGATGCCATGCGCCGCAATCGCGGCCTCCGCCATCTGCTCGCCGATGCGCCGGTGCGGCGTCAGGCTGGCAGCCGCGTCCTGGAACACGAAGCCGATGCCGCGCCCGCGCACCGTCGCAGCCGGATCGCCGGCGCCCAGCAGCTCGCGGCCGTCGAAGCGGACCGAGCCCCGGGCCCGGCCGTTGGCGGCGAGCAGGCCGGTGCAGGCGAGCAGCAGCTGGCTCTTGCCGGACCCGGACTCGCCGACGATTGCGACGCGCTCCTGCCGGCCGACCGCGAGATCGATGCCATCCACCGCGCGCACGGAGCGCGGCCCGGAGAACTCGACGACCAGCCCCTGGACTTCGAGCAGCGCCATCACCGGTCCCGCGGGTCAAGGGCGTCGCGCAGCGCGTCGCCCAGGAAATTGAAGCCGAACACCAGCAGCACGAGGCAGCCCGACGGCACGGCAAGGATCCACGGCGCCGTCTCGATCTCGGCCGCGCCGTCCGCGATCAGGTTGCCGAGGCTCGCCAGCGGCTCCTGGATGCCGATGCCGAGGAAACTCAGGAAACTCTCGACCAGGATCACCTGCGGCACGGTCAGCGTCGCGTAGACGATCACGGGCCCCAGCAGGTTCGGCACGATGTGGCGGCCGACGATCCTGAGCGTGCCGGCGCCGCCGACGACCGCCGCCTCGATGAACTCGCGCTCGCGCAGGGCCAGAGCCTGGCCGCGCACGATGCGCGCCATGGTGAGCCAGCCGAAAGCGCCGATCGCGACCAGCAGGGCGAGCGGGCCGCGGCCGAAGACGACCGTCAGGATGATCACGAAGAACACCTGCGGCAGCGAATACAGCACGTCCACGAAACGCATCATCAGCGCGTCGGCGCGGCCGCGCAGATAGCCGGCGAGCGCGCCCCAGCCGACGCCGATCACCAGGCTGACGAGCGTCGCGGCCAGCGCGATCGACAGGGACACGCGCAGGCCGAACAGGGTCCGGACCAGCAGGTCGCGGCCCAGCCGGTCGGTGCCGAGCCAGTGCCCGTCCGCGGCGAACGGCGCCGCGGCCATGTTCGACCAGTCGATCTCGTCCTCGCGATAGTCGAGCAGCCATGGCCCGGCAACGGCGGCAGCGCCGAGCAGCGCCAGCACCGTCAGGCTCGCGAGCGCGAGGCGGTCGGTCCGCAGCTGCGCCAGCGCGTCGCGCCACAGGCCGCCGCTCACGCGCGCCGCTCCCGCCGGATCCGCGGATCGAGCCAGGCGAGCGCCAGGTCCGCCAGCAGGTTGAGGACGATCATCAGTGCTGCGTAGACGATCACCATGCCCATCACCAGCGTGTAGTCGCGGTTGAGCGCGCCCTGCACCAGGTGTCGGCCCATGCCCGGGAGTCCGAAGATCGTCTCGACCACCAGCGAGCCTGCGAGGATCGCTGCCGTCGCCGGGCCGAGGTAGCTCACGACCGGCAGCAGGGCGGCCGGCAGTGCATGACGCAACACGACGACGCGCTCGGGCAGGCCGCGCGCGCGCGCCGCGCGGACCCAGGGCGCGCGCAGCACTTCCAGCAGGCTGCCGCGCGTCATGCGCGCGAGGTAGGCGATCGCCGGCAGGGCAAGCGTCAGGACCGGCAGCACGAGATCGGACAGCCGGCCCGGCGTCCAGCCGGCCACCGGCAGCCAGCGCAGCCAGACGCCGAACACCAGCGCGAGCAGCGGCGCAATGACGAACACCGGCACCGAGATGCCGGCCACCGCACAGGCCATGACCAGCCGGTCGGTCAGCCGGCCGCGCGACAGCGCCGCCCAGGCGCCGGCCGGCACGCCCAGGGCCAGCGCGAGCGCGAGCGCCGCGATGCCGATCGTCAGGCTCACGGGCAGGCCGTCGGCGATCAGCTCGCCGACCGTGAAGTCACGGAACTTGAAGGACGGCCCGAAATCGCCGCGCAGCAGCCCGGCCAGGTAGCGGCCGAACTGCACCGGGATCGGCTGATCCAGGCCGTAGGCCGCCTCGAGATTGGCGCGGATCTCCGGCGGCAACGCCTGTTCCTCGTCGAACGGCCCGCCGGGCGCCAGCCGCGTCAGCAGGAACGAGAGCGCGATGATCGCCGCCATCGTCGGAATGGCGCCGAGCAATCGCCTGGCGACGAATGCCAGGGCCCTCATCGCGCGCCGGTGCCGCTGGCCAAAAAAAGAAGCGGCTTCAGCGAAGCCGCCCTGATGCTGCATCCGCGCGCATCGCGCGTCATGCGGATGCTCCCCTCGTACCCCGCCTGCCTGTTCTCGTTGTCCTGCGGGGCGGTACCCTCATGGCGCTCATGACCGGCAATGTGGCCGGAAACTAGTCCGGTACGGGCCCGTCTGCAAGTCATTTGCGCGGCAGGCCCGGCGGCGCGATGCGAAGTCACTATAATAACGCTGCCCAAGCAATTGATTGTGCATGTGATGTTAGCGCATCACGCGTGACATCCGATAGGATGCAGCGCGAGCCAGCGGAGACGACGGAATGCGCAGGATCCTGGTCGGCATCAAGCGGGTCATCGACTACAACGTGCGGGTGCGGGTACGCCCGGACGGCTCGGGCGTGGTGACCGACGGCGTGAAGATGAGCATCAACCCGTTCGACGAGATCGCGCTCGAGGAAGCGCTGCGGATCCGCGAGCGCGGCGAGGCCGACGAGGTCGTCGCGCTGAGCGTCGGGCCCGACGAGGTGCAGCAGCAGCTGCGCAATGCGCTGGCGATGGGCGCCGACCGGGCGATCCTGGTCAAGACGGAGGCGGCAGTCGCCCCGCTGGCGGTCGCCCGCATCCTGCACGCCTTCATCGAGCGCGAGACGCCGCGGCTGGTGATCCTCGGCAAGCAGGCCATCGACGACGACAGCGGCCAGACGGGGCAGATGCTCGCAGCCCTCTGGGACCGCCCGCAGGCGACCTTTGCGTCGAAGGTCGAGCTCGACGGCGACACCGCCCGCGTCACGCGCGAGGTCGATGCCGGGCTCGAGACGATCGAGGTCGACCTGCCGGCCGTCGTCACCACCGACCTACGGCTCAACGAGCCGCGCTACATCAAGCTGCCCGACATCATGAAGGCCAAGAAGAAGCCGCTCGACGTGGTCGAACTTGCGACCCTCGACGTGAAACCGGGGCCGGCCGTCAAGGTCCTGAAGTTCGAGCCGCCGCCGCAGCGCCAGAAAGGCGTGATGGTCAAGGATGCCGCCGAGCTGGTCGCGGCCCTGAAACAGAAGGGGCTGCTCTGATGAACCGGATCCTGATCGTCGCCGAACACCATGACGGCAAGCTCAATGCCTCGGTCGCCAAGTGCGTCAGCTGCGCGACGTCGATTCCCGACGCCGACGTCAGCGTCGCCGTGTTCGCGGCGGACGGCACCGAGGTCGCCGCGGCGGCCGCCGCGATCGACGGCGTCGCACGCGTGCTGCTGGTGCAGAATCCCGCCAGCGAGCCGGCCCTCGCCGCGGTGCTGGCGCCGCAGGTGGCGGCGCTCGCCAAAGATCACAGCCACGTGCTCGGCCCGTCCACGACCTTCGGCAAGGACCTGATGCCGCGCGTGGCCGCGCTGCTCGGCGCGCCGCAGGTCAGCGACGTCATGGCAGCCGAGTCCGCGACGCGCTTCCGCCGGCCGGTCTACGCAGGCAATGCGATTGCGACCGTCGAGGTCCCGGCCGGGCAGCCGGTGGTCGCGACGGTGCGGGTGGCATCGTTCGCGGCGGCGGGCGCCGGCAAGCCGGCGCCGGTCGAGAAGCCGGCGCTCGACGTCGCCCTGCCCTCGCACACCCGGTTCGTGTCGGTGTCCGGCGCCAAGGGCGACCGTCCCGACTTGCAGACCGCCGCCCGCGTCGTATCGGGCGGCCGCGCGCTGGCCAGCAAGGAGAATTTTGCCCTGATCCAGGGGCTGGCCGACCGCATCGGCGCCGCCATCGGCGCGTCCCGCGCCGCAGTGGACGCCGGCTATGCTCCGAACGAGCTGCAGGTCGGCCAGACCGGCAAGATCATCGCGCCCGAGCTCTATGTCGCGATCGGCATCAGCGGCGCGATCCAGCACCTGACCGGCATCAAGGACGCGCGCACCATCGTCGCGATCAACAAGGACGCGGAGGCGCCGATCTTCGAGATCGCCGACTACGGGCTGGTCGGCGACCTGTTCAGCATCATCCCGGAAATCGAGAAAGCCCTGTAGACGCGTACAGGACCCACAGCGACAGCGCGATCACGACCAGCCAGGTGCCGGCCGTCCCGTAGAAGCGCCCGAACGTCCTGCCGGCGCTGTGCGCGAGCCCCCAGGCATGCAGCACGCGGCTGGCCAGCAGCACCAGACCGGCGACGTGCACGGCCTTCGGCGGCAGGCCGGTCACTTCCGCGGCGATCAGCAGCACGACCGCGAGCGGCACGTACTCGGAGAAGTTGGCCTGGACGCGCACGGCCTGCTCCATGCCCTCCTCGCCGCCGACGCCGAGGCGCACGCGGTAGCGCCGGCGCGCGCGCACGACGTTGACCGACAGCGCGATCAGCAGCAGGCCGAGCAGCGCCGCATAGGCAAACGAAACCGGATAGAAGCTCATCGCAGCTGTCCGAGGATGTGCTCGGCGCTCGACACCTTGAACTCGCCCGGCGCCTCGACGTGGACCTGCTTCACGACGCCGTCCTCGATCACCAGCGCGAAGCGCTGGCCGCGCATGCCGAGGCCGAAGCCGCGGGCGTCGAGCTCGAGGCCCAGCGCGCGCGTGTAGTCGCCGTTGCCGTCGGCCGCCATGACCACCGCCTCGCCGGCGCCCGCCGACTTGCCCCAGGCATTCATGACGAACACGTCATTGACCGCGAGGCACACGACCTTGGCGACGCCCTTGCCTTTCAATGCCGCGGCCTGCTCGATGAAGCCCGGCAGGTGCTTGGCGTCGCAGGTCGGCGTGAATGCGCCCGGCACCGAGAACAGCACCACCCGCCCCTTGCCCAGCAGTTCCGCGGCCGTCACGTTCATCGGCCCGTCCTTGCCCATCAGCTTGAGCTTGCCATCCGGGATCCTGTCGCCTGCCTTGATCGTCATGCTGTCTGTCCTCCGGTGAATCCGTCTCGGTTTGCGGGGCGCGCGGCCACCCGCGCGCCGCCTGGAAAAGTGCCCGCCTTGACCAGCATGCCCGGGACGGCGTGGCCGACCTGGCCCTCGAGCCAGCGGGCCGTCGCGATCGCGCGGTCGAGGTCCACGCCCGTCTCGATGCCCATGCGGCCGAGCATGTAGACGAGGTCCTCGGTCGGGATGTTGCCGGTCGCCGCCGGCGCGAACGGGCAGCCGCCGATGCCGCCGAGGCTCGCATCGAGGGCCTGCGCGCCGGTCGTGATCGCGGCGTAGGCATTCGCGAGCCCGGTATTGCGCGTGTTGTGGAAGTGGCCGCGCAGCGGCAAGCCCGGCAGCGCGGCCGCGACCTGCGCGAAAACGTCGGCCACCTGGCCGGGTGCGGCGACGCCGATGGTGTCGGCGATCGCGATCTCGACGGGGCTGCCGTCCGCCAGCTCGCGCGCGATCTCGAGCACGCGCGCCGGCGCGACCTCGCCCTCGAACGGGCAACCGAAGGCGGCCGAGATGGTGACCTGTGCGCGGATGCCGGCGGCCTGGGCCGCGGCAGCGATCGCGCGCCAGGTCGCGATCGAGTCGGCGCTGGCGACGCCCTGGTTGCGGCGGTTGAAGGTGTCGGTCGTGAACACGACCATGCCGACCTCGTCGCAGCCGGCGGCCGCGGCGCGGTCGAAACCGGCGCGGTTCAGCACCAGCCCGATGTAGCGCACGCCGTCGCGGCGCGGCAGCCCCTGCAGGATGGCCTCGGCGTCGGCCATCTGCGGCACGCGTTTCGGATTGACGAAGCTCGCGACCTCGATGCGGCGGATGCCGGCGTCCACGGCGCGCCGGATGAATTCCAGCTTGGCCGCGGTCGTGACCGGGGCGGGCTCGTTCTGCAGGCCGTCGCGCGGGCCGACCTCGACGATGCCGATGTTCCGGGCCGTGGTCATTGCGCCGGATTGTAACCGCAAAAAGGCCGCGGCGATTTCTCGCCGCGGCCCGGTTGTGCAATCGTCGGGCGGACGGTCAGGTCGCGACGGTCGTCCAGAGGTCGGCGACGCCGCGGATCTTGGCGTTGGCGGCCGCAGCGGCCTTGAACGCGTTCTTCGCCTCGGCTGCCTTCTTGCTCTCGACCAGGGAGATGCCGAGCAGCATGTTGAGGTCGTCGGGACGGCGCAGCTTGCCCTTGTCGACGCCGCGCTTCGCGGCCTCGGACGCCTTGGCGTAGTTCTTCAGCGTGAAGTAGGCCGTGGCGACCTTGGCTTCCGGCTCGCCGGTCTGGATGGCCTTCGCTTCCGCTTCCGCCTGCGACAGCGTCGCCTTGACCCGCTCGACCTG
>CAYXUJ010000060.1:0-14856 GCA_964468395.1 uncultured Steroidobacteraceae bacterium
TAGCCGAACAGTTCGGCGCAGGCCATGAAGAAGATGCGCCAGCGCTGCAGCCACTGCTCCGCCTGGGCCTCGCCGTAGGTCCGCGCCAGCACCGGCAGCGCCTGATCGCGCCTGGCATCCAGGTTGGCGAGCCAGGCGTTGGCCGTGCGCTCGTAGTGACGGCCGTCCCAGCGCCAGCGCGCGAGCAGCGCCAGCCGCTCCTGGAAATGCAGTGCGAGATCGTCGGACGGCATCATTCCGCCGGAGAAGAAATGCCGTCCCATCCAGTCCATCGGCCCGCGGTCCTCGAAGAGATAGGGCGTCGCGCGGTGGCAGAAAACGTGCATGAAGAAGCGCCCGCCCGGCTCGAGCCAGCCGTGCACGCGCGAGAACATCCGGCGCCAGTTGCGCATGTGCTCGAACATCTCGACGGAGACGATGCGGTCGAAGCGTGCGCCCGCATCGAAGTCGTTCATGTCCGCGGTGATCACGCTGACGTTGCCCAGCCGCCGGCGCGCAGCCTCGGACTCGATCCAGGCGCGCTGCGAACGGGAGTTCGAGACCGCCGTGATGCGGCTGCCGGGATAGTGCTCGGCCATCCACAGCGTCAGCGAGCCCCAGCCGCAGCCGAGCTCCAGGACGTTCTGGCCGTCGGCGAGTCCCGCACGCTCGCAGGTCGCCGCGAGCGCCGCGTCCTCGGCCGCCGCGAGGCCGGCGGTGCCCGCCGGCCACCACGCGCAGCTGTACTTGCGCCGCGGCCCCAGGACCAGCCCGAAGAAATCCGCCGGAACCTCGTAGTGCTGCTCGTTGGCGAGTTCGGGCAGCAGGGCCACGGGGGATTCGTCCATCGCACGCACGAACCGCCCGGCGGCGGCGGCCGCTTGCTCGCAGTCGTCTGCCGCCGTCTCGGCCAGGCGGCGTTCGCAGAGCCTGCGGATGCCGGCGCGGATCACCGCGTCCGGCACCAGGCCCTGCTCGACCCAGCCGAGCGCCACTTTGGCAACGGCACTCATGGCCGTGCCTTCCCGGCCAGCCGGGTTGCGATCAACCGCACGCCAGGCTCGAGTTCGGCGCCGACCGGGATGGCGCCGGCAGACGCGATCTCGCGGCCGTGCCGTTCGGCCGTAGTGCCGCCGACAAAGACCGGCACGCGCGCCTCGTGCACCAGTTGCGTCAGGTCATCGCCGAAGAATTCCGCAGGCGGTTCGATCGAGGATGAGACGATGACGGCATCGGCCTCGCCGCGCCGCGCCGCAATCGCAATGTCGCGGAGCGGCGTATCGGCGCCCAGCAGTATTGTGCGCATGCCGGCAGCGTGGGCCTCGAGCGCGAACAGCAGCAGCCCGATCTCGTGCTGCTCACCGGGCGCGCAAGCCGCGAGCAACCGCGGCCCGTTGCCGTAACGCATGCGGTGCTGCAGCCGCGCGCCGAGCTTGCTGCGCAGGTACATGGCGAAGAAATGCTCTTCGGCGATAGCGCCCGGCAGGCTGCGCCAGCGGTCGCCGAGGTGAGCCAGGAGCGGCAGCAGGAGCAGGCGGGTGACCTGCTCCACCGGGTAAATGGACAGCGCCTCGTCGTAGATGCGGTCGAGCTCGCGCTCGTCGAAGCGCGCAATGGCCGTGGCCATGCGCTCGAGATCTTCGCGCCAGCGGCCGGCTGCTGCAGGCAGTTCGGGCGCGGGCTCGGCGTCCAGGAGGTCCTGAACGCGGCCGATCGGTACGCCGCGCTCCACCAATGCCACGACGCGGCGGATGCGCTCCACCTGGTCGGGAGAATAGAGGCGGTGGCCCTTGGGCGTGCGTGCAGGCCGGATCAGGCCGTAGCGTCGCTCCCAGGCTCGCAGGGTGACCGCATTGACGCCGGTCAGGGCGGCCATCTTGCGGATCGGCAGCGTCGCATTCTTGGGGCTCGACATCGGTCAACCAGTTGTGCAAAAAGATGAACAGATATTATACAAACTGCACATTTAGCGCAATATAATCTTATACATTATCTTATAAATCTTATACAACGGGTGACAACTTGGACACAGGGCTTGTCTGGTTCCGTCGCGACCTGCGCAATCACGACAACCGGGCGCTGATGGCGGCGCGGGCCGCGCATGGCGCAGTGCATTGCGTCTTCGTGTTCGACACCGAGATCCTGGACGCGCTCGGCTCCCGCGATGACCGCCGCGTGACTTTCCTCTGGGACTGCGTCGCCGAACTCAGGCGAGCGCTGGCAGCGGACGGCGGCGGCCTGCACGTCGTGCACGGATGCGCGCGCGAGGAAATTCCGCGCCTGGCGCGCAATCTGGGCGTGGCGGCTGTGTATGCGAACCGCGACTATGAACCGCAGGCGATCGCGCGCGACCGGGCGGTCGCGGAGGCGCTGCAGTCCGACGGCATCCTGTACCGGGACTGCAAGGACCAGGTGATTTTCGAGCTGGACGAGGTGCGCACGAAGGCGGGCAATGCTTTCAATGTCTTCACTCCGTACCGTCGCGCGTGGCTCGCGAAGCTCGAGCCGCGGGATTACGCTGCCTGCACGGCGGGCAAGGACGCCGGCCGCCTGGCGCGGGCCAGGGGAACGATGCCGTCTCTGGACGCGATCGGCTTCCGGCGCGCCAGGCTGTCGCTGCCCGCCGGCATGTCCGGCGGCGTGCGCCTGTGGCAAGCCTTCCGCAAGCGTCTGGCCTCGTATGCCGCCGGACGCGACTTCCCGGCGCTGGCAGCGACTTCGCTCCTGTCGGCGCACCTGCGCTTCGGTACCGTGTCGATCCGGGAACTGGTGCGCCATGCGGCGTCCGGACGCAGCGAAGGCGCGCGGACCTGGCTGTCGGAGCTCGTCTGGCGCGAGTTCTATTTCGCCGTCCTTGCTGCGCGGCCCGACGTCGTGGACCATTGTTTCAAGCGCGAGTACGACGCGCTGGAATGGGAGGACGACGAGGCCGGCTGGGCGGCCTGGTGCGAAGGCCGTACCGGCTATCCGCTGGTGGACGCGGCGATGCGCGAGCTCGCGGCCCACGGGACCATGCACAATCGCCTGCGCATGGTCACTGCCTCGTTCCTGACCAAGGACCTCGGCCTGGACTGGCGGCGCGGCGAACGCTGGTTCGCTGCGCATCTGCTCGATCATGACCTCGCTGCGAACAATGGCGGCTGGCAGTGGTCGGCCGGCACCGGTTGCGATGCGCAGCCCTGGTTCCGCATATTCAATCCGGTCGCGCAGTCGCGGCGCTTCGACCCTGACGGCGAATACATCCGCCGCTGGCTGCCGGAACTCGCGCGCGTGCCGGCGGCGCGGGTGCACGCGCCGTGGGAATTGAAGCCGGCGGAACAGCGGGCGGCGGGCTGCGTCATCGGGCGCGACTATCCAGGGCCGATCGTGAACCACGACGAGGCCCGAAAGCGTACGCTGGCACGCTTCCGGGCGCTGCGGGGGAAGGGGGCGTGAAGACGGACGCGGAGTGGATGCGGCAGGCATTGGCGCGCGCGGAGCGCGCCGGTGCGGAGGGCGAAGTTCCGGTCGGGGCGGTCGTCGTGCGCGACGGCGAGCTGCTGGGCGAGGGCTGGAACCGGCCAGTGGCGCTCAGGGACCCGACTGCCCATGCCGAGATCCTGGCGCTGCGGGCCGCAGCGCAGACCGCGGGCGATTACCGCCTCGGCGGCGCGACGCTGTACGTGACGCTGGAACCCTGCCCGATGTGCGCCGCCGCGATCGCGCACGCGCGCATCGCGCGGCTGGTGTTCGGCGCCTGGGATCCGCGGCAGGGCGCGGCTGGCAGCGCCTTCAATCTCGTGACGGCGCCGGAGCTCAATCACCGGGTCGATGCCTACGGCGGCGTGCTGTCGGAGGAGTGCGGGGCGCTACTGCGGGGCTTCTTCGCCGGCCGGCGCTGACGGCGCGTCCTCCGCGACCATCCACTTGAGCAGTTCCGCGTAGGTCTGCACGTTGCGCACGAAGCCGACCGGCTCCCAGCCGCGCGCATAGCCGCGCCGCGTCTGCGTGTACCACCGCTCCTGGGCGAGCAGCGGCAGCGTCTCGCGCACAGCGTCCCAGCGGTCGGGATCGAGCCCGCGCCGCTGCGCCAGCACGCGGGCGTCCTCCAGGTGGCCGAACCCGACGTTGTAGGCGGCGAGCGCCAGCCAGGTGCGATCGGGCTCGACGATGCGCTCGGGGATCGTGGCCTTGATCAGCTTCAGGTAGCGCGCACCGCCCAGGATGCTGTCGCGCGGGTCGGTGCGGTCGCTGACGCCGACCCGCTGCGCCGTTTCGGCCGTCAACATCATCAGGCCGCGCACGCCCGTGGGCGATACCGCATCGGGTTCCCAGCGCGATTCCTGGTATCCCATCGCCGCCAGCAGCCGCCAGTCGATGCCGGTCTCGGCAGCGGCCTCGCGGAACCAGTCCTGGTATCGCGGCAGGCGCTCGCGCACCCCGTTGACGAAATGTGCCGCATCCACGCGGTCGAAACGGACCAGCGAGCGCCGGTTGCGCTCGAGGATCTCGGCCAGCCGGCCGATCGATTCCATCTCCGTGAAGTAACGCTTGACCTGCGGCAGCAGGTCGTCGCTGCGCGGGGCCAGCGCCCACGCGATCTCTTCGGCCTCGGCAAACTTGAAGGCCGGCCGCAATTCAGGGTGGAAGTGCCGGGCCAGGGTGAATTCGGTGGAGTCCGCGACGGTGAGGTCGGCCTTGCCGGCCGCGACCTGTTCCAGCAGCTCGAGCTGGTCCTGTCCGTCCACCTCGGTCCAGGACAGGCCCGGCCAGTCCTGCGCCAGGCGGGCCAGGCTTGCGGCGTGGGTCGAATTGCGCATGACGACGATGCGCCGGCCCGCGAGGTCCGCGGGCGAGGCGGGCAAGGGATCCCCGAGCCGATAGACCACGTACTGGTCGATGTGCTGGTAGGCCGGCCCGAACAGGGCCTTCGCACGCCGGTCATCCGTGATGATGATGCCGGCGGCCGCGACGTGGGCGCGGTTGCGCAGCACGGCCTCGAGCGCCTCCGCGCCGGACTTGGCGAATTGCAGCTCGAGCCGCACGCCGAGGCGGCGCGCGAATCCCGCGGCGAGCTCGTACTCGGGTCCCTCTGGCCCGGCCGCGCCCTCGTAATAGGCGAGCGGGCTGTTGCGGGTGACGACCTTGATGGCGCCTTGCAGGCGGACCTGTTCGAAGGTCCCGGGCATGTGCGAGCAGGTGCCGATCATCAGCGACATGGCGATGACGGCTGGCACGCCGAAGCGGCTGCGAATGTCCCTGCTCGGGATCGGGGCCTGCCCGGGCTCCGGCTGCATTCATGTAGAATACCGCCTCCGGCAAGGGCCGCCATGACGGCCGGCCGGTATCCCGCACGGAGAGGTACCGAAGCGGTCATAACGGCACCGACTCGAAATCGGTTGAGGGCATTACGCCCTACGTGGGTTCGAATCCCACCCTCTCCGCCAGTTTTCCCGCCGCTACACTAGTCCCCATGAACGACGCCCCTGCGCCGCAGCAGTCGCCGCCGACGGTCCGGCCGGCCGACATGTCGCTGCTGCGCTGGGTCTGGCGCTCCTACGTGCGCAATGCGCTGGTGCCGCTGCTGGTGGTCGAGCTGCTGCTGGTCGCCGTCTACCTGACCAGCCATGCCTGGTCGCTGCGCAAGAACGTTGCGGCCCTCAGCGAGATGGCGCAGCAGGAGCTGTCGCGCATCGCTGCCGACGAATCATCGATCATCGAGCAGCAGCTGGGCCAGGTCGCGACGCTGACCGACGTGCTGCGGCGCCAGGCGCTGACCGCGCTCGAGAACCCGGCGCCGCGGCCTCGCGACCGCGCCCGCCTGCGCCTGCAGCCGAGCGGCGCACTGACGACCGTGCGCGACGACGGCGCCGCCGCGGTGTATTACTCGGCGATCACGCCCAAGGGACCGCAGCAGTACGACAAGCTGGAGCGGCTGGCGGCGGTCGACCCGCTGCTGCGCGACGTCACCAGCGCCAATCCGCTGGTCATCCAGGCCTATGTCAACACCCATGACTCGCTGAACCGGATCTGGCCGTGGATCGACACGGCGGCGCAGTACGACCCGGCGCTGGTGATCCCGGAGTTCAATTTCTATTACGAGGCCGATGGCGAGCACAACCCGGCGCGCGCGGTGGTGTGGACCGACGCCTACGTCGATCCGGCGGGCAAGGGCTGGCTGGTGTCGGCGATCGCGCCGGTGTACCGCGGCGACTTCCTCGAGGCCGTGGTCGGCGCCGACGTCACGATCGACCGCGTCGTCGAGGCATTGCTGGACAAGGACATTCCCTGGGATGGCTTCGTGCTGCTGATCGGCAAGTCCGGAAACCTGCTCGCGCTGCCGCCGCAGGGCGAGCGCCTGTTTTCGCTCAAGGAGCTGACCGGTTACGACTACGTCGACGCGATCCGCGCCGACACCTTCAAGCCCGATGAGTTCAACGTCTTCCGCCGCGCGGAGTTCGCGGCAATCGGCGACCTGCTGCGGGCGCAGCCCGCGGGTGTCAGCCGCATCGCCGGCCCCGAGGCTCACCTGGTGGCCTGGCAGACGATCCCGTCCGTCGGCTGGAAGCTGATGAGCGTGGTGCCGGAGCAGGCGGTGCTCGGGCAAGCGCAGGCGCTGTCCGAGGATCTGGCGGTGATCGGCTGGATCATGCTCGCGGGCCTGGCCGGCTTCTACCTGGTCTTTTTCACCTACCTGTACCGGCGCGCCCGCACCTTCAGCCGCTCGATCTCCGAGCCGCTGGCGCAGATCGAGCGCATGGTGCACAAGGTCGCTGTCGGCGAGTACGAGCACCCGCTCCCGGATTTCGACATCCGCGAGTTCCGCCATACCGTGGGCGAGCTGCGCCGGATGGGGCGGCTGCTCGGCGACTCGAATCGCGCCCGCGAGGCGGCGGAGTCGCGGCTCACCGAGCGCAACGAGGAGCTGTCGACCATCCTGAGCCTGTCGCCGGACGGTCTCGTGTCGTTCGATGCCGCCGGTTACGTGACCGAGACCAATCCGGCATTCCTGGCGCTGACCGGCTGGTCGCGCGACGACCTGATCGGGCGGCCGCGCGGCGAGTTCTGGGGCCGTCTTGGCGAGCTCGGTGCGGCTGACATGCCTCATCCGGGCGCCGCCGCCATCCTGCGCCTGCAGCGGCCGCGCCCGGCCGTGCTCGAGTGCCGCGTGGTCGGGGCAGCCGGCGGCGCCCAGGTCGCTTATTTCCGCGACATCACCAGCGCCGACGAGCTGGACCGGACCCGCAGCCAGTTCGTGGCGACCGCGGCGCACGAGCTGCGCACGCCGATCGCGGTCATCACCGGCTACACGGAATACCTGCAAGCCAGCGACCCGCCGGCGACCCAGCGCGGGGAGATCCTCGCGACGATGCGCCGGCATGGCGACCAGATCACGGGTATCGTCACCGAGCTGCTGGACCTCGCGCGCATCGAGGCGCGCGCGGGCCGCGACTTCACGATGATCCGCCAGCCGCTGGCGCCGGCCGTGCGCCGCTTCGTCGAGACCTTCAGGATCGGCGACGACGCCCGCGTGCCGCAGCTGACCGGCGACATCGGCGATGCGGAGGCCTTCGTGGACGCGGACAAATTCTGTCAGGCGCTGGCCAACGTCCTGTCGAACGCCTGCAAGTACTCGCCGCCCGGCTCGCCGGTGACGGTGCGGCTGGTGGCAGCCGACGGCGAGGTCGGCGTCGAGGTGCAGGACCAGGGCGCGGGAATGGACCAGGAAGTGGTCAGCCGGATCTTCGACCGCTTCTTTCGCGGCGAATCCGCCGCCGGCGTGCCCGGCAGCGGGCTCGGCATGAGCATCGTCAAGGAGATCATGGACATCCACGGCGGGCGCATCGCGATTGCGAGCGAGCCGGACAAGGGCACGACGGTCACGCTGTGGCTGCCCAGCGTGCCGCCGCGCGGTTGACGACCCCGGGAGGCGATCATACGATGCCCGGCCCCGGCCGTTTCCACGGTGGCTCGCGCCGGTTCCTCCGCGACGATCAGCCGTGAACCCCGCCAGGCCCGGAAGGGAGCAACGGTAGCGGCGGCATCGGGTGCCGGAGGGGTGCTGGCGCGGGCCGCCTCCATGGTCGGACGGGATGCGCGATGATCGCAGTCGGGGGAATACGCAAGCGATGAGTTACCTGGTACTGGCGCGCAAATGGCGTCCACGCGGCTTCGGCGAACTGGTCGGCCAGGAGCACGTGCGCCAGGCGCTGGTCAATGCCCTCGATTCCGGCCGCATCCACCATGCCTTCCTGTTCACCGGCACGCGCGGCGTCGGCAAGACCACGATCGCGCGCATCCTCGCCAAGTCGCTCAATTGCGAGCGCGCCGTGTCGTCGACGCCCTGCGGCGAATGCGCGGCCTGCCGTGAAGTGGACGAGGGGCGCTTCGTCGACCTGATCGAGGTCGACGCCGCGTCCCGCACCAAGGTGGACGACACGCGCGAGCTGCTCGAGAACGTCCAGTACCTGCCGACCCGCGGCCGCTACAAGGTGTACCTGATCGACGAGGTGCACATGCTGTCGGGGCATTCGTTCAATGCCCTGCTGAAGACGCTCGAGGAGCCGCCGCCGCACGTGAAGTTCCTGCTGGCGACCACCGACCCGCAGAAGCTCCCGGTCACCGTCCTGTCGCGCTGCCTGCAGTTCAACCTGAAGCGCCTGCCGGTCGCGCTGATCGGCGCGCGGCTGCAGCAGATCCTGCAGGCCGAGGGCATCGCGGCCGAGGCCGGCGCCATCGCCCTGCTGTCGCGGGCCGCCGACGGCAGCCTGCGCGACGCGCTGTCGCTGCTCGACCAGATCCTGGCGTTCGGCGACGGCCGGGTCACCGAGGCCGACGCGCGGGCGATGCTCGGCACCGTGGACCGTCGGCAGGTCGTCGGCGTGGTCGAGCGCCTCGCCGAGCGGGACGCGCGCGGGCTGATCGGCGCCATCGCGGCGATCGACGAATTCGCGCCGGACTACGGCCAGCTCCTCGACGAGATCGCGGCGCTGCTGCAGAAAGTCGCATTGCGCCAGGCCGTGCCGGACCTGCCCGAGGACGAGGTCTACCCGGCCGAGCTCCTGGCCGCGCTCGCGGCGAAGATGGCGGCCGAGGACCTGCAGCTTGCATTCCAGATCGCCATCGTCGGGCGCCGCGACCTCGACCTGGCGCCCGATCCACGCACCGGCATCGAGATGACGCTGCTGCGCATGCTGGCGTTCCGCCCGGCCGACGCCGCCGGCAGCCCCGGGCGCGGCGCGGCGCCGCAGGTCGAACCGCAGGCGGCGCCGGCACCGGCCGCCACGGATGCGGCCGCCGCCGGCGACTGGCCGCAACTGCTCGCCCGGCTCGAGCTGCAGGGCGCCGCGCGCCAGCTCGCGTCGAATTGCCAGCTCCTGGAGCGCGACGGCAACCGGTTCCGCTTCCTGCTCGACGCCCGTGCGCGGTCGCTGCACACGCGCCAGCAGGAAGAGCGCCTGGCGCAGGCGCTCGGCCGCGCGGTCGGCGGCCCGGTGACGATCGAGATCGAGCAGGGCGGCGCCGACGATACGCCGGCCCGCCGCGAGGAACAGGCGCGTGACCAGCGCCTCGAGCAGGCCCGCGCGGCCCTCGAGCGCGACCCGAAAGTGCAGGCGTTGCGCGATCGCTTCGGCGCCGTGCTGCAGCCGGATTCGGTCAAGCCGGTCGGGTAGAATGCGGCGATGAAACCAAATCTCGGGCAGTTGATGCGCCAGGCCCAGCAGCTGCAGGCCAACATGCAGAAAGCCCAGGAGCAGCTCGGCGCGCTCGAGGTCACTGGCGAGTCCGGCGGCGGCGCGGTCAAGGTCGTGATGAACGGCCGCCACGAAGTGCGGCGCGTGCAGATCGATTCCGCGGCCGCGGGCGACGACCGCGAGATGCTCGAGGACCTGGTTGCCGCCGCCTGCAATGACGCGGTGCGGCGGGTCGGCGAGGCGGTGCAGCAGCACATGGCCGGCGCGATGGGCGGCATGCAGTTGCCCCCGGGCATGAAGCTGCCGTTCTGACGGCGGCCGCCGTGAAATATTCTCCCGGACTGGCCCGCCTGATCGACGCATTGCGCGTGCTGCCGGGCGTCGGCCCGAAATCGGCCCAGCGCATGGCGTTCCACCTGCTCGAGCGCAACCGCGACGGCGGCCGCCTGCTGGCCAGCGCGCTGGAGGAGGCGGTCGCGAACGTCAGGCATTGCCGGCGCTGCAGGATGCTGACCGACAGCGAGCTGTGCGAGATCTGCGCCGCGCCGCGCCGGGATGCCTCGACGCTGTGCATCGTCGAGTCGCCGGCCGACGTCGTCGCCGTCGAGCAGTCGGGCGGCTACAGCGGCCGCTACTTCGTGCTGATGGGTCACCTGTCGCCGCTCGACGGCGTCGGTCCCGAGCAGCTGGGACTCGGCAGCCTCGAGGCGCTGCTCGACGAGGGCGAAGTGCGGGAAGTGATCCTCGCCACCAACCCGACCGTGGAGGGCGAGGCGACTGCGCACTACATCGGCGAGATGGTCACGCGGCGCAGGATCCGCGCGACGCGGATCGCGCACGGCGTGCCGGTCGGCGGCGAGCTCGAGTACGTGGACGGCGGCACGCTGGCGCACGCGCTGGCCGGTCGCCAGCTCATCGCCTGACGCGCGGCGCGCGCTGCGCCAGTTCCTCGGCGAGGTCCAGCAGTCGGCGGTAGCTCGCCAGGCGCCGCGGCGCAATGTCGCCGGCGGCGGCGACGGCGCAACCCGGTTCCCGGCGATGCACGCAGTCCTTGAACCGGCACTGCGGCGCGACCGCCGCGATTTCGCGGAACCCGGTCGCCACGTCGCGCGGGGCCGGCAGCGGCGGCGCGAAGTCGCGCACACCGGGCGAGTCGATCAGCTCGCCGCCGGACGGCAGGCGGTACAGCGACGATGCGGTGGTCGTGTGCCGGCCCGTTGCGGTTGCCTGCGACACTTCGTCGACGCGCGCTGCCACGCCCGGCGCCAGGCGGTTGATCAGGGAGCTCTTGCCGACACCCGACTGCCCGACCAGGACGCTGATCTCGCCGGCGAGATGGGCGGCGAGGGCGGCGACGCCGTCCGCGGTGCGCTTGCTCGCCCGCAACACGGGGTAGCCGATGCGCGCGTAGTCCTGCAGCGTCGACGTCATCGCGCCTTCCGCGTCCGGCAGGTCGCTCTTGCCGGCGACGACGCAGGCCTTCAGGCCGGCCCATTCCGCGGCGGCGAGGTAACGGTCGCAGAGGCCGAAGTCCGGGGCGGGCAGCGGCGCGACCACGCAGGCGAGCTGGGTCAGGTTCGCGGCGACGATCTCCGTGTCGCCGCGGAGGTTGAGGCGCGCCAGCGCCGTGGTCCGCGGCAGCACCGAGGTGATCAGGCCGGCGGCGCCCTCGCCGTGCTCCGGAATCCAGCGCACCCGGTCGCCGCAGACCGCGGCCAGCCGGCGGCTGCGGAGCCGGCAGGGCACGACGTGGCCCGCGGCATCCTGGACGACGGCATCGCGGCCATGGCCTGCGATCACCCGGCCCTCGCGCTCGTCGTCGCCGGTCCCGGTCATGCGTCGCGCCCGGGCGCGAGCCGGGCGATGCGCGCGATCGCCGGCGGGTGCGAGGCGTGAAATGCGGTGTACAGGGAATCCGGCGTCAGCGTCGTGGCATTGTCGCGATACAGCTTGACCAGCGCGTCGGCCAGCGCCGCCGCATCGGCGTGGCGGGCGGCGTAGGCGTCGGCCGCGTACTCGTGGCGGCGCGAAATCCAGGCCGAGAACGGCCCGACCGGCAGCAGGAACACCGGTGCCGCCAGCACGAACAGCAGCAGCAGCGTGTGCGGGCCGCCGCCCGTGACGCCGAGCGCCGGCTGGAACCAGGCCTGGCCCGCCAGCCAGGCGAGTGCCGCGAAGCCGGCGAACGAGGCCGCGAGCGAGGCGCCGATGCGCCAGGCGACATGGCGCAGGCGGAAGTGGCCGAGCTCATGCGCCAGCACCGCCTGCACCTCGCGGGGCGCCAGCGCCTGCAGCAGCGTGTCGAAGAAGACGATGCGCTTGGTCCGGCCGAGGCCGGTGAAGTAGGCGTTGCCGTGCGTGCTGCGCCGCGAGCCGTCCATCACCAGGATGCCGCGCGGCTCGAAGCCGCAGCGGCGCGCGAGCGCCTCGATCGCCTCGCGCATCGTCCCGTCCTCGAGTTCGCGGAAGCGGTTGAACAGCGGCGCGATCAGGCGCGGCCAGGCCCAGCCGAGCAGGATCGAGAACAGCGCCCAGGCCGACCACGCCCACAGCCACCAGGTCGCGCCGGTGCGCGGCATCAGCCAGAGCACCAGCGCCACGACCGGCAGCAGCAGGCAGGCGGCGATCGCGAGCCCCTTCAGCAGGTCGAGCGCGAACAGGGCGGGCGTGGTGCGGTTGAAGCCGAAGCGGGCCTCGATGCGGAACGTGCTCCAGGCGTCGAACGGCAGGCCGGCGAGCGCGAGCGCGAGCGCCGTGGCGCCGATCGTGGCGATGCCCTGCGGGATGCCCTCGAGGCCGAGGCCGGCGGTCCAGGCGTCGATCGCGGCCACGCCGCCGCCGAGCGTCAGCAGGGCGAGCAGCGCCGCGCCCGACAGCTGCTCGAGCGCGGCGTGCCGCGCGCGCAGGATCGTGTAGTCCGCGGCCTGTGCATGCTGCGCGGGCGTGATCGCGTCGGCAAACGCGGCCGGGACGCGGGAGCGGTGCGCGCGCACGCACCGGACCTGCCGGCGCAGCAGCCACAGGCGCAGCGCGAGGCCGGCGGCGAGCAGGAAGATGAACAGGACGGTGAAGGCATGCATGGCGTGCGGGCGAGCGGCACTCTAGCCTCTGGTAAGATCCGCGGCAACATGACGCGCAACGACCGGCTGATCTGGATCGACCTCGAGATGACCGGGCTGTCGCCGGAATCCGACCGCATCATCGAGATCGCGACCGTCGTCACCGACGCGGACCTCGCGGTGGTCGCCGAGGGCCCGGTGATCGCCGTGCGCCAGAGCGAGGCGGTGCTGGCCGCCATGGACGAATGGAACACGCGCACGCACGGCGCCTCCGGGCTGGTGGCGCGCGTGCGGGCAAGCGCCGCGGACGAGGCGGCCGCGGAGCGCGACACGCTGGCGTTCCTGGCGCAGCACGTCGACAGCGGCGCGTCGCCGATGTGCGGCAACAGCGTGTGCCAGGACCGGCGCTTCCTCGCGCGCTGGATGCCGGCGCTCGAGCGGTATTTCCATTACCGCAACCTCGACGTCAGCACGCTCAAGGAACTGGCGCGCCGCTGGGCGCCGGAGGTGCTCGCCGGGGTCGAGAAGGAATCGAAGCACACCGCGCTCGCCGACGTGCACGAATCGATCGCGGAGCTGCGGCACTATCGCGCGAAGCTGCTGGCCGCGCCATGGAACGCGCCGCGGGAACCCTGACCGGCGCGGCCGTCCGGCACGCCGGCGGCTGCCACTGCGGCCGCGTGCGCTTCGAGCTCCGCGCGCCGCGCGACCTCGAGCTGCTGGACTGCAACTGCTCGATGTGCGCGCGCTCGGGCTACCTGCACCTGATCGTCGCGCGGGACGATTTCCGGCTGCTCGCCGGCGCCGGCGAGCTCGTCGACTACCGCTTCGGCACGCGCACGGCCCGCCACCTGTTCTGCCGCCACTGCGGCGTCAAGTCCTTCTACGTGCCGCGCTCGCACCCCGGCGGCTACAGCGTCAACGCCCGTTGCCTCGATCAGGCTACCGTGGCGTCGATGACCGTACGGCCGTTTGACGGTCGGGACTGGGAAACTGCGCGCCAAGGCCTGTCGGCGCCATAGCGGGCCGGGCGGGGGCCCGAGCGAGTGACTAAGTTCGGGCGGAACGAGCGAGGGCTGCCCCGCCCGGCCCGCGAGAATGCCCACTACGCCTTTGCGCCGCCGTTCGCCAGGAACAGCCAGGTCTCGACGACCGTGTCCGGGTTGAGCGACACGCTGTCGATCTTCTGCTCGACGAGCCAGCGCGCGAGATCGGGGTGGTCCGACGGGCCCTGGCCGCAGATGCCGATGTACTTGCCGGCCTCGCGGCAGGCGGCGATCGCCATCGCCAGCAGCGACTTGACCGCGGGATCGCGCTCGTCGAACAGGCCGGCGACGATCGCCGAGTCGCGGTCGAGGCCGAGCGTCAGCTGCGTCATGTCGTTGGAGCCGATCGACATGCCGTCGAAATGCGCCAGGAACTCGCGTGCCAGCAGGGCATTCGAGGGCAGCTCGCACATCATGATGACCTTGAGCCCGTTGTCGCCGCGGCGCAGCCCGTGGCGCGCGAGCAATTCGACGACGCGCCGGCCCTCATCGACCGTGCGCACGAACGGCACCATGACCTGGACGTTCGCCAGGCCCATGTCCTCGCGCACGCGGCGCAGGGCCCGGCACTCGAGTTCGAAGCAGGCGCCGAAGTCCGGGTCCGTGAAGCGCGAGGCGCCGCGGAACCCGAGCATCGGGTTCTCCTCGTGCGGCTCGTACTGGCGGCCGCCGATCAGGTTGGCGTACTCGTTCGACTTGAAGTCCGACAGGCGCACGATCACCGGCTTCGGCGCGAATGCCGCGGCGATGCAGGCGATGCCCTCGGCGAGCTTGTCGACGAAGAACGAGACCGGGTCGGCGTAGCCGGCCATCTGCCGGCGGATCTGGTCGCGCAACGCCGGCTCGAGCGTCGCAAACTCGAGCAGCGCGCGCGGATGCACGCCGATCATCCGGTTGATGATGAACTCGAGGCGCGCGAGCCCGACGCCGTGGTTCGGGATGGAGGCAAAGTCGAATGCGCGGTCCGGGTTGCCGACATTCATCATGATCCGGACCGGCGGGTCGGGCAGGGCGTCGAGCTCGATCTGCTGCTGCTCGAAGTCGAGCCGCCCCTCGTACACGACCCCGGTGTCGCCCTCGGCGCAGGACACCGTGACC
>CAYXUJ010000061.1:0-14695 GCA_964468395.1 uncultured Steroidobacteraceae bacterium
CCCGGCAGCTCGCGCTCGAGCCGCGCCACTTCGCCGGGCGGCACGGTGTAGGTGACGTCGAGGTCGCCGGCGCGGAAGCGCGTGAGCTCCGTGCCGGGGTCGGCGACGTGGACGTAGCGCACGGCGTCGAGGCGGTTGGCGCCGTCGTTCCAGTAATGCGGGTTGCGCCGCGCCAGGATGTGCGAGCCGACCTGCCATTCCACCGGCACGAAGGCGCCGTTGGTCACGGCGACGCCCGGGCGCGCGAACTCCTGCGGCCGCGCCGCGAGCGTCGCCTGGTGCACCGGGAAGGTGCTCGGGTGCGAGAGCATGGCGATGAAATACGGGCTCGGCGCGGCGAGCTCGACCACGAGCGTCGCCTCGTCCGGCGCCGACACGCCGAGCGCCGCCGGCGGCGCGCGGCCGGCGACGATCGCCGCGGCGTTGGCGACCGGCTCCAGCATCAGCGCGTACTGCGACGCGGTCTGCGGATCCACCAGCCGGCGGAAGGCGGCGGCGAAATCCCCGGCGACGACGCGGTCGCCGTTCGACCAGCGCGCGCCGGCGCGCAATCTGAATATATAGCGGCGCCCGTCTTCCGACACGGCCCAGGACTCGGCCGCGCCCGGGATCGCGCTGCCGTCGGGCGCCATCGACACCAGGCCCTCGTAGCAGTCGCGCAGGATGGTCATCGCCGCTTCCATGCGCGCGAGCTGCGGGTCGATGGAGTCGGGTTCGCTGCCGTTGCCGCGGCGCAGTTCCTGCGCCGGCGCCGCTGCGTCGCGGCCGCCGCAGCCGGCCAGCAGCGCGGCCGTGGCGATCAGCGCCGCGAGCGCTGCGCCGCAGGCCCGCCTCATGCGGCCCGCGCGCGCTTCTTCAGGTGCACGAGCAGGATCGAGATCGTGGCCGCCGTGATGCCGGGCAGGCGCGAGGCCTGGCCGATGGTGCCGGGCCGCGCCTCAGCGAGCCGCTGGCGGGCCTCGTTCGAGAGGCCGTGAACGCGCGCGTAGTCGATCGCGTCCGGCAGCCGCGTTTCCTCGTGGCGCCGGTGGCGCTCGACCTCGGCGCGCTGGCGCTCGATGTAGCCCGCGTACTTGGCGCGCACCTCGGCCTGCTGCGTCACCTGCTCGGCGAGGCGCGGGTCGTCCGGCGCCGCGCCCGTCGCCAGCGCGTCGCGCTTGCGGCACCAGAAGTCCCAGCGCGCGTCGTCCACGAGGCCCATCTCGCGCGCGACCGGCGTGAGCCGCTCGTCGGCGTTGTCCTCGCGCAGCAGCAGCCGGTGCTCGGCGCGGCTGGTGAACATGCGATAGGGCTCGATGGCGCCCTGCGTGATCAGGTCGTCCACCAGCACGCCGAGATACGCCTGGTCGCGGCGCGGCGTCCACGACGGCCGGCCGGCGGCCGCGCGCGCGGCGTTGATGCCGGCGAGCAGGCCCTGCGCGGCGGCCTCCTCGTAGCCGGTCGTGCCGTTGATCTGGCCGGCGAAGTAGAGGCCCGCCAGCGGCTTCGTCTCCAGGCTGTCGCGCAGGCCGCGCGGGTCGAAGTAGTCGTACTCGATCGCGTAGCCGGGCCGCTTGATCTCCGCGCGCTCGAAGCCGGCGATGCTGCGCACGAATTCCTGCTGCACGTCGGCCGGCAGGCTGGTCGAGATGCCGTTCGGGTAGACGATGTGCGTGTCGAGCCCCTCGGGCTCGACGAAGACCTGGTGCGAGGACTTGGCGGCGAAGCGCACGACCTTGTCCTCGACCGAGGGGCAGTAACGCGGCCCGATCCCTTCGATGAGCCCGGTGAACATCGGCGAGCGGTCGGTGGCGCCGCGGATGATCGCGTGCGTGCGCTCGTTGGTGTGGGTGATGTGGCAGCGGACCTGCGGCGGATGCTCTTCGCGCCGGCCGAGGAACGAGAACACCGGCCGCGGCTCGTCGCCGGGCTGCGGCTGCATCGCCGAATAATCGAGCGTGCGCCCGTCGAGCCGAGGCGGCGTGCCGGTCTTCAGCCGGCCGACCGCGAACGGCAGCTCGCGCAGGCGCGCGGCGAGGCGGTTCGACGGCGCGTCGCCGACGCGGCCGCCCTCGCGGCTTTCGAGGCCGACGTGGATGCGCCCGCCGAGGAAGGTGCCGACCGTCAGCACCACGGCGCGCGCGCGGATGGCGTCGCCGGCCGCGGTCACGACGCCCGCGACGCGGCCGCCCTTGACCAGCAGGTCGGCGACCTCGGCTTCGCGCAGCCTGAGCCCGGGCTGCCGCTCGAGCAGCGCGCGGATCGCCTGGCGGTACAGCGTACGATCGGCCTGGGCGCGGGTGGCACGCACGGCCGGGCCCTTGCTGGCGTTCAGCGTGCGGAACTGGATGCCGGCGCGGTCGGCGGCGACGGCCATGGCCCCGCCCATCGCGTCGATCTCGCGCACCAGGTGGCCCTTGCCGATGCCGCCGATGGCCGGGTTGCAGCTCATCTGGCCGATGGTGTCGAGCTTCTGGGTCACCAGCAGGGTGCGCGCGCCGGCGCGGGCGGCCGCGAGGGCCGCCTCGGTGCCGGCGTGGCCGCCGCCGATGACGATGACGTCGATTTCGTTCATGAGTGCCGCAATTCCGGGGCGTCATGGTACCCCGGGCGGGGACCTCTGTAATGAATCCGCGCGACGGGAGACTATTGGAGCCATGAGGAGCGCGAACCGGGATGCGGAGTTCGAGCGGCTGCTCGGGACCCATGCCGGGGCGCTGGCCCGGCTGGCCGCGAGCTATGAGTCGCGCCCGGCCCTGCGCGAGGAGCTGCTGCAGGACATCGCCTTCGCCATCTGGCGCGCCCTGCCGTCATTCCGCCACGAGGCATCGGAGAAGACGTTCGTGATGAGGATCGCCACCAACCGCGCCATGTCCCACCTCGCCACCCGGGCAAAGGAAAAGGGGACAGACACTTTTTTGGGCACTGCAGAAAAGGTGTCTGTCCCATTTATGCAAGTTGTTGATTCGGGGTTGAGGCCGGAGGAGGAGGCGGTGCGGCGGCAGCAGGCGGAGCGGCTGGTGCGCGCGGTCGCGGGGCTGCCGCTCCCGCAGCGCCAGGTGATGGTGCTCGCGCTCGAGGGCATGGACCACGGCGAGATCGCCGAGGTGCTGGGCCTCACGGCCGGCAACGTCGCCGTGCGCCTGCACCGCGGCAAGGGGTTGTTGCAGGCCGCGCTGGAGGAATCGCCATGACCGACCGGGACCTCGAACGCTGGGCCGCCGCCTGGCGCGAAGGCACGCCGCCTGCCGTCGATCTCGCACGCATGGCCGCGCGCGAGCGCCGCTGGCTCGCCACGTGGATCGCGCTCGACTGGGCGGTCGGCGCGGCCCTGCTCGCTTTCGCCGCCTGGATCTGGTTCGCCATCGGCACGCCGGTCATGCGCTTCGCGGCCGCCGGCATCGTGGCGCTGACGCTCGCCGTGCTGGCTTTCACGGTCGTGAACTGGCGCGGCAGCCTCGCGGGCGAGCGCGCCTCGGTCGCCGATTTCCTCACGCTGGCGGGGCGGCGCAGCCGCGCCCGGCTGCGTTACATCCGCTTCGGCTGGTGGGTGCTGGCCGCGGACCTGGCCGTCATCGCCGGCGCGGTCCTGATCGAGGTGCGCGACGAGGGCACGGCGCGGCTTCCGGGCATACTGGCGATGGCGGCCCTCGCGACCGCGGTCGCGGCCGGCATCCTGTCCTGGTGGGGCCGGCGCGAGCGGCGGCGGGCGGCGCGGCTCGAAGACCTGCGGCGCGCGCTCGGCGCGGAGAATGGCGATGGCTGACCGGTTGCACTCACGCATCGAATTGCTCGTCGCCTTCCTGCTGGGCGCGATGCTGTGCCCCGGCCTGCTGCACGCGGCGGATGCCGCAGCGCCGCAGCTGCATCTTTCGCCCTGCCGCATCAGCGACGCCGATGGCCTGGTTTCGGCCGAGGCGCGCTGCGGCAGGCTGGAAGTGCCGGAAAACCCGGCAGAACCGGCCGGCGCGAAGATCCGGCTCGCGATCGCGGTCGTGCCGGCGATCGCCACGCGCGCGCAGCCGGACCCATTGTTCCTGCTCGCCGGCGGGCCGGGCCAGGGCGCGATCGAGGGCTATGCGCCGCTGCTCGGCGCTTTCGCCGGCATCAACCGCGAGCGCGACCTGGTGCTGGTGGACCAGCGCGGCACCGGCGGCTCGAACCGCCTCGACTGCGACCTCCCGGACGAGGCGCTCGTCACCGGCGAACTCGCCCCGGCCGAGCTGCGCGCCCTCGCCCGCGACTGTCTCGCCGGCCTCGCGGCGCAACCAGCCTATTACACGACCAGCATCGCCGTGCGCGACCTCGACCTCGTGCGCGCCGCGCTCGGCTACGAGCGCATCAACGTGTTCGGCGGCTCCTACGGCACGCGCGTCGCCCAGCATTACGCGCGCCGCTACCCGGAGCGCGTGCGCACGATCGTGCTGGACGCGGTCGTGCCGCCGGCGCTGGCGCTGGTGCCGCAGATCGCGATCGAGTCGCAGCGCGCGCTCGACGGCGTGTTCGCGCGCTGCGCCGCGGACCCCGCCTGCAACGCGCGCTTTCCCGCGCTCGCCGCGCAGTTCGCAACGCTCGACGCGCGCCTGCGCCGCGGGCCGGTCACGGCCTGGTTCATGGACCCGGTCACGGGCGTCTCCAGCGACATCCAGGTGACGCGCGCGCACCTCGTCACGATGGCGCGCATGCTGACCTACTCCGCCGGCACGGCCTCGATCCTGCCGCTGGTGATCCACGAGGCGGCAACCAACGGCAACTACGCGCCGCTCGCGGCCCAGGGCGAGATGCTCGGCGAGGACCTCGAGCGGATGATCGCGATGGGCATGCATCACTCGGTGGTCTGCGCCGAGGATGCCCCGCGCTTCGGCGGCGCGGTGGACCGCGCCGCGCTCGAGCGCACCTACATCGGCCCGATCATGCTGGACGGCATGCGGGCCGTCTGCGAAGCCTGGCCGCGCGGCCCGGTGGACGAGGATTTCCACGAGCCGCTGGCATCGCCGGTCCCGGCGCTGCTGCTGTCCGGGGAATTCGACCCGGCGACGCCCGCCGACTACGGCGCGGCGGCGGCACAGGGCTTCGCCAACCACCGGCACCTGGTCGTGCCGGGCCAGGGCCACGGGCAGACGCGCCTGCCCTGCGTGCAGCGGCTGCTGCGGCGCTTCATCGAGAGCGGCACGCCGGAAAACCTCGACGCCGCCTGCGTGGACGCCATCCGCCCGGCGCCGTTCTTCCTGTCGTTCAGCGGGCCGGCGCCATGATCGCGGTCGACGGCCTGTGCCGGCGCTTCGGCGCGATCCGCGCGATCGACGGCGTCAGCTTCGCCGCCCAGGACGGGCGCATCACCGGCCTGCTCGGGCCGAACGGCGCCGGCAAGTCGACGACGCTGCGCGTGCTCTACACCGTGCTGCGCCCGGACGCCGGCGCCGCGGCGGTGGACGGCATCGACGTCGTGCAGGAGCCGCTGGCGGCGCGGCGCGCGATCGGCGTGCTGCCGCACGCCGCCGGCATCTACCCGCAGCTCACCGCGCGCGAGAACATCGCCTACTTCGGCGAGCTGCACGGGCTTGCGGGCGCGGCGCTCGACCGCCGCGTCGAGTCGCTCATCGACGAGCTCGAAATCGGCGGCTACGCCGACCGGCGCGCGAAGGGCTTCTCGCAGGGCGAGCGCGTCAAGGTGGCGCTGGCGCGCGCCATGGTCCACGCGCCGAGGAACCTGCTGCTCGACGAGCCCACCAACGGCCTCGACGTCATGGCGACGCGCAGCCTGCGCGCGCTGATCCAGCGCCTCAAGGCGGCGGGCCATTGCGTGCTGTTCTCCAGCCACGTGATGCAGGAGGTCGCCGCGCTGTGCGACGACATCGTCATCATCGACCACGGCCGCGTGGTCGCCGCCGGCACGCCCGACAGCCTGCGCCGGCAATTCAACGCCGCCACGCTCGAGGACGCCTTCGTCGGCGCGATCGGCGACGCCCGGGGGCTCGAATGAGCGCCGTGGCGCGGATCGTCATGCTGAAGGAGCTGCGCGAGAACCTGCGCGACCGCCGCACGCTGCTGACCAGCCTGGTGCTCGGCCCGGTGTTCGCGCCGCTGTTCTTCATCCTGATCATGAAGCTGGCGCTGTCGCGCTCGGTCGCCTCGCAGGAGGAGCCGGCGCCGGTCACGGTCGCGAACGCCGCGGCGGCGCCGAACCTGGTGCAGCACCTGCGCGAGAGCGGGCTCGAGGTGACCGAGCGGGACGGCGACGACGCCGCGATCCGCGCCTGGATCGCCGCCGACGAGGAGCTCGTGGTGCTGCGCGTCCCTGAGAATTTCGCCGCGCGCTTCACGGCCGGCGAGCCGGCGCCGGTGCTGGTCTATGCCGACGGCTCCAGTTCGCAGGCCGAGCGTCACGCGGCGCGCGTGCACCGCGCCGTCGCCTCCTGGTCGGCGACGATCGCCGCGCTCAGGCTGCAGGCCCGCGGCATCGCGCCGTCGGTGGTCCATGCGGTGGTCGCCGACAGCGTGGACGTCTCGACGCCTTCGGCGCGGGCGGCGCTGCTGCTCGGCATGCTGAGCTACGTGATCCTGCTGGTCGCGCTGCTCGGGGGGCTGCACCTCGCGATCGACGCCACCGCCGGCGAGCGCGAGCGCGGCTCGCTCGAGGCGCTGCTGACCGTGCCGGCAACGCGCCAGCACCTGATCTACGGCAAGATCGCGGCCGCGGCCGTCATGATGGTGCTGGCGCTGGCGCTGGTGACGGCGTCCATCGTCCTGGCGCTCGACGCCGTGCCGCTGGAGACCTTCGGCATGTCGGCCAACTTCGGCGCCGGCGTCGCCTGGCGCGCGTTCCTGGCGCTGCTGCCGTTCGCGGTATTCGGCGCCGCCATGCTGACGGTCGTCGCGTCTTTCACCAAGACCTACAAGGAGGCGCAGTCCTGGCTCGGCATCGTGATGCTGGTGCCGACCGTGCCGATCGCGGTCGCCGGCGTGCTCGCCGTCCAGCCGTCGGCGCCGCTCATGCTGGTGCCGTCGCTGTCGCAGCACCTCGTGATCCAGGCGCTGATGCGCGGCGATGCGTTGCCCGCCTCCTGGCTCGCGCTGTCGATCGCGAGCACGCTGGCGCTCGGCCTCGCGCTCGCCTGGCTCGCCGGGCGGCTGTATCGACGCGAGTCGATCCTCGGCTGATAATCCGGAACCTGCGGCGTACACGGACATCAAATCGGGCATGAACCTCCGTCCTGGCACCATTCTTCTTCTTGCGATGGCCCTCGCGGCGCCGGCCGCGCTCGGCCAGTTGACCGGCGTGCCGATGAAGGGCGTCGGCAACGAATGGGTCAAGCAGCTCGACCTCAAGGGCCGCATGGACTGGGAGTGGATCGAGACCTATCCCGAGCAGGTCTATTTCGCGACCCGGCACGACTCCGAGCGCAAGGGCGACATCGTCAGGATGTGGACCCGGGTCGAGTACAAGCACGCGCAGAGCCCGTCCTCGCACAAGAGCGCGCTGAGCCGCGACGACTGGGACTGCGCCAAGCGCCAGCGCTCGACCCAGGGCGTCTACTTCTACCAGTGGAACAACCTCGAGGACGAGGACCCCGAGCACTCGACCAACCTGCTGCGAACCTGGGAGAAGATCGACCGCAACACGGTCGGCGAGACGCTGCTGAACTTCGCCTGCAGCATCCGCCTGGAGCAGCAGGTCATCGTGCCGGAGCCGGCCAGCCCCTGAATCCCCGCGCTTCCGCGCGCCCGGCCCGGGCCAGCCGCCGCCCCGCCAAGCCGCCGGAACCGGCCCCGGCGGGCACGGTCACAGCAGCATCCGCACCACCCTGGAGACCCCCATGTCGCGCACGTTTGCCCTGTCGGCCCTGCTGCTCGCCGCCCCCCTGGCGCAGGCCGCCGACAACGGCTTTTACCTCGGCGCCGGCGTCACGCAGAGCGATTACGGCCTGTCCAACCCGAACAATGCCGAGCCGTTCGACGACAAGGACGGCGGCTGGAAGCTGATCGCCGGCTGGCGGCCGCTCGACAATTTCGGCATCGAGGCCAGCTACGCCGACCACGGCGATGCCGTGATCTCGAGCGGCATCGTCTGCATCGACTGGATCAATGCCCCCTGCCCGACCGACACCGGCTTGAGCGCCAAGACGACCACCGCCTTCGCGGTCGGCTACCTCGATTTCCCGTTCGTGGACCTGTTTGCCAAGGCGGGCGTGAACGCCTGGGAATTCGACGGCAGGAACGACATGTCTTTCTCGTCGTTCCGCTTCGACGAGAGCGGCAGCGGCTTCGCCTGGGGCGTCGGCGTGCAGGCGCGGCTGCGCAGCCTGGCGGCGCGCCTCGAGTACGAGCAATTCGACGTCATCTCGGACGAGAAGCTGGACGTGATCTCGCTCAGCCTGACCTGGACGTTCCTCTGAGCGGGGCGCGGCTCAGGCCCAGTCGGTCAGGCCCTCGCGCTGGTACAGCACCTTGAACGAGGGCCGCGCCTTCATGCGCGCGACATAGCCGGCGATCGCGGGCCACCCGGTCGCGGGCTTCGGCATGTTGCGCGACCAGCGCATCAGCATGGTGCCGAGGAAATCCACGGCGCCGGCGCGCTCGCCCAGCAGATAGGGCCCCTCGGCCGCGAGGCGGCGGTCGATGCGCCCGAAGCAGGCCTCGATGCGCTCGCGCGCCGAGCCTTTCAGCGACTCGGTCGCCGCGGCGCCGCCCTGCCGGTCCGGGTAGAACCAGTCGCGGAACGCCGCCTGCAGCGTGTTCGACAGGTGGAACATCCAGGTCATGTACTCGCCCCGGTGCGGGCTGCCGGGCGGCGGCGCGAAACCCGCCTGCGGGTGGCGCTCGGCCAGCAGCATCAGGAGCGCTGCCGCCTCGTGCAGCGGGCGGCCGTCCACCAGCAGCGTCGGCACGAAGCCATTGGGGTTGATCGCGAGGTATTCCGGCTTGCGCTGGTCGCCGGCCTCCAGGTCCAGCTTCTTCAGCTCATGCGGCTCGCCGAGCTCGATCAGCATCCAGTGGACGCACAGGCTCGCGGCGCCGGGTGACATATATAACGTGTACATGGACACGACACTCCATTGATGCAAACTATGCGGTAGCCAGGTCCCGGAGCGGCATTATGAACACAGGCAGCTGCCTTTGCGGCGCGGTGCGTTACGAGGTCGCGGGGCCTTTCGACATGATGGCGCACTGCCACTGCTCGATGTGCCGCAAGCACCACGGCGCCATGTTCGCGACCTTCGCCTCGGCGCCGCTCGCCGGGTTCCGCTGGGTCGCCGGCGAGGACCAGGTCGCCTCCTACCAGTCCTCCGCCGACGGGCACCGCGCCTTCTGCCGGCATTGCGGCTCCGTGATGCCGACGGTCATGAAGGAAATGGGCCTGGTGATCGTGCCGGCCGGCAACCTCGACGGCGACCCGGGCATCAAGCCGCAGATGCACATGTTCGCGGGCTCGCGCGCCGCCTGGTTCCCGATCACCGACCAGCTGCCGCAGCACCCCGCCTACCCGCCGCAGTTCGGCGGCGGCGGCGGCATCGAGCGGCCGACGCCGCGGCTGCAGCTCGGCATCGTGCAGGGCAGCTGCCTGTGCAACGAGACCGCCTGGGAATTCGCCGGGCCGCCCGAGCGCGTGCAGAACTGCCATTGCTCGCGCTGCCGCAAGGCGCGCAGCGCCGCGCACGCGACCAACGCCTTCTTCAAGCAGGAGCAGCTGCGCTGGGTCCGCGGCCGCGACAACGTGCAGAGCCACTCGCTGAAGGGCGCCCGGTACTTCGGCCAGGACTTCTGCCGGCTGTGCGGCAGCCCGGTGCCGCGCGTGGTGCAGGCGACCGGCTACGTCGTCGCGCCCTGCGGCACGCTCGACAGCGCGCTCGCCATGCTGCCGCTCGGCAACGTCTTCGCCAGCAGCAAGGCGCCGTGGTACGAGATCACCGACGGGCTGCCGCAGTGGGATGCCTATCCGCCGAAGAAGTGAGCTGCTGCTGATCGCGGGCCTGGCGCTCGCCGCCTGCGGCCCCGCCGGCACGCCGGAGGAGGAGATCCGCGCGCTGGTGGACGCCGCCGAGCTGGCCGCCGAGGAACGCGACGCCGCGGACCTGCGCGCGCTAATCGCCGACGACTACCGCGATCCCGCCGGCCGCACGGCCGGCGACGTCCGCGGCATCCTGCACGGCTACCTGGTCGCGCACCAGTCGATCCGGCTGCTCACCCGCATCGATTCGATCGAGCTCGAGGGCACGGAGCTCGCGCGCCTGCGGGTGACGGTCGGCATGCTCGGGCGCGAGGCGGGCCCGGATCCGGGCTGGGATCTCGCCGGCGACGTCTACCGTTTCGACCTGCGCCTCGCGCGCGAGGGCGGCGAGTGGCGCGTGATCCGCGCCGGCTGGCAGCGCGATTTCTAGTCGTTCTCCTCGAGCGCGTTCCAGCGCTCGCGGAACGCCTGCACCGCCTCGCCGTAGACCACGGCATGGCGGCGCGACAGCAGCAGGGACGACGGCGCGCAGACGCGCGCGCGGATCACGCCGAGGTCGGCGGCGGCATCGAACAGGCTGGGATACCAGCGCTCCCACTCGGGCAGCAGCGCCTCGACGCGCTCACGCAGGTTCATCGGGCGCCACGGCCGCCGGCTCCGGCGCCGGCGCATTCGCGCTCCACATGTCGCGGTGAATCCGCCACTCGCCGTCCTGCTTCTTCCACAGCTCGAGGAACTTGCCGCTGGCGACCGCCTCGCCGCCGGTGCCCTTCAGCAGGAAGCTGCCCTGGCGGTGCGCGTAGTCGCCGAACACGTGGGTCTCGACCGTCGCGATCTCGATCGCGGCGCTGCCCGGCGGGTTGCTGCGCGCGAAGAACTCCTGGATCGCCGCGCGGCCGCTGACGACGTCCTGGTCCGGCGGCAGCAGCTGGGCGTCCTCGGTGTAGAGCGCGGCGATGCCGGCCGCGTCATGCGCGGTGAAGTGCGCGACCCAGGCGTCGGCGACGTCCTGCGGAAAGGCCTCCGGCACCGGCGCCTGTGCGCAGCCCGCGGCCGCGAGCACCAGGCACAGCAGCGTCGCGCAGGACTTCAAGCCGGCGGCCTCAGCCCGCGGTCGCCATTTCCGGCAGCTGTGCCGGCGGCGGCGCATTCGGGCTCCACATGTGGCGATAGAGCAGCCAGGCGCTGCCCGATTTCGTCCACAGCTCGAGGAACTTGCCGATCCGCGGCTCGCCCTCGTTCGGGAACATCGCGCTGTAGTTGCCTTCGCGGAACCAGTACTCGCCCAGTTTCCGGGTATCGACGCCCGACACCTCGATCCGCACCTGTCCCGGGCCGTAGCTTTTCCAGAATTCCTCGATGGCGGCGTAGCCGCTGACCGTGGGCCGGTCGGGCGGCAGGATCTCGGAGTCCTCGCTGTACATCAGCGCGAGGCCCTCGGCGTCGCCGCTGTTGAACGCGCCGATCCAGCCGTCGGCCGCCGCCTGCGGAAACTCTTCCGGTCCCGATGCCGACTTGCAGCCCGCCAGGGCCAGCAGCATGAAGCAGCCAATCCATGGGGCGAGAAGATTGCGGTTCATGACCGTTCCCCCTCTGGTGTGCCTGTCCCGATCATACTCGCGCCGGGCCCGGATGGATCAACCGTCGGCGGCCCGCTTGCGCGCCAGCGTCAGGCCGTCTCCGAGCGGCAGCAGCGACAGGTCGATGCGGCTGTCTGCCAGCAGCATGTCGTTGAATTCCCTGAGCGCCACGGTGTCCGGGTCGCGGACCGCCGGGTCGGCGACGGCCCCGTCCCACAGGGTGTTGTCCACGACGATCAGCCCGCCGGGCCGGATGAGCCGCAGCAGGCGTTCGTAGTAGGCGAGGTACCCGGTCTTGTCGGCGTCGATGAAGGCGAAGTCCCAGGCGCCGGCCTCGCCCGCGGCGATGCGGGCGTCGAGGGTCGCGAGCGCCGGCGCCAGCACCAGCTCGATCTTGTGCGCGACGCCCGCGCGCTGCCAGTGCCGGCGCGCGATGGCCGTGTACTCCTCGCTGACGTCGCAGGCGAGCAGGCGGCCGTCCGCCGGCAGCGCGAGCGCGACCGCGAGGCTCGAGTAGCCGGTGAACACGCCGATCTCGATGGCGCGGCGCGCGCCGATGAGCTGCACCAGCAGCTGCATGAACTGCCCCTGTTCCGGCGCGATCTGCATGTTGACCCGCGGGTGCGCGGCGGTCTCGGCCCGCAGCGCGGCGAGCGGCGCGGGCTCGCGCAGGGAATGCCGCAGCAGGTATTCGTACAGGCGGTCGTCGAGCGGCAGCGTGCGGTTCGACATCGCCGGTCAGTAGCCGCGGGCGACGTCCACCTCGGACAGCAGCCGGCCGCCCGCGGCGAAGCGACGCAGGTTCTCGCGCGCGATGGTCCAGCGCGGCTCCTCGCCGAGGTCGGTGGTCGCCGAGATGTGCGGCGTGATCAGCACGTTCGGCGCGCGCCACAACGGGTGATCCGGCGGCAGCGGCTCGGGATCGGTCACGTCGAGCCCGGCGCCGCCGATGCGGCCGTCCTCGAGCGCCGCGACCAGCTCGGCGGTCACCACGCTGCCGCCGCGCCCGACGTTGACGAACAGCGCGCCGCGCTTCGCGGCGTCGAAGAAGGCCTTGTCGAACAGGCCCTTCGTCTCCGCAGTCAGCGGCAGCGTGTTGACGATCACGTCGGCGCGCGCGGCGAATGCGCGCAGGTCGCCGCTGAGCCCGACCTCGGATACGTAGGGCGGCCCGGTGCGGCCGGAGTTGCGGATCGCGATCACGTTCATGCCGAGCGCATGCGCGCGGCGCGCGGTCTCGGTGCCGATGCCGCCGAGGCCGACGACCAGCATGGTCTTGCCCTCGAGCGACCACATGCGCGCGTCCGGCACGGCGTCGTCTCGCCACGCGCCCTGCGCCTGCAACGGCACGTAGGTGGCGAAGCCGCGCGCCAGCGCCAGCACGAAGGCCATCACGTGCTCGGACATCACCGGGCCGGCGACCTTCTGCATGTTGGTCAGGGCGATGCCGCGCTCCGCGAATCCCGGGATGCCGATGCAGCGCTCGACGCCGGCCGACAGCACCTGCACCCAGCGGATGCGCGCGCCGGCGGCGAGCACTTCCGGCGTGCAGAAGCCGATGACGCCGTCGGCGCCGGCGGCAAGCTGCGCCGCCTCCGCGCGGTCCTTCGCCGGCAACAGCGCCAGGCCCGGCGCCGCTTCCTGCAGCCAGGACAACCGCTCCGCGTCGGTCGCCGGCACCACGACGCTGCGCGGCGGCGCCCAGCCCGGCTGGTCGGCCAGCGCCGTGGCCGATTCCTTCAGCCCGAGTTCCGCAATCAGGCGCGCGGTGGCTGCGTCATCGGCGGTCGCGTGCATGGCTGCGAGGCCGGCCAGCAGCGCGATGAGGGGGGCAAATGTGCGTTTCATGGCCCAACAATACCGCAGCGAGGCGGTTCCGCGCATACAATGCACGCTCCGCGAAGGGGCTGCCGGGAGGAAGGGGATGCGCCTGCTGTCCGTACTGATGCCGCGCGAGCGGCAGTTCTTCACGCTGTTCAACCGCCACGCCGAGCTCGTGGTCGGCGGCGCCCGCGCCCTCAACGAGCTGCTGGCGGGCTACTCCGACAACGGCCGCCGCGACGACCATGTCGCCCGCATCCAGTCCATCGAACAGGCGGCCGACGAGGTCACGCACGAGACCGTGGCGCTGATGCACAACACCTTCGTCACGCCGTTCGACCGCGACCAGATCAACAAGCTGATCCAGCGCATGGACGACATCCTGGACCTGATCCAGGACACGGCCGAGTCGCTGATGCTGTACGACGTGCACGTGCTGACCCCGGAGGTGCGCCACCTCGCCGACCTGGTGCAGGTCTGCTGCACGCGCGTCGCCGACGCGGTCACGAAGCTCTCGAACATGGACAACGGCCCGGCGATCCTCAAGATCTGCCAGGAGATCGACGCGCTCGAGACCGACGCCGACCGCGTCATGCGCGCGGCGATCTCGAAGCTGTTCCGCGAGGAGCAGGACGTGCGCCAGCTGGTCAAGCTGAAGGCGGTCTACGAGCTGCTCGAGCTGACCACCGACAAGTGCCAGGACGTCGCGCTCGTGATCGAGGGCGTGGTGCTCGAGAACGGCTGACGATGGACCTGGGCGCCGTCACGCTGACGCTGGCCATGCTGGTGCTGATCGCGCTGGCCTTCGACTTCATGAACGGCTTCCACGACGCGGCGAATTCCATCGCCACGATCGTCTCGACCGGCGTGCTGAAGCCCTACCAGGCCGTGATGTGGGCCGCGTTCTTCAACTTCATCGCCATCGCGCTGTTCGAGCTCAAGGTCGCGGCGACGGTCGGCAAGGGCATCGTCACGCCCGAGGTCGTGGACAACTACGTGATCTTCGGCGCGCTGATCGGCGCGATCGCCTGGAACGTCATCACCTGGTACTACGGCATCCCGTCGTCGTCGTCGCACGCGCTGATCGGCGGCATGCTGGGCGCAACCATCGCCAAGGCGGGCACCGACCCGCTGCTCGCGCCCGGCATCATCAAGACTTCGTCGTTCATCATCGTCGCGCCGGTGCTCGGGATGATCCTCGCCGGATTGTTGTACGTCGCCGTGGCCTGGATCTGCCGGCGGCGCACGCAGCGCGTGACGGACCGCTGGTTCCGGCGGCTGCAGCTCGTCTCGTCGGCGCTGTACAGCATCGGCCACGGCAGCAACGACGCGCAGAAGACCATGGGCATCATCTGGCTGCTGCTGA
>CAYXUJ010000062.1:0-14672 GCA_964468395.1 uncultured Steroidobacteraceae bacterium
GGCCATCCCTACCTGCGCCTGACGCGCCGGCTCGAGGCCGGCTTCGCCGTGACGATCGAGCCGGGAATCTACTTCATCGAGTCGCTGCTCGCGGCGGCGCGCGCCGATGCGCGCGGGCGCGCGATCGACTGGCGGCGCGTCGAGGCGCTGGCGCCCTGGGGCGGCATCCGCATCGAGGACAACGTCGTCGCACGCGCCGCAGGCGCGCCGCGCAACCTCACGCGCGAGGGCTTCGCCGCGGCGGCCTGAGCCCCCTCAGCGCTGCTGCCGCAGCAAGTCGCGGATTTCCGCCAGCAGCACTTCCTCGCGCGGCGGGGCAGCCGGGGCAGCGGCCGGCGGCGGCTTCTTCAGCTTGTTGATCGCCTTCAGCGCCATGAAAATCGCGAATGCGACGATCAGGAAGTCGATCGTGGCCTGGATGAACTGCCCGTACTGCAGGGCGACCGGCTCGCCCGTCTTGGCATCCGTGCCCAGCTCGACGCTCAACGACGAGAAGTCGACCCCGCCGATCAGCATGCCGATGCCCGGCATGAGGATCGATCCGACGAGCGCCGACACGATCTTGCCGAAAGCGGCACCAATGATGATGCCGACGGCCATGTCGACGACATTGCCCTTCATCGCGAATTCCTTGAATTCCTGCAGCATGCCCATGGTCATCTCCCTGCCAGTGACGATGGCGTCAGGCTAGCACGAAAAAAAAGCCGGGGACGAACCCCGGCTTCTCCATGGCGACCAATGGGGACGGACCCCTGTTGGATGGAAACTGTTTCAGGCGGCGGCTTTCTTCCGGCGCTTCGGCGCGGCCGCGGGCTTCGCCGCGGGCTTCTTCGCGGACTTTTTCGGCGCGGCGGCCTTGGCCGTCTTCCTGGCCTTCGGCGGCTTGTCCTCGGGCACCGGCGCGGCCACCACGGCTTCGCCCTCGACCAGCTGCATCAGCGCCATCGGCGCCGAGTCGCCGACGCGCGGCTCCATCTTCAGGATCCGCGTGTAGCCGCCGGCGCGGCTGCGGTAGCGCGGGCCGATCTCGCCGAACAGCTTGTCCACCAGCCCGTCGTCACGCAGTTGCGACCAGGCGCGGCGGCGGCCGGCCTGCGAGTCGGTCTTGCCGAGGGTGATCAGCGGCTCGACCACGCGGCGCAGTTCCTTGGCCTTCGGCAGCGTGGTGCGGATGGTCTCGGCGCGCAGCAGCGCCGCGGCCATGTTGCGCATCAGCGCCCGGCGGTGAGAGCTGTTGCGCGAGAGTTGGCGTCCCGACAGTTGGTGTCGCATGAGTGGCTATCCCGTTTCCGCGCTCAGGCCGTGCGCAGTTCGTCTTCGCGGCGCAGCGAGGCCGGCGGCCAGCCGTCGATGCGCATGCCGAGCGTGAGGCCGTGGCTCTCGAGGACTTCCTTGATCTCGGTGAGCGACTTCTTGCCGAGGTTCGGCGTGCGCAGCAGCTCGACCTCGGTGCGCTGCACCAGGTCGCCGATGTAATGGATGTTCTCGGCCTTCAGGCAGTTGGCGCTGCGCACCGTCAGCTCCAGCTCGTCCACCGGCCGCAGCAGGATCGGGTCCGGCAGCGGGCCGGCCTCGCGCGACGGCGACTCGCCCTGGCCCTCGAGGTCCACGAACACGGTCAGCTGCTCCTTCAGGATGCCGCCGGCGCGGCGGATCGCCTCGTCCGGGTTGATCGTGCCATTGGTCTCGATGTCGATGATCAGCTTGTCGAGGTCGGTGCGCTGCTCGACGCGCGCGGACTCGATGCCATAGGTGACCCGGCGCACCGGCGAGAACGACGCGTCGAGCTGCAGGCGGCCGATCGGGCGGCTCTGCTCCTCGAACTCGAGCCGCTGCACGGCCGGACGGTAGCCGCGGCCACGCTCGATCTTGAGCGTCATCGCCAGCTCGACCGGCTTGTTGAGGTTCGCGATCACGAGCTCGGGGTTGACGATCACCACGTCGTGGTCGACCTGGATGTCGCCGGCGGTGACCGGGCCCGGGCCCTTCTTCGACAGGCGCAGCTCGACCGACTCGCGCGTGTGCATCTCGATCGCGACGGACTTCAGGTTCAGCAGGATGTCGACGACGTCCTCCTGGACGCCCTCGATGCTGGTGTACTCGTGCAGCACGCCATCGATCTCGACCTCGGTCACGGCGCAGCCGGGCATCGAGGACAGCAGCACGCGCCGCAGCGCGTTGCCGAGCGTGTGGCCGAAGCCGCGCTCGAACGGCTCGATCACGATGCGCGCCTGGCGCGCGGCGGTCTCCGTCACCTTGACGGAGCGGGGCTTCAGGAATTCCGTGGCGGAGCCTTGCATGGGCGTCACCTTTTACTTCGAGTACAGCTCGACGACCAGATTCTCGTTGATGTCCGGGAGGATCTGGTCGCGGTCCGGCAGCGCCTTCAGCGTGCCGGTGAATTTCTTGTCGTCCACGTCGACCCACTCGGGCAGGCCGACCTGGGACGCGATCGCCATCGCCGCGGCGACGCGGGCCTGGGCGCGCGCCTTCTCGCGCACCGTGATCACGTCGCCGGCCTGGCACTGGTACGACGGCACGTTGACCGGCTCGCCGTTGACCTCGATCGCCTTGTGCCCCACCAGCTGGCGCGCCTCGGCGCGGGTCGCGGCGAAGCCCATGCGGTAGACGACGTTGTCCAGGCGCGACTCGAGGAAGCGCAGCAGGTTCTCGCCGGTCGAGCCGGGGCGGCCCGCGGCCTTGGTGTAGTAGTTGCGGAACTGGCGCTCGAGCACGCCGTACATGCGGCGCAGCTTCTGCTTCTCGCGCAGCTGGATGCCGTATCCGGACAGGCGCGTGCGGCGGTCGCCCTTGATGCCGCCCGGCGGCACCTCGAGCTTGCACTTGCTCTCGAGCGGCTTGATGCCGCTCTTCAGGAACAGGTCGGTGCCCTCGCGGCGCGAGAGCTTGCACTTGGGTCCCAGGTATCTGGCCATATTCCTCTCGACCTCAGACGCGCCGCTTCTTGGGCGGGCGGCAACCGTTGTGCGGGATCGGCGTCACGTCCTCGATGCTGGTGACCTTCAGGCCGCAGGCGTTCAGCGCGCGGACCGCGGACTCGCGGCCCGGGCCGGGGCCGCGCACGCGGACCTCGACGGTGCGCAGGCCGTGCTCCTGCGCGGCGACGCCCGCCTTCTCCGCCGCGACCTGCGCGGCGAACGGCGTGCTCTTGCGCGAGCCGCGGAAGCCGGAGCCGCCCGACGTCGCCCAGGCGAGCGTGTTGCCCTGCCGGTCGGTGATCGTGACGATCGTGTTGTTGAACGACGCGTGGATGTGCGCCACGCCGTCCGATACCTGGCGCTTGGCCTTCTTGCGCGCCTTCGGCGCGGCGGCCTGCTTGGCATCGGCCGGCTTCGCCTCGGCCTTCTGGTCCGGCTTCTGTTCCTGTTCGCTCATCTCGTCTTAAACCTTGCCCGGCTGGACGTTGGTCTTGATCGCCGCGCGGCGCGGGCCCTTGCGCGTGCGCGCGTTGGTGCGGGTGCGCTGTCCGCGCGCCGGCAGCCCCTTGCGGTGGCGGATGCCGCGATAGCAGCCGAGGTCCATCAGCCGCTTCAGGCTCATCGCGTTCTCGCGGCGCAGGTCGCCCTCGACCATGAAGCGCGACACCTGCGTGCGCAGGCTGCCGACCTCGGCCTCGGTCAGGTCGCGCACGCGGGTCGACGGCTCGACCCCGGCGGCCTTGCACACGGCCAGCGCGCGCGAGCGGCCGAGGCCGTAGATGTGCATCAGCCCGACCGAGATGTGCTTGTTGACGGGAATGTTGATGCCGGCGATGCGCGCCATGGCTACCTGCCCCCGAGCCGTGGAAAACACGGCAGCATATATGAATAAACCACTTTCCTCAACCTTGGCGCTGCTTGTGGCGGGCGTCCGACGAGCAGATCACCCGCACGACGCCCTTGCGCCGCACGATCTTGCAGTTCTTGCAGATCTTCCGGACCGATGGACGGACTTTCATCTCAGGGACCCCTCTTGCCGAACCCGCGCAGGTTCGCCTTCTTCATCAGGCCCTCGTACTGGTGCGACATCATGTGCGCGTGCAGCTGGGCCACGAAATCCATCACCACGACCACCATGATCAGCAGCGACGTGCCGCCGAAATAGAACGGCACGCGGCCGTAGGACATCAGGATCTCCGGCAGCAGGCACACGACCGTCACGTACAGCGCGCCCCAGACCGTCAGGCGCGTCAGCACCTTGTCGATGTACTCGCCGGTCTGCTGGCCGGGCCGGATGCCGGGGATGAATGCCCCGCCCTTCTTCAGGTTCTCCGCGGTCTCGCGCGAGTTGAACACCAGCGCCGTGTAGAAGAAGCAGAAGAAGACGATCAGGCCGCCGTAGATCAGCAGGTGCAGCGGCTGGCCCCAGCCGAGCGCCGCGGCGACGTTCTGCAGCCAGTTGGCGGTGTCGCCGGTGCCGAAGAACGAGGCGAGCGTCGCCGGGAACAGCAGCAGCGACGAGGCGAAGATCGGCGGGATCACGCCCGACATGTTGAGCTTGAACGGCAGGTGGCTGGTCTGGCCCGCGTACATGCGGCGGCCGACCTGGCGCTTGGCGTAGTTGACCGGGATGCGGCGCTGGCCGCTCTCGACGAACACGCAGAATGCCGTCACCGCGCCGATCAGCAGCAGCAGGATGATCGCGAACGCCGGGTTCATCTCGCCGCTCTGCACCTGCTGGAAGGTGCCGCCGATCGCCGACGGCAGCCCGGAGATGATGCCGGCGAGGATGATCATCGAGATGCCGTTGCCGATGCCGCGCTCGGTGATCTGCTCGCCGAGCCACATCAGGAACATCGTGCCCGCGGTCAGCGTCAGCACCGCCGGCATCACGAACGACAGCGTGCCGGGGTTGATCACGACGCCCTGATTCTGGAAGGCGATCGACGCGGCGAAGCCCTGGAACGCGGCCAGCACCACGGTGAAGTAGCGCGTCCACTGGGTGATCTTGCGCCGGCCCGACTCGCCCTCCTTCTTGATCGCGGCCATCGACGGCACGACCACCGCCATCATCTGCAGGATGATGGACGCGGAGATGTAGGGCATCACGCCCATCGCGAAGATCGACAGGCGCTCGAGCGCGCCGCCGGAGAACATGTTGAAAAGCCCGAGGATCGTGCCCTCCTGGCTCTCGAACAGCCGCGCCAGCGCGACCGGGTCGATGCCCGGCACCGGCACGAAGGTGCCGACCCGGTAGACGATCAGCGCCCCGAGCAGGAAAAACAGGCGATGCCGCATCTCGGTGTAACGCGTGACGTCACCGAGCGCGAGTGCCGGATTGCCTGCCGTCGTCGCCATCAGTCGATCTTCCCGCCCGCCTGCTCGATCGCCGCGCGCGCGCCCTTGCTGGCGACCACCGCCGGCCCCTTGAGCGTCACGCCGCGCTTGATCTCGCCGGACAGGATCACCTTGGCGCGCTCGGTCTGCGCCGGCACGACCGAGGCGGCGATCAGCGCCGCGAGGTCGATCAGGTCGGCCTTCACCTTCTGCAGGTCGGTCAGCGTCACCTCGGCCCGCGTCGCGCGCAGCGCCGAGCGGAAGCCGACCTTGGGCAGGCGGCGCTGCAGCGGCACCTGGCCGCCCTCGAAGCCGACCTTGTGGTAGCCGCCCTTGCGCGCCTTCTGGCCCTTGCCGCCCTTGCCGCAGGTCTTGCCCTGCCCAGCTGCAGCGCCTCTACCCACACGCAGGCGCCCGCGCTTGCTGCCGGGACCCGGCTTCAGCGTGTTCAGTCGCATGTCATCGCTCCTTCAGGCCTTCTCGACGCCGAGCAGGTGGCGCGCGGCGCGGATCATGCCGCGCACCTCGCGCGTGTCCTCGACCACGCGGCTGTCGCGGATGCGCCGCAGCCCGAGCCCGTGGACCGAGGCGCGGATGCTCCGCAGTTGCCCGTGCACGCTGCCATTCAGCGTGACCTTCAGCTTGTCCTTGTTCATCGCGTTCAACCCATGATCTCGTCGAGCGACTTGCCGCGCTTGGCGGCGATGCGGTCCGGCGACACCATGCGCTCGAACGCATTGAAGGTCGCGCGCACCACGTTGATCGGGTTGCGCGAGCCGTAGCTCTTGGCCAGCACGTTGCGCACGCCCGCGCACTCGAACACCGCGCGCATGCCGCCGCCGGCGATCACGCCGGTGCCGTCCGAGGCCGGCTGCATGTAGACCCGGGTCGTGCCGTGCCGGCCCTGGATCGCGTAGTGCAGGGTCGCCTTGGAGATCGGCACGTTCGTCATGTTCTTGCGCGCCTGCTGCATCGCCTTGGCGATCGCGGTCGGCACCTCGCGCGCCTTGCCGTAGCCGAAGCCGACGCGGCCGGCGCCGTCGCCGACCACGGTCAGCGCGGTGAAGCCGAACTGCCGGCCGCCCTTGACCACCTTGGCGGTGCGGTTGACGGCGACCAGCTTCTCGATCAGGTCGTCGCCGGCTTGGTTGCGTTCCACTCGTGCCATCGCGTATCCCCTGGAATCAGAATTTCAGGCCGGCTTCGCGCGCGGCCTCGGCGAGCGCCTTGACGCGCCCGTGGTAACGGAAGCCCGAGCGGTCGAAGGCCACCGACTCGATGCCGGCCGCTTTCGCACGCTCGGCGATCGCGCGGCCGACGGCGGCCGCGGCATCGCGGTTGCCGGTGCCCTTGAGGCCCGCGGCGACCGCTTCCTGGACCGTCGACGCCGCGGCCAGCACGCGCGCGCCGTCGGCGGTGGTGACCTGGGCGTAGATGTGCTGCGGCGTGCGGTGCACCGTCAGGCGCGCCGTGCCGATCTCGCGGATCTTGGCGCGGGCGCGGGTTGCGCGCCGGATGCGCCGGTCTTTCTTCGTCAACTGTGCCATGGCCTTACTTCTTCTTGCCTTCCTTCATGACGATCCGCTCGCCGGCATAGCGCACGCCCTTGCCCTTGTAGGGCTCCGGCGGGCGATAGCCGCGGATCTCCGCCGCCACCTGGCCGACCCGCTGCAGGTCGGCGCCCTTGATGACGATCTCGGTCTGGCTCGGGGTCTCGATCGAGATGCCCTCCGGCACCGGGTAGCTGACCGGGTGCGAGAAGCCGAGCGTCAGGTTCAGGTTCTTGCCCTGGACCGCCGCGCGATAGCCGACGCCGACCAGCTCGAGCTTGCGCTCGAAGCCCCTGGTCACGCCCTCGACCATGTTCGCCAGGTTGGCGCGGGTCGCGCCCGCGAGCGCGACGCCCGCGGTCGTGGCCTTGCCGTCGGCCAGCTTGACCACCAGCGCCTTGTCCTGCTGGGCGACGCTCACGCCGCCGCCGAGCGCCAGCGTCATCGCGCCTTTCGCGCCTTTCACGGTCACGCTGCCCGGCGCGATCGTCGCGGTGACGCCCTGCGGCAGGTTGACCGGCATCTTTGCGATTCTGGACATGATCCCGTTACCTCAAGCGACCACGCAGAGCACTTCGCCGCCCTGCCCGACGCGACGCGCCTCGCGGTCGGTCATGACGCCCGCGGGCGTCGACACGATCGCGACGCCGAGGCCGCCCAGCACCTTCGGCAGCGCGTCCTTCGAGCGGTAGGCGCGCAGGCCGGGCCGCGACACGCGCTCGAGGCGCTCGATCACCGGCTTGCCGGCGTGGTACTTGAGCGCGATGACGAGCGCGCTGCGCGCGCCGTCCTTGCGCACCGCGTAATCGGCGATGTAGCCCTCGTCCTTCAGCACGCGGACGATGGCCTCCTTGACGCGCGAGGACTGCACGGACACTTCCGGCTTGCCGGCGGCCTGGCCGTTGCGGATCCGGGTCAGCAGGTCGGCGATCGGGTCGTTCATGCTCATCGTTGCTCGCTCCTCACCAGCTCGCCTTGCGCAGGCCCGGCACGTCGCCGCGCATCGTCGCTTCGCGCAGCTTGACGCGGCCGAGGCCGAACTTGCTGTAATTGCCCCGCGACCGGCCGGTGATCGCGCAGCGGCTGCGCTTGCGCACCGGGCTCGAGTCGCGCGGCAGCTTCTGCAGCGCCTCGATCGCGGCCATGCGCTCCTCCTGCGGCAGCTTCGGGTCGCGGATCTGCTCCTTGATGCGCGCGCGCTTGGCCGCGTACTTCTTCACCGCCCGGGCCCGGCGCTTCTCGCGCTCGATCATGCTGGTCTTCGCCATCGGTCACTTCCTGAACGGAAAGTTGAATGCTTCGAGCAGGGCGCGGCCCGACTTGTCGTCGCCCGCGGTCGTCGTGATCGTGATGTCCATGCCGCGCACCTGGTCGATCTGGTCGTACGCGATCTCGGGGAAGATGATCTGCTCCTTGACCCCGAAGCTGTAGTTGCCCTGGCCGTCGAACGAGCGCGGGTTGACGCCGCGGAAGTCGCGGATGCGAGGCATCGCCACGTTGATCAGGCGGTCCAGGAACTCGTACATGCGCGCGCCGCGCAGCGTCACCATGCAGCCGACCGGCAGGCCCTCGCGGATCTTGAAGGTCGCCACCGACTTCTTCGACTTGCGCACCGCCGGCTTCTGGCCGGTGATCTTCGCCAGGTCGCCGGTCGCGGCGTCCATGACCTTCTTGTCGGCGACGGCTTCGCCGACGCCCATGTTGACGGTGATCTTGGCGATGCGCGGCACCTGCATGTCGGACGCGAGCCCGAGCTCCGAGCGGAGCTTCGGCTTCACGACCTCGCGGTAGTGCTTCTGCAGCCTGGCTGGTGCGGCCATCTTTGCGGTCTCCACGTTCACGCGTCCACCTGCTCGCCGTTCGACTTGAACACGCGCACCTTGCGCCCGTCGGCGAGGCTCTTGATGCCGACGCGGTCCGCCTTCTTCGTCGCCGGGTTTACGAGCGCCACGTTCGACGCGTGCAGCGGCGCCTCCTTCTGCACGATCGCGCCGGTCACGCCCTTGGCCGGGTTCGGCCGCTGGTGCTTCTTGACCATGTTGACGTTCTCGACCAGCACGCGCCCGTCGGCCTGCACCGCCACGATCGTGCCGGTCCTGCCCTTGTCGCGCCCCGCCGTCACCACGACGGTGTCGCCCTTGCGTATCTTCCTCATATGACTTCCGGCGCCAGTGAGATGATCTTCATGAACTGCACGTTGCGCAGCTCGCGCGTGACCGGCCCGAAGATGCGGGTGCCGATCGGCTCGAGCTTGGGGGTCAGCAGCACCGCGGCGTTGCCGTCGAAGCGGATCAGCGAGCCGTCGCCGCGGCGCACGCCATTGCGGGTGCGCACCACGACCGCGTCGTAGACCTCGCCCTTCTTGACCTTGCCGCGCGGGATCGCGTCCTTGACGCTGACCTTGATCACGTCGCCGACGCCGGCATAGCGGCGCCGCGTCCCGCCCATGACCTTGATGCACATCAGCTCGCGCGCGCCGGAATTGTCCGCCGCCTGCAAGCGTGTCCTGAGCTGGATCATCGCCCTGCCCTCCCCGTGCTCATTCCGCCGGCGCGCGTTCGATCACGCGCACCAGCCGCCACGACTTGTGCCGCGACAGCGGCCGGCATTCCGCGATCGCGACCGTGTCGCCCTCGCGGCACTCGTTTTTCTCGTCGTGCGCCAGCAGCTTCGTCGTGCGCCGGACGTACTTGCCGTAGTTCGGGTGCTTGACGAGGCGCTCGACCGAGACCGAGATCGTCTTGTTCATCTTGCTGCTGACCACGGTGCCGGTCAGCGTCCTGGCGGACTCGCTCATTTGCCGCTCCTGCGCTCGTTCATCACGGTCTTGACGCGCGCGATGTTCCTGCGGACCTTGCCGTGCTGGTCCGGGCGCGCCGGCTGGCCGGTGGCCGATGCCATGCGCAGGTTGAACTGCTCGCGGCGCAGGGCGACCAGCTCGTCGCGCAGCCCGCCCGCGTCCTTCTTGCGGATTTCCTTGATGGCCATCAGCGCACCTGCCGCTTGACGAATGTCGTCGCGACCGACAGCTTGGCCGCGGCGAGCTTGAATGCCTCGCGCGCCGTCGCTTCCGGCACGCCCTCGATCTCGAACAGCACCTTGCCCGGGGTCACCTTGGCGACCCAGTACTCGACGTTGCCCTTGCCGCTGCCCATGCGGACCTCGAGCGGCTTCTGCGTGATCGGCACGTCCGGGAACACGCGGATCCAGATCTGGCCGCCGCGCTTGACGTAGCGCGTCATCGCCCGCCGCGCGGCCTCGATCTCGCGCGCAGTCATGCGCGAGCGGTCGACCGCCTTCAGGCCGAAATCGCCGAACGCGACCGAGCTGCCGCGGTGCGAGCTGCCGGCCAGGTTGCCCTTGAACTGCTTGCGGAACTTGGTCCGCTTCGGCTGCATCATGACGGCCGCTCCTCGGCCGGCTTGTCGGCGGCCTTGTCGGCCGCAGGCTTGTCGGCAGCCTCCTTGTCGGCGGTCTCGGCCGCGGCCTCCAGCGCCTCCGCCTCGGCCTCCTCGCGGTCGAACACCTCGCCCTTGAACACCCAGACCTTGACGCCGATGACGCCGTAGGTCGTGCGCGCCTCGGCCGTGCCGTAGTCGATGTCGGCGCGGAACGTGTGCAGCGGGATGCGGCCCTCGCGCGTCCACTCCGAGCGCGAGATCTCGGCGCCGTTCAGGCGGCCGGCGATGCGCACCTTCACGCCCAGCGCGCCGCTGCGCATCGTGTTGGTGACCGCGCGCTTCATCGCGCGTCGGAACATCACGCGCTTCTCGATCTGCTGCGCGATGCTCTCGGCGACCAGCGTCGCGTCGAGCTCGGGCTTGCGGATCTCGGCGATGTTGAGCCGCACGTCGGCGACCGCCATGTTCATCAGCCTGGCGACCTCGACGCGCAGCTTCTCGATGTCCTCGCCCTTGCGGCCGATGACCACGCCCGGGCGCGCGGTGTGGATCGTGATGTTGGCCTTGCGCGCGGCCCGCTCGATGTGGATGCGGCTGACCGAAGCTTCCGCCAGCTTGCGGCGCAGGAACTCGCGCACCCGCCAGTCGGACAGGATGTGCGCCGGGAAGCTGCGCGTGTCGGCATACCAGCGCGACGCCCAGTCGCGCGTGATTCCGAGCCGGATGCCGATCGGGTTGACCTTTTGACCCATGTGCTGCTCCGTTCCCCGCGTCTTACCGGGCCTTGTCGGCCACGGTGATCTTGATGTGACTCAGGCGCTTGACGATGCGGTTGCCGCGGCCCTTGGCGCGCGCGTGGAACCGCTTTGCCACCGGCGCCGCATCGACTTCGATGCGCGCGACCTTCAGCTCGTCGATGTCGGCCTCGAGGTTGTGCTCGGCGTTCGCGATCGCCGACTCCAGCACCTTGCGGACGATCTTCGCGCCTTTCTTCGGCGTGTACGCCAGCGTCGCGAGCGCGAGGCCCACGGGCTGGCCGCGCACCAGGTCGGCGACCAGGCGGCACTTCTGCGGCGAGATGCGCGCATGGCGCAATGTGGCTGAAACCTGCATCGCTTACTCCGCGGTCGCCTCGACCTTCTTGGCCGACGAGTGACTCTTGAAAATGCGCGTCGGCGCGAATTCGCCCAGCTTGTGGCCGACCATGTTCTCGGTCACCAGCACGGGCACGTGCTGGCGGCCGTTGTGCACCGCGATCGTCAGCCCGACCATGTCGGGCAGGATCATCGAGCGGCGCGACCAAGTCTTGATCGGACGCCGGTCGTTCTTGTCGCGCGCGACCTGCACCTTCTTCGCCAGGTGCAGATCCACGAACGGGCCCTTCTTCAGCGAACGTGACATCTCGCTTACGCTCCCTTCTTGCGCCGGCGCACGATGAATGCGTCGGTGCGCTTGTTCTTGCGGGTCTTCTTGCCCTTGGTGTGCCAGCCCCAGGGCGACACGGGATGCGGATTGCCCTGCCCGGAACGGCCCTCGCCGCCGCCGTGCGGGTGGTCCACCGGGTTCATGACGACGCCGCGCACCGTCGGCCGGATGCCGCGCCAGCGCTTGGCGCCCGCCTTGCCGTAGCTGCGCAGGTTGTGCTCGTCGTTGCCGGCCTCGCCGATGGTCGCGCGGCACTCGACGCTGACCTTGCGCGTCTCGCCGGACTTCAGCCGCAGGATCGCGTTGCCGGCCTCGCGGCCCGAGTACTGGGCCGAGCTGCCGGCGGCGCGGGCGAGCTGGCCGCCCTTGCCGGGCTTCAGCTCGATGTTGTGCACCAGCGAGCCGACCGGGATGTGGCGCAGCGCCATGGCATTGCCGGCGCGGATCGGCGAATCGGCGCCCGACTGCAGCTCGTCGCCGGCCGCGACGCCCTTCGGCGCCAGGATGTAGCGGCGCTCGCCGTCCTTGTAGAGGAGCAGCGCGATGTAGCACGAGCGGTTCGGGTCGTACTCGAGCCGCTCGACGGTCGCGACGATGCCGTCCTTGTCGCGCCGGAAATCGATCATCCGGTAGTTGTGCTTGTGGCCGGAACCCTTGTGGCGCGTGGTCATGCGGCCGACGTTGTTGCGCCCGCCGGTCGACTTGTGGCCGGCCACGAGCGCGCGCACCGGCCCGCCCTTGTGCAGGTGCGAGCGGTCCGGACGCAGCTGGAACCGGGTTCCAGGGGAGGTCGGCTTCAGTTTCTTCAGTGCCATGGCTTGCTTCCGTATCTGCCGGCGGCTCAGGCCCGCTCGGCGCCACCCAGTTCGATCTGCTGGCCCTCGGCCAGGCGCACATAGGCCTTCTTCCAGTCCTGTCGCCGGCCCGGCGTGCGGCCGAAGCGCTTGGCCTTGCCGGCCTGGTTGACGACATGCACGGTATCGACCTTGACCTCGAACATCATCTCGACCGCGGCGCGGATCTCGGGCTTGGTCGCGTCGGTGCGCACGCGGAACACGTACTGGTTGCCCTGCATCGCGATGCGGGCGCTCTTCTCCGACACGTGCGGCGCGATCAGCACGCCGGCGAGGAAGTCGCGTGAACGCACGTTCATGCCAGCTTCTCCTCGAGCATGCGCAGCGCGCCGACCGTCGCCAGCACCTTCGGGTACAGCGCCAGCGACACCGGGTCGAGGCTGGCGACCGTGCGCACGTCCACGCCCACGAGGTTGCGCGAGGCGAGGTGCAGCTTCTCGTCGTAGGCCTCGATCAGGATCAGCACGTTGTCCAGGCCGAGCTCGGCGAGCTTGCCGGCCAGCATCTTCGTCTTCGGCGCCTCGAGCTCGAGCGTCGCGGTCACGACCAGGCGCTCCTGGCGCGCCAGCTCGGAGAGCATCGAGCGGATCGCGCCGCGGTACATCTTGCGGTTGACCTTCTGCGCGTAGCTGCGCGGCTTGGCCGCGAAGGCGCGGCCGCCGCCGACCCAGATCGGGCTGCGGATCGAGCCGGCGCGGGCCTGGCCCGTGCCTTTCTGGCGCCACGGCTTCTTGCCGCCGCCGCGCACTTCCGCCTTGGTCAGCTGCGCCTTGGTACCGGCGCGGCCGGCGGCCGCGTAGGCCGTCAGCACCTGATGGACCAGCGGCTCGTTGAATTCACGGCCGAAGGTCGCGTCGCTGACGTCGATCTCGGAGCCCTTGGGCCCGCCATTCACCAGTTTGAGCTTCATGCGCTGCGCCCCCGGCTCACTTCTTCGTCGCGGCGACGGACTTGCGCCGCCCGCGCGCCGCGGCTTTCACCGACGGCCGGACCACGACACGACCGCCCGGTGCGCCCGGCACGGAACCGCTGACCAGCAGCAGGTTGCGCTCGACGTCCACCTGGACGACCTGGAGGTTTTCTTCCGTGCGCCGCGCATTGCCCATGCGGCCGGCCATGCGCTTGCCAGGGAACACGCGGCCCGGCGTCTGGCGCTGGCCGATCGAGCCCGGCGAACGGTGCACGACCGAGGCGCCGTGGCTGGCGTAGCCGCCGGCAAAGCCGTGGCGCTTCATCACGCCGGCATAGCCCTTGCCGATCGTCGTGCCGGCGACGTCCACGACCTGGCCCGCCTTGAACATGTCGACCTTCAGCTCGGCGCCGGCCTTGAGGTCCGCGCCCTCGCCCTCGGCGAGGCGGAACTCGACCAGCTTCTCGCCCGGCAGCACGCCCGGCTTCGCGTAATGGGCGGCGACCGGCTTGCTCAGCCGGGAGGCGCGGCGGGTACCGAAAGTGACCTGGACGGCGCGATAGCCGTCGGCCTTCGAGTCCTTGACCTGCACGATGCGGTTCGGCAGGGCCTCGATGACTGTCACCGGCAGGGAATCGCCTGCTTCGGTGAAAACCCGAGTCATGCCGGCCTTGCGGCCGACCAGACCTATGGTCATGATTTATATCCTTTTTTCACCGCACCGGCTGCAATTGGCCGGTGCTGTCCCGGAAAAAGGGGACAGACACCTTTTCCCAAAACCTCTATCCGCTTGCACGATGGAAAAAGGTGTCTGTCCCCTTTTTCCGCCCCGCGAAAAGCCGCCTAGTATAGCGGCCCGCCGCTTCAGTTCAACTTGATCTGCACGTCCACGCCGGCCGGCAGCTCGAGGCGCATCAGCGCGTCGACCGTCTTGTCGGTCGGGTTGACGATGTCCATCAGCCGCTTGTGGGTGCGGATCTCGTACTGGTCGCGCGCGTCCTTGTCGGCGTGCGGGGACACCAGCACCGTGAAGCGCTCGATCTTGGTCGGCAGCGGCACCGGGCCCCTGACCGTCGCGCCGGTGCGGCGCGCGGTCTCGACGATTTCCTTCGCCGAGGTGTCGATCAGCTTGTGATCGAAGGCCTTCAGGCGGATGCGGATGTTCTGACTCGTGGCCATCGTCGTTCCTTATTTCAGCACTTTGGAGACGACGCCGGCGCCGACGGTGCGGCCGCCCTCGCGGATCGCGAAGCGCA
>CAYXUJ010000063.1:0-14613 GCA_964468395.1 uncultured Steroidobacteraceae bacterium
ACTACAATCGCGCGGTGGCAAAGCGCGGCAAGCTGTACGTGATCGCGGCGCCGTCGGGCGGCGGCAAGACCAGCCTGATGCAGGCGCTGATGAAGCGCCGGCCGGGGCTCGAGTTCTCGGTCTCCTGCACGACGCGGCCGCCGCGCGCGCACGAACAGGACGGCCGCGACTACCACTTCATCGGCCGCGAGGAATTCGAGCGCCTGATCGCCGCCGGCGAGTTCATCGAGCACGCCGACGTGTTCGGCAACCTGTATGGCACGCGGCGCAGCGTGGTCGACGCCGCGCTCGCCGCCGGCCGCGACCTGATCCTCGACATCGACTGGCAGGGCGCGCGCCAGGTGCGCGAGCGGCTGCCGGAAGCGGTGCAGATCTTCATCCTGCCGCCGTCGCGCGCCGAGCTGGAGGCGCGGCTGCGCAAGCGTGCGACCGACAGCCCTGAAGTCATCGCCCGCCGGCTGGCGGAGTCGGTCACCGAGATGTCGCACTGGGCGGAATTCGACTATGTCGTCGTCAACCGCGACTTCGACCAGGCGCTCACCGAACTCGAGGCGATCTTCGAGGGCCGCGGCGAGGCCCTGAAACCCGGCCGGCCGGGGCTCGCCCGCCTGGCCGGGGAGCTGCTCGGGACCTGAGTCACGGTCCCGGCGGCCTCCCCCTTCCCGCCGCCAATGGATTGGCTAGCATGGGAGCGCCAATCGAGGAGTCTGCCGATGGCTGCCAGGGACACGGGTTCGGACAAGCCCAAATCGGCCGACCGCCGCTGGCATGCGGTGTCCGTCAAGCCGATGCCGGGCGCCTGCGATGCGGCGTCTGCCGGCAAGACCAGCCGCTGGCTGTCGCGGGAGGCGCCGATGCTGCCGCTGCCGGGCTGCACGCGGCCGGATCGCTGCCGCTGTACCTACCAGCACCACGAAGATCGCCGCACAGGCGGCCGCCGGGCGGAGGACATCGACGCCTTCAGCCGGCCGCCGAAAGTCACCCACGAGCGCCGCAAGCGCCGGGACCGCCGGGGTTCGTCCGACGGCTGACCGGGCGCCCGTCCCGGAATTGCTGGCCCGGGCAGCCCCGGATCGAGTATGATTTCCGGTCCAATTCACTGAAATTACGGTCTTTTCCATGGCCCGCATCACCGTCGAAGATTGCCTGCATACGGTCGACAACCTGTTCGACCTGGTCCTGCTCGCCGCCAAGCGTTCGCGGCGCCTGGTCAACGGCGCCGAGGCGACCGTGGACTGGGAAAACGACAAGCCCACGGTGGTGGCGCTGCGCGAGATCGCGGAGGGCAAGATCACCATCGACCTGCTCTCCGAGCCGGATCCGGAGCCGGAACAGGAAATGATTCCTGAGAACCCGCTCGACCTCGGCGTCGATTTCCGCGCTCCGCAGCTCGGCCTGGGGGACTGACCGCGAGCCACACGCCCCGATGAGCTACGCGTCTTCCATCCTCGGACTGTTGCCGGGCGGAAGACGCGCTCCCGGGATCGCCCAGCTCGTTTCCAAGATCGAGGCCTACCTGCCCGCCGACCAGGTCGAGCGGGTGCGCGAGGCGTTCGACTACGCCGAGACCGCGCACAAGGGCCAGAAGCGCCAGTCCGGCGAGGCCTACATCACCCACCCGGTCGCGGTCGCCGATATCCTCGCCGACCTGCACCTCGACGGCGCGACGCTGACCGCCGCGATCCTGCACGACGTGGTCGAGGACACGCCCTCCTCGATGGCCGAGGTCGAGCAGAAGTTCGGCAAGGAAGTCGCCGAAATCGTCGATGGGGTGACGAAGCTGGACCAGGTCCAGTTCAAGAGCCGCAAGGAAGCCCAGGCCGAGAGCTTCCGCAAGATGATCCTGGCGATGGTGCGCGACATCCGCGTGATCATGGTCAAGCTCGCCGACCGCACCCACAACATGCGCACGATCGCCGCGATGCCGCCGGAGAAGCGCCGCGCGATCGCGCGCGAGACGCTCGACATCTACGGGCCGATCGCCAACCGCCTCGGCATCCACTCGGTCAAGCTCGAGCTCGAGGAGCTCGGCTTCCACACGCTGTACCCGCAGCGCTACCGCGTGATCGAGCGCGAGCTGAAGCGCGCCCGCGGCCACCAGAAGGAATTCCTGCCGAAGATCGTCAAGGCGATCCGCCAGGCGCTGGCCAAGGCGACCGTGAACGGCCGGGTCGAGGCGCGCGAGAAACACCTGTACAGCGTCTACATGAAGATGCGCCGCAAGCGCCTGTCGCTGGCGCAGGTCGTCGACATGTTCGGGGTGCGCATCGTGGTCGGCAGCGTGGACGAGTGCTACCGCACGCTCGGGGTGATCCACGGCCTGTACCGGCCGATGCCCGGGCGCTTCAAGGACTACATCGCGATCCCGCGCGTCAACGGCTACCAGTCGCTGCACACCTCGCTGTTCGGCCCGAACGGCATGCCGATCGAGGTGCAGATCCGCACCGAGGACATGCACCGCATGGCGGAATCCGGCATCGCCGCGCACTGGCAGTACAAGACCGGCGAGAAGGACGGCGAGGCCGGGCAGTTGCGCGCGCGCGAGTGGCTGAAGGGCGTCATGGACCTGCACGAGGGCTCGGCCGAGGAGCTGGTCGAGAGCGTCAAGGTCGACCTGTTCCCCGACAAGGTTTACGTGTTCACGCCCAAGGGCGACATCATGCGCCTGCCGCGCGGCGCGACCTGCGTGGACTTCGCCTTCGCCGTGCACACCGGCGTCGGCCAGCGCTGCGTCGCCGCCAAGGTGGACCGCCGGCTGGTGCCGCTGCGCACCGTGCTGCGCAACGGCCAGACCGTCGAGATCGTCACCGCCAAGGGCGCGCAGCCGAACCCGGCCTGGGCCAGCTTCGTGACCACCGCCAAGGCGCGCTCCGCGATCCGCCACTACCTGCGCACGCTGAAGAAGGGCGAGGCCGCGGAGCTCGGCACGCGGATGCTGAACCAGGCGCTCGAGGAATTCGAACTTTCGCTGAAGAAGCTGCCCGACGGTCGGCTCGACGAGGTCGCGAAGTCGCTGTCGCTGAAGGACGGCCGCGAACTGCTGGAGAAGATCGGCCTCGGCGAGCGGCTCGCGCGCCTGATCGCCCGGCGCCTGCTGCCGGCCGACGACGAGCGCCCGGATGCCGGGCCGTCGCCGCCGCTCGCGATCGCCGGCACCGAGGGGCTGGTGGTCAGCTATGCGCGCTGTTGCTTCCCGATCCCGTACGACGCGGTCGTCGCCTACCTGTCGAGCGGCCGCGGCATCGTGATCCACCGCGAGAACTGTTCCAACGTCGCGGCTTTCGGCAAGCAGCCGGACAAGTGGATCCCGGCCGTGTGGCAGAAGGACCAGGAACGCCTGTTCACCGCCGGCCTCGCCGTCGAAGTCACCAACCGCATGGGCATCCTCGCCCAGGTCGCCACCCAGATCGCCGCCGAGCAGAGCAACATCAGCCACGTCAATGTCGACTCGTCGCAGGGCGACCAGTCCACCCTGCTGTTCGAGGTGCAGGTCCGCGACCGCGCACACCTGGCGCGCCTGATCCGCGCGATTCGCGGCATGGCGGACGTCATGAAAGTCGAGCGCAGCCTCGCCTGAACGCCCGCCGGGGCCCGCCGGGCCCGCCCGGCCGCCGCAGGCTATACTCGGCCCGCCTCCGCGAGGCGCCATGCAGAAGGACAGCCGCAAGATTGCCGCCATCCTGGCGGCCGACGTCGTCGAATACAGCCGGCTGATGGGAGTCGACGAGCAGGGAACGCTTGCCACCCTCAGGCAGCGCCGGGCCGTGTTCGACGAACTGGTGCGCGAGTTCGGCGGCCGCGAGTTCGGCAGCGTCGGCGACAGCCTGATGGCCGAGTTCGGCAGCGCCGTGAACGCCGTGTCCTGCGCGCTTGCGATCCAGGAGCGCGTCGCGGCCGACAATGCGCCGCTGCCGGCGACGCGCCGCATGATGCTCCGCATCGGCATCAATCTCGGCGACGTCATCGAGGAGAACGATCTCGTGTTCGGCGACGCCGTCAACGTCGCCGCGCGCCTGCAGGCGCTCGCGAAGCCTGGCAGCGTGCTGATCTCGGCCGCGGTCTGGGAGCAGGTGCACCTCAAGGTCAAGGCGCACTACGTCGCCGCCGGCCTGCGCGAGGTCAGGAACATCGCCGAGCCGGTCCGCACCTTCGAGGTGCTGCCGCCCGAGCCGGCGGGATTCGCCGGCCGCGTCGCCGCATTCATCGCCGACCTCGTGTCGCGCCGCGTGCTGCGCGCGGTCGCGATCGGCAGCGCCATCGGCGTCGCGCTGGGCCTCGGCCTGTTCTGGCGGCACATCCCATTGCCGGTCGCCGGCGGCAGCCTCGGCGAGCTGCTGGATCCGGCCGCAGGCGACCCCCTGCCCGGCTCGATCGCCGTGCTGCCGTTCGTGAACCTGACCGGCGATCCGGCGAACGACTATCTCGGCGAGGGCCTCGCGGAAGAGCTCATGCACCGGCTGGCGCGGATCCCGGACCTGCGCGTGGCGGCGCGCACCTCGGCATTCGCATTCAAGGGCAAGGAGATCACGGTGCAGGAGATCGCCGATGCGCTTGGCGTCGCCTACGTCGTCGAGGGCAGCATCGCGCGCCAGGGCGACCGCGTGCGAGTGCGCGCCGCGCTTGCCGAGCGCGCGACCGGCACGAACCGCTGGTCCAACTCCTACGAGGACAACTCGGGCGACATGTTCGCCATCGAGGACCAGATCGGCACCCAGATCCTGACGGCGCTCGAGCTCGTGCTGGAATCGCGCGCCGCGCAGGCGCAGGCGCGCCCGGGCAGCGGCACCGCCTACGACTATTACCTGCAGGGGCTCAGCTACCTGCGCCGGCCGCGCAGTGCGCGGTCACTCGATGCCGCCGAAGAACTGTTCCGACGCGCTCTCGCCGAGCAGCAGGGCTTCGCGCGCGCGCAGGCAGGACTGTGCCAGGCCTACGTCGAGCGCTATGCGCTGGAGCGCGCGCCCGCGCGGGTCGCCGAGGCCGAGGAAGCCTGCGCCAGCGCGCGCGCGCTCGACAGCGATGCGCAGGAGGTGCACGAGGCGGTCGGCCGGCTGCGCCTGGTCACTGGCGACGCGCTGGAAGCGGAAGCGGCCTACCGGCAGGCGCTTGCGCTCGTGCCGCAGTCGCCTGATGCGCTGATGGGGCTGGCCCAGGCCCTGGCGGCCGGCCGCAAGAACACGGAAGCCGAGCAGGCTTTCAGGGATGCGATCGCGGCGCAGCCCAGCTACGCGTCTGCGCACAACGCCTACGGCACTTTCCTGTACACGCTCGGCCGCGCGCAGGAAGCCGTCACGGCCTACGAGCGCGCAGCCGAGCTGACGCCGGACAATCCCGATGCGTTCAACAACCTCGGGATCGCCCACATGCTGACCGGCGATTTCGAGCAGGCCAGCCGCGCCCTGGCGCGGTCGCTGGCCATCGAGCCCCGCCGCGCCGGCTACGTCAATTCGGGCAACGTCGAGTATTACCTGGGCCGCTACCAGTCAGCCCAGGCCATGTTCCGCAAGGCGATCGAGCTGGTGCCCACCGATCACCGGATCTGGGGCAACCTGGCCGATGCCCTGCGGTTCGATGCGCAGCCGGAGGAGGCCCGCCAGGCCTACCGGAAGGCACTCGACCTCGTGGAGGGTGAGCTGGCCGTCAACCCCGGGCACGCCATCAACCAGGCACAGATGGCGTATTATGCGATCCAGCTCGGCGACGCCGGGCGTGCGCGGCGCGGCATCGAATCGGCGCTGCGCGAAGGGGATGAGATCACCTACGTCCACTATTACGTGGCGCTTACCGAACTCGGTTTCGACGACAAAGCGAAGGCCCTGGCCCACGTCCGGCGCGCGCGTGAGTTGGGGTTACCGGAAGTCCTGCTGAAAGCCGCGCCTGAGCTCGGCGACATTCGAACGATGTTCTGATCATGGGGGGCGAGTTATGGGCAATCAGCTGACGATCCGCGTCAACGCGGAAGACGACATCGCGGCCGTGTCGAGACCCAAGGCTGCGCGCAGCCGGGCCCTGGCCGTCGCGGCAGTCGTGAGCAGCCAGTTCCTGGCGTCCGTGGCGACCGCAGGCCATGTTGGGGGCCATGAGGATATCAACCCGATCTGGATCCCGGAGATGGTGGTTGGCCTCGTTGCCGGCCTTGGCGTGGGCGTGCTCGTGGGTTTCGCTGCGGGTGTCGTCCTGACGCGCGCGTTCACCGCGCTTTTCCGGAAATAGGAAAAGTACGGCAGCAACCGCCGCGCGCAGCCCGGCGCGCGGCCATGCGGGAGCGGCGGCGCAAGCCGCCGCGCCTCAACCGCCCTGCGCCGCCGCGCGCAGCGCGCGCTCGTCCAGCACGGTCACCGAGCCGCGGCCGAGCGCAATCCAGCCCTTTGCCTTCCAGGCCTGCAACTGCTGGTTGACGGCCTGGCGCGACACGCCGAGGAAGCCGGCCAGGTCTTCCTGCGAGATGCGGAGCCGGTGGCCGCTGCCGGCGCGCTCGCCGTGCAGCTGGGCCAGGCCGAGCAGGCGCTTGGCGAGGCGGGCGCCGGTGTCGAGCAGCGCGGCATCCTCGACCTGGCCGCTGGTCCAGCGCAGGCGCTCGCCGCACAGGCGCAGCAGTTCGAGCGCGACCTGCGGCTCGCGCAGCAGCAGCGCCAGCAGGTGATCGCGGCGCAGCGACACGAGCTCGCATTTCTCCATCGCGATCGCGCTCGCGGTGCGCGTGCCGCCGTCGAGCAGCGCGATCTCGCCGAAGGTGTCGCCGGGCTCCATGATGTTGAGGAAGATCTCGCGGCCGTCGGCGTCGCCGGTGCTGATGCGCACGCGGCCGCTGACGATCCCGTACAGGGCGTCGCCCGGGTCGCCCTGGCTGCAGATCGCCTCGCCTGCGCGGTAGCTGCGCTGGGTCGCGAGCGCCGCAACCTGGTCGAGCGACGCCGGCGCCAGGCCGCGGAACAGCGGGCTGCGCTGCAGCATCATCCTGCCGGCGAGGGTCGTCATGGCGGGCCTCGGTAGTGCGGCCAACGCGCTTGGGTGCATGATACCGCGCATGCGCCGGTCCCGATCGCATCCCGCGCGCCGCTGGCTGCTGGTGTTCGTCCTGCTGCTGGCGGGCCCGGCCGCGGCTGCCGATTCTGCTTACCGCTTCACCGGCGCCGGGCGCGTGGTCGCGTTCGCGGACGTGCACGGCGCCTATACCGAGCTGGTCGCGCTCCTGCGCGAGACCGCGGTGATCGACGAGGCGCTGCGCTGGCAGGCCGGCACCACCCACCTCGTCAGCCTGGGCGACCTGCTCGACCGCGGGCCGGACTCGCGCGCCGTGCTGGACCTGCTGATGCGCCTCGAGGGCGAGGCCCGCGCCGCCGGCGGCGCCGTGCACGTCGTGCTCGGCAACCACGAGGTCATGAACATCGTCGGCGACCTGCGTTACGTCAGCGCCGCCGAGTACGCTGCCTTCGCCGGGCCCGAGGACGCGGCGCTGCGCGAAGAGGCCTGGCAGCGCGCACTCGCCGCCGATGCCGCGGCCGTGCGCGCCGAGTTCGACGCGCTGCACCCGCCGGGCTTCTTCGCGCACCGGCAGGCGTTCTCCGAGACCGGCCGCTACGGCGCCTGGCTGCTGGCCAGGCCCTTCCTGATCACCATCGACGACACGGCTTTCGCGCACGGCGGCCTGCCGGACAAGGTCGCCCGGCTCGGCCTCGAGGCGACCAACCAGGCGCTGCATGCCGAGCTCGCGGATTACCTGCGTGCCTGGCGCGCCGTCGAGGACGCGCTCCCGCCCGGCAGGCCGATCGGTTTCCAGGAACGGGCCGAGGCGCTGGCCGGCACGCCGGCGGAGCCGCAGGCCGGGCCGCTGCGCACGCTGCGCGAGGCGGACGTCTTCACCACGCGCGGCCCGAGCTGGTATCGCGGCCAGGCGCTCTGCAACGTCTTCGTCGAGACGGCCAACCTCGAGGCCGCGCTCGCGAAGCTCGGCGCCGCCCGCGTCGTGGTCGGGCACACGGTCACGCCGACCCGCCGCGTCACCAGCCGCTTCGACGGCCGCGTCATCCTGCTGGACACCGGCATGCTGAGGGCGGCTTACGGCGGCGTCGCCTCGGCACTCGTGCTCGAGGACGGCGCCTGGCGCGTTGCAATGGCCGGCAGGCCCGGCGAGCGGCTGGCGCCCGAGCCGGAGCGGCGGATGATCGGCGCGCGCCCGGTCGCGATCGACGACGATGCGCTCGAGTCATGGCTGGCGCAGGCCGAGATCGTCGGCGTCGAGGAGCTCGACGCCGGTATCACCGAACCGCAGCGCGTGACGCTGCGCAAGGACGGCGTCGAACTGCGCGCCGTGTTCAAGCGGCTGTCCACCGACTTCGGCGCCGCCAACCGCGCGCAGGCGCTGAACGAAGCGGACCGCTTCGAGTACGAGCTCGCCGCCTACGAGCTCGACCGGCTGATCGGCCTCGAACTGGTGCCGGTGACGGTGCCGCGCACCGTCGGCGGGCGGCGCGGCGTGCTGCAGTTCTGGGTGGACGGCTCGATCAACCTGCGCACGATGCTCGAGCACCAGCTGACGCCGGAGGGCTGGTGCGACTCCGCGCCGCAGTACAACCTGATGAACGTCTTCGACGTGCTGATCCACAACACCGACCGCACCCAGGAGAACGCGCTGTTCACGCGCGACTGGATGCTGGTGCTGATCGACCACTCGCGCGCGTTCCCGACGTACCTGAAACGCCCGCGGCTCCTGTACCAGGGGGCGCTGGAACTGCCGCCGGCGCTCGCCGCCCGGCTCGCGGCGCTGGACGCCGGCACCCTGCAGGCGTCGCTCGGCGCCTGGCTGCACCGGCGGCAGGTGGAGGCGATCCTGAAGCGGCGCGACCGGCTACTGCAGGAGTCCGGCGTGCGCGCCGCGGGCGAAGCCGGCGAACCGTGACGCTCGCGGCTCGCCCTGGCGGCGCGCGTACTCGCGCCCGACCAGCCAGGCAACCAGCGTCAGCGTGACGCTCAGCGTGAAGACCAGCCACAGGAACTGGAAGCGCGCGTCCTCGAACAGCCGCAGGCCCGCCCACACCGATGCGGTGGACAGCAGGTCGCCGAGGCGGAAGAAGAACGTATCGATCGCGGTCTTCGCCTGGTACTTGACCTCGCGGCTCGCGGGCAGCAGCAGGGCATTGCGCGTCGTGTTCAGCAGCGAATAGTCGAAACTGCGCTGCAGCACCAGCATCGACTGCAGCAGCACGAACAGCGGCACCATTCCGACCAGCAGCCAGCCCGCGACGCAGGCCACCGGCGCCACCAGCAGCGCCTTCGCCAGCCCCGCGAACTGGATGATCCGCGACACCACGAGCAGCTGCAGCAGGAACGCCGCCAGCGTGATCGCCGCGCTGTAGCGGCCCATGAAGCGGCCGATGTAGCCGCCGACGTCATCCGGCGCCTCGCGCCCGGCGACTTCCACCAGCCAGCTCGACAGCACGAAGTCGCCGGTCGAGGTGATCCAGTTGAGCAGCACGACCAGCGCCGCGACGCCCACCAGGTAGCGGCTGCGGCCGATCACCGCGAAGCCGCCCAGCCAGCCGCCGGTGCCGGCGTGGACCGCCGCCGGCACCGGCTCCTCGGCGCAGCGCGCAGGGGGCGGCACGCTGGCGCGCGAGTACACGCTCATCCCGGTCGCCGCGGCGAGCGCGGCGGCGGAGAGCAGCATCAATCCGTAGGGCCCGAGCGCGCCGAACAGCGCAGCCGAAAGCTGGGCGCCCGCCCAGGCTCCCGCCGATACGCCGACCGCGATGATGCCGAACAGGCGCTGGCCGGCCTGGACGTTGAACAGGTCGGTCGCGAAGGCCCAGAACTGCGTCACGGCCATCACGCCGAACAGGCTGCCCCAGACGAAGAACGGGAAGCCGAGCGCATGACCGGACTGGCCGAGCAGCCAGAACAGCAGCAGGCTGCCGACGAAGAACAGGTTGACCGCGGCATAGACGTGCCGCGGCCCGATGCGGCGCGCGAGCGCGCCATACGCGGGAATCAGGAAGACAAGCAGCAGCGCCTGTGCGCCGACGGCGTAGTTGCGAAACTCCGCGCCGCCCTCGGTCAGGATCAACGCCTCGCGCACCGGCCGCACCAGGTAGTAGGCGGTCATCAGCGCGAAGGCCTGCAGCGACAATGCCGCGATGCAGCGCCCCTCGCCGGCGCGCACGCGGGTGAAGAGGCACAGCAGCCGCTCGAACGCAGTGGTATCAGCCGTCGCCTTCATGTGGTTATTCCCCTCGCTCCCCGCCGCCTGAAAGGACGCCCGGCCAAGGCCGGCCGGGCGTCATGGGCTGGCATGCCTCAGGCCTCGGGGGACGTGCCGCCGTCGCGGCGCGCACTGGCAGCGGCGATCGTCTGCGGCCCGATCTGCCCGCTGTCGCTGAACAGGAAAGCGGGGTTGAGGGCCTCGACGAGCGTGGACACGAGCACCGTGGTCACGGCTGCCGCAGCCAGGCCAGAGACGATCGAGCGGCCTCGCGGGGTCAATTCGGTCTTCATGGTCATCTCCTCCGGATCGGGGTGGTTGATTCGATCCGGGGGTGATGTTGAACGCCGGCGCCCGCGCCTTCTGTCAGGCAGGCGACACAACCGCGACATTCGCGCGAGCCGGTATGATGGCGGCGTTCAGCACGCGGACGGCCAGCCATGACACGCAGGATCATCCAGACCGGGCAGGCGCCGAAGGCGATCGGCCCGTATTCGCAGGCCGTCGCCGCCGGTGGTGCCGTGTACCTGTCCGGGCAGGTGGCGCTCGACCCGGCGACCGGGGAACTGGTGACGGGCGGCATCGAGGCCGAGGCGCGGCGCGTGTTCGCCAACCTGCGCGCGGTCGCGGAGGCCGCGGGCTCGAGCCTCGCGGCGGCGGTGCGCGTCACGATCTACCTGACCGATCTCGGCCAGTTCGCCGCCGTCAATCGCATCATGCAGGAGTTCTTCAGCGAGCCTTATCCGGCGCGCGTGACGATCGGCGTGGCGGCCCTGCCGCGCGGCGCCGCGATCGAGGTCGACTGCATCCTAGTGCCGTGACGATCGAACGCCGCCCGGTCACCGCGCTCAAGGGCGTCGGGCCGGCGCTGGCATCGCGGCTCGCGAAGCTCGGCATCGAGCACGTCGCCGACCTGCTGTTCTGGCTGCCGAGCCGCTACGAGGACCGCACGCGCATCGTGCCGATCGGCGCGCTGCGCCCCGGCATGCGCGCCGCGGTCGAGGGCGAGATCGAGCTTGCCGAGGTCGTGTTCCGCCGGCGCCGCTCGCTGCTGGTGCGCATCGCCGACGGCACCGGTTTCCTGACGCTGAGGTTCTTCCATTTCAGCGGCGCGCAGCAGCAGCAGCTCGTGCGCGGCACGCGCCTGTCCTGCTTCGGCGAGGTGCGCCGCGGCCCGCTCGGCAACGAGATCGTGCACCCGGAGTACCGGCGCGCGGACGCGCCCGACACGCAGGCGCTGGCCGACGCGCTGACGCCGGTGTACCCGGCGACCGAGGGCATCCAGCAGGGCCGGCTGCGCAACCTGACGGCGCAGGCGCTGGCGGCGACGGGGCCGGAGGAACTGCCCGACTGGCTGCCGCCCGCGGTCATCTCTGGCATGAAACTGCCGAGCCTGCGCGAGGCGCTGCAGTACGTGCATCGCCCGCCGCCCGACGCACGGCTCGAGTTGCTCGACGCCGGCCGCCATCCTGCGCAGCGCCGCCTCGCGTTCGAGGAGCTGCTGGCGCACCAGCTCACGCTGCGCGAGCTGCGCAACGAGATCCGCCGCGATCCCGCCTGGCCGGTTGCCGTGCCCGGCCGGCTCGCGGAGCAGCTGCTCGCGACCGTCGGCTTCCCGCTGACCGGCGCGCAGAAGCGCGTGGCCCGCGAGATCCGCGCCGACCTTGCGGTGCCGCACCCGATGCTGCGCCTGGTGCAGGGCGACGTCGGCTCCGGCAAGACGATCGTCGCCGCGCTCGCGGCCCTCGACGCCGTCGAGGCCGGCTGCCAGGCGGCGCTGATGGCGCCGACCGAGCTGCTCGCCGAGCAGCACGCGCAGAACTTCGCGCGCTGGCTGGCCCCGCTTTCGATCGAGCCGCTGCTGCTGACCGGCCGGATCGGCGCGCGCGCGCGCCGCGAGGCGCAGGCCGCGATCGCCGCGGGCGCCCGCAGCATCGTCATCGGCACGCACGCCCTGTTCCAGGAAGAGGTGGCGTTCGCGCGGCTCGCGCTCGTGATCGTGGACGAGCAGCACCGCTTCGGCGTGCACCAGCGCCTGGCGTTGCGCGAGAAAGGCGCGGCCGGCCGTTTCCCGCACCAGCTGATCATGACCGCGACGCCGATCCCGCGGACGCTGGCGATGACCGCCTACGCCGACCTCGACGTCTCGATCATCGACGAGCTGCCGCCGGGGCGTACGCCGGTGCGCACGGTGGCGATGCCGGACGCGCGCCGCGACGAGGTCGTGCAGCGCATCCACGCCGCCTGCCGCGAGGGACGGCAGGCCTACTGGGTGTGCCCGCTGATCGAGGAATCCGACCAGCTCGCGGCGCAGGCCGCCGAGGACACGGCCGCCGCGCTGGCCGCGGCCCTGCCCGGGGTCGCGGTCGGGCTCGTGCACGGGCGCATGCCGGGCGCCGCGCGCGAGCGCACGATGGCGCGCTTCAAGTCCGGCGAGATCGGGCTGCTGGTCGCGACCACGGTGATCGAGGTCGGCGTGGACGTGCCGAATGCGAGCTTGATGGTGATCGAGAACGCCGAGCGCATGGGGCTCGCGCAGCTGCACCAGCTGCGCGGGCGGGTGGGCCGCGGCGAACAGGCCAGCAGTTGCCTGCTATTGTGGCACCCGCCGCTGTCGCCGCTCGCGCAGGAACGCCTCGCGGTGCTGCGCGACACCAGCGACGGCTTCGAGGTCGCGCGCCGCGACCTCGAGTTGCGCGGTCCCGGCGAGCTGCTCGGCACCCGCCAGACCGGCCTGATGCTGCTGCGCGTTGCCGACCTGATGCGCGATGCCGACCTGCTGCCCAAGGTGCAGGCGGCGGCCGACGTGATGATGCTCTCGCATCCGGCTAACATTGCGCCGCTGAAGAGGCGCTGGATCGGCGCCGCCACCCGCTACGGAAAGGTGTGAGCTTGCAATCCGCCCTGGCCGCCGAGGAGACCGCTGCGCCGCGCTGGAGCGAACGGCTCGAGGACTTTGCGCCGGCGCCGGTGCCCGCGATCGCCGCCTGGCTGCGCGAGCCCGGCCTGCTGACCGACCGGCTGCGCAGCTGCTGCGCCGGCCTGCCGGGGCTCGCGGTCGTGGCGGAAATCGAGGCGCCGCTCGCGGCCGCGGATGCCGCGCTGCTGCGCGCCGCCGGCTCGGCCGGGTTCGTGCGCGAGATCGAACTGACCTGCGACGGCCGCCCCTGGGTGTTTGCGCAGACGCTGGTGCCGCTCGCGACGCTTGCGCGCCAGCGCTGGCTGTCGTCGCTCGGCCGCGCCGCGCTCGGCGAGAAGCTCGCCGCCATGCCGGGCCTCGAGCGCGGGCCGCTCGAGTTCGCCTGCCTGAAGCCGGGCGACCGGCTGCTGCACCGGGCCCTGCGCGAGCGCGCCGACCCGCCGGCCGTGCTGTGGGCGCGGCGCTCCTGGTTCGCGATCGACGGCGATCGCTTGCTGGTGCAGGAAGTGTTCCTGCCGGAGGCGCGCGGATGAGCGCCGAGCTGCAACCCGCGCCGCGCCAGCGGCGGCGCCGCGACCCGGACTACAAGCCGGAGTGGCGGCCGCAGCTGCTGCGCGAGTTCGCGGTATCGCTCGGACGCTCGCTGCGCGAGTACGCGCTGCTGATGCGGCTGCACCGGCCGATCGGCATCTGGCTCTTGCTGTGGCCGGCGCTGTGGGCGCTGTGGATCGCAGGCGCGGGCCGGCCCGACGCGCGCCTGCTGCTGATCTTCGTCGCCGGCGTGGTGGTGATGCGCTCGGCTGGCTGCGTGATCAACGATTATGCCGACCGCGACTTCGATCCCGCGGTGGCGCGCACGCGCGACCGGCCGCTCGCCGCGAAGCGCGTTGCGCCCGGCGAGGCCCTGTTCCTGTTCCTCGCGCTCGGCCTGGTCGCAGTCTGGCTGGCGATGCAGCTCGACCCGCTCGCGCGCCTGTACGCGGTCGGCGGCGGCGCGCTGGCCGTGACCTACCCATGGCTCAAGCGCTTCGTGCACGTGCCGCAGTTCTACCTCGGCGTCGCCTTCGGCTGGTCCATCCCGATGGTGTTCGCCGCGGTCACCGGCGAGGTGCCGCGCATCGCCTGGCTGCTGGTGACGACCGTCGTGCTGTGGGCCGCGGTCTACGACACGATGTACGCGATGGTGGACCGCAGCGACGACGAGCGCATCGGCATCAAGTCCACCGCCATCCTGTTCGGCGAGGCCGACCGCCTGATCATCGGCGTCATGCAGGCGATGGCGCTGTTCGCGCTGTGGCTTGCCGGCGACGAGGCCGGCCTCGGCACCTGGTACCGCGCCGGGCTCGTCGCGGCGGCCTGCTTCTTCGCTTTCCAGCTCTGGCTGATCCGGCGGCGCGAGCCGGAGGCCTGCTTCCGCGCCTTCAACAACAATCACTTCGTCGGCATGGTCGTGTTCATCGGGCTCGCGCTCGATTACCTGTATCGCGCGCCCTGA
>CAYXUJ010000064.1:0-14576 GCA_964468395.1 uncultured Steroidobacteraceae bacterium
AGCCCTACGGCCACTACAAGGCCAAGATCGCGCTCGATTACTGCACGCAGCTGAACGACCGGCCGGACGGCAAGCTGGTGCTGGTCACCGCCATCTCGCCGACTCCTGCCGGCGAGGGCAAGACGACGATGACGGTCGGGCTGGGCGACGCATTGAACCGCATCGGCAAGAAGGCGGTGATCTGCCTGCGCGAGCCGGCGCTCGGGCCCGTGTTCGGCATGAAAGGCGGCGCAGCTGGCGGCGGCTACGCGCAGGTCGTGCCGATGGAGGACATCAACCTGCACTTCACCGGCGACTTCGCGGCGATCGCGCTCGCCAACAACCTGCTCGCCGCGCTGATCGACAACCACATCCACCACGGCAACGCCGCCGGTTTCGACACCCGCCGAGTGTCCTGGCGGCGCGTGCTCGACATCAACGACCGCGCGCTGCGCGACATCACCGTCGGCCTCGGCGGCCCGGCCAATGGCTACCCGCGCCAGGACGGCTTCGACATCGTCGTCGCGTCGGAAGTCATGGCGATCTTCTGCCTCGCCACCAGCCTGCGCGACCTCAAGCAGCGCCTCGGCAAGATCGTGGTCGGCTGCACGCGCGACCAGAAGCCGATCCTCGCGCGCGACATCAACGCGCACGGCGCCATGGCGGCGCTGCTGAAGGACGCGCTGGCGCCCAACCTGGTGCAGACCCTGGAGAACAACCCGGCGCTGATCCACGGCGGGCCATTCGCCAATATCGCGCACGGCTGCAACTCGGTGATGGCCACGCGCACGGCGCTCAAGCTCGCCGACTACGTCGTCACCGAGGCGGGATTCGGCGCCGACCTCGGCGCCGAGAAGTTCGTGGACATCAAGTGCCGCAAGGCCGGCCTGCGCCCCGATGCCGCGGTGATCGTCGCGACCGTGCGCGCGATCAAGTACCACGGCGGCGTCGAGGTCGCCGACCTCGGCCGCGAGAACCTGAAGGCGCTGCAGGCCGGCATCGCCAACCTCGACCGCCACATCGACAACGTGCGCGACGTGTTCGGCATTCCCTGCCTGGTCGCGATCAACCACCGCGCCGAGGACAGCGAGGCCGAACTGGCCTGGCTGATGGACCGTGCGACCCACCACGGCGTCAAGGTGATCGTTGCGCGCCATTATGCCGAGGGCGGCAAGGGCGCAGTCGACGTCGCGAAGGAAGTGATCGAGCTGTGCAAGGCCGCCAACTACTTCAAGTTCGTGTACGAGGACGGCACGTCGCTGTGGGACAAGATGAAGGCGGTCGCGACCCGGGTCTACGGCGCCTCCGAGGTGACCGCCGACAGCAAGGTGCGCGCCAGGATCCGCCAGCTGCAGGACGCCGGCTACGGCGACTACCCGGTGTGCGTCGCCAAGACCCAGTACTCGTTTTCGACCGATCCGCGGCTGCGCGGGGCGCCCAGCGGCCACGTCGTCAACATCCGCGAGGTCCGGCTCGCCGCCGGCGCCGAGTTCGTGGTGATGATCTGCGGCGACATCATGACGATGCCGGGCCTGCCCAGGGTGCCGGCCGCCGACAGCATCGACGTCGACGACGACGGCAGGATCACGGGGCTGTTCTGAGGCCTCTGCACGACCGCTCGGAGGCGCCGCTCCATGCCATACTGTCCGGCGCGGGGCAGCACATGATGAATCAGGGTCACGAGGGCGAATCGGTACGGCGCCTGCAGATCGGCGCCATGCGGGACGGCTGCATCACGGCGCGCGAAGACGCGGTCGCCGTCGAGGAGCCGCTGGAGATCCGCCTCGCCCTCCCCGGCGAGACCGGCGCCGGCCGCGCCGTCTCGATCACGATGCGCACGCCGGGCCAGGATCGCGAGCTCGCGGTCGGCTTCCTGCACGGCGAGGGCCTGATCCGCTCGCGCGAGGACATCGCCTCGGCACGACCGTGCGGGCCGACCGGCAACGTCGTGCGCGTCGAGCTGGCGCCCGGCGCCCGCCAGGACCTGCGGAGTCTGCAGCGCAATTTCTACGTCAGTTCGAGCTGCGGCATCTGCGGCAAGGCTTCGCTCGACGCCGTCCAGGAGATGCTGCCGGCGGGACCGGTGCAGTCGACGCTCTCGGTGCCGCGGGACCTGCCGGGCTCGCTGATCGAGCGGGCACGCAGCGCCCAGGACGTGTTCCGCCAGACCGGCGGCCTGCACGCCTCGAGCCTGTTCGACGTCGCGGGCGCGCTGCTGGAGACCGCCGAGGACGTCGGCCGCCACAATGCGCTCGACAAGCTGATCGGTTCGCGGCTGCTCGCGGGCGAACTGCCGCTCGACCGCTGCCTGCTGCTGCTGTCCGGGCGCGCCAGCTTCGAGCTGCTGCAGAAAGCCGCGGCCGCCGGCATCGCCGCGGTCGCCGCGATCGGCGCGCCGTCGAGCCTCGCGATCGAGCTGGCCGAGCGGACCGGCATCCTGCTGATCGGCTTCCTGCGCGAGCAGACCTTCAATGTCTACGCGCACCCGGAGCGGCTGCAATGAGCGGCCGCACGCCGGGCACGCCGCTGGCCGAGGCAGACCGGGCGCGGGTCCTCGCTGCCGTCGAGCGCCATCGCCACCGCGACGGGCCGCTGCTCGAGATCCTGCACGACGTGCAGAGCGCGCTCGGCTGCGTGACGCCCGCCGCCGCCGCCGCGGTCGCGGATGCGCTCAACCTGTCGCGGGCCGAAGTGCACGGGGTCGTCACCTTCTACCATTTCTTCCGCGCGGAGCCCGCTGGGCGGCGCGTGCTGCGGCTGTGCCGCGCCGAGGCCTGCCAGTCGATGAACGGCCGGGCGCTGGAGGCGCATGCCGAGCGCCGGCTCGGGATCCGCTGCGGCGAGACGACGCCGGACGGCAGCACGACGCTCGAGGCCGTCTACTGCCTCGGGCTGTGCGCCTGCGCGCCGTCGGCGATGCTGGACGGCGAGGTCCATGGGCGCGTGACGCCCGAGCGCCTCGACGAACTGCTCGCGGCCGGCGCCGGGGAACGCTCATGAGCGTCACCGTCTGGGTCCCGCGCGACGCCGGCGCGCTGGCGCTCGGCGCCGAGGCGACGGCACGGCGGCTGCTCGCCGCCGCCGGCAAGGACATCACGCTGCGCCGCAATGGCTCGCGCGGCCTGTACTGGCTCGAGCCGCTGGTCGAAGTCGAGTGCGCGGCCGGCCGCATCGCCTACGGGCCGGTGTCCGCGGACGACGTGGCCGGGCTGTTGCAGGCGGGCATGCTGCGCGGCGAAGCCCATGCCCTGCGGCTCGGCAAGGTCGAGGAGCACCCCTGGCTCGCATCGCAGCAGCGCCTGACCTTCGCAAGGGTCGGGCGCATCGATCCGCTTGATCTCGACGCCTACGTCGCCGCCGGCGGCTATCGCGGCCTGCGGCGCGCGCTCGAGCTCGGGCCGGCCGCCACCGTCGAGGAAGTCGTCGAATCCGGCCTGCGCGGCCGCGGCGGCGCCGCGTTCCCGACCGGCATCAAGTGGCGGACCGTGCTCGGCCAGCCGCCCGGCCAGCGCTACATCGCCTGCAATGCCGACGAGGGCGACTCCGGCACCTTCTCCGACCGGATGCTGATGGAAGGCGACCCGTTCTGCCTGATCGAGGGCATGACCATCGCCGGCGTCGCCGTCGGCGCGACCCGCGGCTATGTCTACCTGCGCGTCGAATACCCGCACGCGCTCGCGGTCATGGGCGCCGCACTCGAGCGCGCCCGGCGCGCCGGCCACCTCGGCACCGACATCCTCGGCAGCGGCCGCGCCTTCGACATCGAACTGCGCCTCGGCGCCGGCGCCTACATCTGCGGCGAGGAGACCTCGATGCTCGAGAGCCTCGAGGGCCGGCGCGGCGAAGTGCGCGTGCGGCCGCCGCTGCCCGCGGAGAAAGGACTGTTCGGGGCGCCGACCGTGGTCAACAACGTGGTCACGCTCGCGACCGTGCCCGCGGTGCTCGCCGACGGCGCGGCCGCGTACCGGGATTTCGGCCAGGCGAAGTCCCGCGGCACGCTGCCGCTGCAACTGGCCGGCAACGTGCGCCGCGGCGGCCTCGTGGAGCGCGCCTTCGGCCTGACCGTGCGCGAGTTGCTCGAGGACTACGGCGGCGGCTCGGCGACCGGCCGCCCGATCCGCGCCGTGCAGATCGGCGGGCCGCTCGGGGCCTACCTGCCGGCCTCGCAGTTCGACACGCCGCTCGAATACGAGGCGCTGGCCGCGATCGGCGCGATGCTGGGCCATGGCGGCGTCGTGGCCTTCGACGACACCGTCGACATGCTGCAGATGGCGCGCTATGCGATGCAGTTCTGCGCGCACGAGTCCTGCGGCAAGTGCACGCCCTGCCGGATCGGCTCGGTGCGCGGCGCCGAGGCACTGGACAGAATCGGGCGCGGCCAGGACCGTGAGGCCAATCTTGCGCTGGTGGAGGAACTCTGCGATACGATGTTGCAGGCCTCGCTGTGCGGGCTGGGGGGCATGGCGCCCTATCCGGTGCTCAGCGCGCTGAAGCACTTCCCGGAGGACTTCCGGCGGCGCGGGGCCGGACACTGACATGTACGCGATCGACCACAAGGACCTGGGCACCCCTGCCGCCGCGGGCGGCGAGCCGGTCGAGCTCGAGATCGACGGCGCCGCGGTCACCGTGCCGGCCGGCACCTCGGTGATGCGGGCCGCGGCGCTGGCCGGCGCCCGCATCCCCAAGCTGTGCGCCACCGACTCGCTGAAGGCCTTCGGCTCCTGCCGGCTGTGCCTGGTCGAGATCGACGGCCGCAAGGGCTACCCGGCCTCGTGCACGACGACGGTCGCCGCCGGCATGAAGGTCCGGACCGATTCGCCGAAGCTCACGCAGCTGCGCCGCGGCGTGGTCGAGCTCTACGTCTCCGACCATCCGCTCGACTGCGACGGCTGCCCAGCCGAGGGGCATTGCGAGCTGGAGACCGCGGCCGGCGAACTGGGCGTCACCGGCTCGCGCTACGCGCCGGGCGGCGCCAGCCAGCGCGGCGCGCCGCAGGACGCCAGCAATCCCTATTTCGACTTCAACCCGGACCTCTGCATCGTCTGCTCGCGCTGCGTGCGCGCCTGCGACGAGATCCAGGGCACGCTGGCGCTGACCATCGAGGGCCGCGGCTTCGGCTCGCGCGTGTCGGCCAGCCAGCACCAGCCTTTCATCGAATCCGAGTGCGTGTCCTGCGGCGCCTGCGTCGAGTCCTGCCCGACCGCGGCGCTGACGGAAAAATCGCTGGCGGCGATGGCGCGCCCGCCCGAGCGCGCGGTTGCGACCACCTGCGGCTACTGCGGCGTCGGCTGCTCGCTCAAGGCCGAGGTCAGCGATGCGACCGTCGTGCGCATGCTCCCGAACCGCGCCGGCCGCGCCAACCAGGGCCACGCCTGCGTCAAGGGCCGCTTCGCCTACGGCTACGCAACGCACCCGGAGCGGGTGCGCCGGCCGATGATCAGGAAACGCATCACCGATCCCTGGCGCGAAGTCGGCTGGGACGAGGCCATCGCCTACACCGCCGCCGAGTTCCGCCGCATCCAGGAGAAATACGGGCCCGACTCGGTCGGCGGCATCACCTCGTCGCGCTGCACCAACGAGGAAACCTTCCTGGTGCAGAAGCTGGTGCGCGCCGCGCTCGGCACCAACAACGTCGACACCTGCGCCCGCGTCTGCCACTCGGCGACCGGCTACGGCCTGAAGCACACGCTGGGCGAGTCGGCCGGCACCCAGGCCTTCACCTCGGTGATGAAAGCGGACGTGATCATGCTGATCGGGGCGAACCCGACCGACGGGCATCCGGTGTTCGCGTCGCAACTCAAGCGCCGCCTGCGCCAGGGCGCGAAGCTGATCGTGCTCGACCCGCGCGCGATCGACCTGGTGCGCACGCCGCACATCGAGGCGGTCGCGCACCTGCAGTTGCGGCCCGGCACCAATGTCGCGGTCATCAACGCGCTCGCCCATGTCGTGGTCACCGAGGGGCTGACGAACGACGCCTATGCCGAGGCGCGTTGCGAGGTCGAGTCCTACCGCAAGTGGAAGAAGTTCATCGCCGAGCCGCGCAACTCGCCGGAAGCCACCGAGGCGATCAGCGGCGTGCCGGCGGCCACCGTCCGGGAGGCGGCGCGGCTCTATGCCGCCGGCCCGAACAGCGCGATCTATTACGGCCTGGGCGTCACCGAGCACAGCCAGGGCACGACCATGGTCATGGGCATCGCCAACATCGCCATGGCGACCGGCAACCTGGGGCGCGAGGGCGTCGGCGTCAGCCCGCTGCGCGGCCAGAACAACGTGCAGGGCTCCTGCGACATGGGCTCGTTCCCGCACGAGTTCAGCGGCTATCGCCACGTCTCGGACGCCGCGACCCGCAGCCTGTTCGAGGGCGCCTGGAACGCAAAACTCGGCAGCGAGCCGGGGCTGCGCATCCCGAACATGTTCGAGGCCGCGCTCGACGGCAGTTTCCGCGCCCTCTACATCCAGGGCGAGGACTTCGTGCAGTCCGACCCCAACACCAATCACGTCGTCGCCGCGCTCTCGGCCATGGAATGCGTCGTCGTGCAGGACATCTTCATGGTCGAGACCGCGCGCTTCGCCCACGTGTTCCTGCCCGGGTCGTCGTTCCTCGAGAAGGACGGCACCTTCACCAATGCGGAGCGGCGCATCTCGCGCGTGCGCAAGGTCATGGAGCCGCTGGCCGGGCTCGCGGACTGGGAGGTCACGATGCGCCTGGCGCAGGCGCTCGGCTGCCCGATGCAGTACTCGCACCCGTCCGAGATCATGGACGAGATCGCGCGCCTGACGCCGACCTTCCACGGCGTCAGCTACGAGAAGCTCGACCGCCTCGGCAGCATCCAGTGGCCCTGCAACGACGCGGCCCCGGAGGGCACGCCGACCATGCACGTCGACCAGTTCGTGCGCGGCAAGGGCAAGTTCTACCTGACCGAGTACGTCGCGACCTCCGAGCGCTCGACCTCGCGCTATCCGCTGCTGCTGACCACCGGCCGCGTGCTGTACCAGTACAACGTCGGCACGCAGACCCGCCGCACCGGCAACGTCAGCTGGCAGAGCGAGGACGTGCTCGATATCCACCCCGATGATGCCGAGAGCCGCGGCATTTCGGATGGCGACTGGGTCGGCGTCAGCAGCCGCGCCGGCGAGACGGTGCTGCGAGCCGTCGTGTCCGGCCGCATGGCGCGCGGCGTCGTCTACACGACCTTCCATTTCCCGGAGACCGGCATCAACCTGGTCACGACCGAGAACTCGGACTGGGCGACGAACTGCCCCGAATACAAGGTCACGGCGGTCGAGGTCGTCAAGGTCGCGCAGCCCGAGGCCTGGCAGGAACGGATCCGCGCCGAGCGCGCCGCGCGGTTCGCCGCGACCGCACCGGTCGGCTGATGGGCGCCGCCCGGCGATGAACCCGGAACGGCTGGTCGCCATGGCGAACGACATCGCGGCATTCTTCGCCGCCGAGCCGGACCCGGTCGCGGGAGCCGAGCAGGTGGCCAATCACCTGAGGAAATTCTGGGACCCGCGGATGCGCCGGCAGATCCAGCAGATCGTGCAGGACGGCGGCACCGGCCTCTCGGCGCTCGCCCTCGCCGGCATCCGCCGCCTGTAGCCGCGGCCCGCTCCCCTAGGCCGGCCGGATCTCGAAGCAGCTGTGCGCGCGCGCATCGCGCGCGTAATCGCGCGGGATCGTCTGCCGCGTGATATCCCGCAGTTCCAGGTCCGCGAGGGCGGCGGCATCCAGCCGGAATTTCCGGAAATTGGTCGAGAACAGCAGCAGGCCGTCCGGCGCGAGGCGCCGAAGCGTTGCCCGGATCAGCTCGACATGGTCCCGCTGGACCTCGAACTCGTCCTGCATGCGCTTCGAATTGGAGAAGGTCGGCGGGTCGAGGAACACCAGGTCGTAGCGCGCGCCGTCGTCTTCGTCGAGCCATTGCAGGCAGTCCGCCTGCACGAACCGGTGCGCCTCGCCGCGCAGCGAGTTGATCTCCAGGTTGCGCCGCGCCCAGTCGAGGTAGGTGCGCGACATGTCGATGCTCGTGGTCGCGGCCGCGCCGCCGGCGGCCGCATAGACGGTCGCCGCACCCGTGTAGCAGAAGAGGTTCAGGAACCGCCGCCCGCGGGCGGCATCGCGGATGCGGGCACGCGTCAGCCGATGGTCGAGGAACAATCCGGTGTCGAGGTAGTCCGTGAAGTTGACCAGGAACTTCAGGCCGCCCTCCTCGACCACCACCCGCTCGCCCTGGTCGCCGAGGCTTTCGTACTGCGAGGCGCCCTTCTGCTGGCGCCGCGTGCGCCAGTAGATCGCCTCCGCCTTCAGGTTCATGACCTCCGGCAGCACCGAGATCGCCTCCTCGCGCCGCGCGCGGGCGCGCTCGCGGTCCACCGTCGCCGGCGGCGCGTACTCCTGCACGTACAGCCAGCGGCCTGCCGCTCCGGCGGGGTCCGACTGGTACAGGTCGATGGCGAACGCGTACTCCGGCATGTCGGCGTCGTAGAGCCGGTAGCAGGCAACCGACTCCCGCCGCGCCCAGGCCGACAACGCCTTCAGGTTCTTGCGCAGCCGGTTGGCGAACATCTGCGCCCCCGGCCGCGCGCGCGCAGTCTCCGCGTCCACCACCGGCGGCCGGCCGGGCTCGCGCGCGACGATGAACTCCGACGGCTCGACCGATATACGCAGCAGGCGGCAGTCGATCGGGCCGTTCATCATCCGGTGCGTGCGCCGCGCATTGATCGCCAGCTCGCGGCCGAGCGGCGGATTGCCCGTGAACACGGCGGCTTCCCAGCCGCGATAGCCGCTGCGCAGGCGTTCGCCGAGCAGCGCGTACAGCGCGCGCAAGGCCTCGGTCTCGCCGATGCGCTCGCCATAGGGCGGGTTGACCGCGACCAGGCCGGTCCTGGCCGGCGCGGCGGGCAGGTTGGCGAGCTCGCAGCGCTCGAACAGGATGCCGCCCGCCAGGCCTGCGCGTTCCGCATTCGCGGCGGCATCGCGCAGCACGACCGGGTCGCGGTCGTAGCCGCGGATGCGGCCGTGCGCCAGGCTGCCCGGCGCCGCGCGCGCCGCGGCATCCTCCCGGATCGCGCGCCAGGCCGCCTCGTCGTGCTGCTTCCAGCCGTGGAAGCCGAAACGCTCGCGGCGCAGGCCCGGCGCGATGCCGGCTGCGATCATCGCTGCCTCGACCGGCAGCGTGCCGGAGCCGCACATCGGGTCGACGAATCCGCCGCCCGCCGCCGCGATCGCGGGCCAGCCCGCCCGCAGCAGGATCGCGGCCGCCAGGTTCTCCTTCAATGGCGCGGCGCCCTGCCCGCCGCGCCAGCCGCGCCGGTGCAGGCTGTCGCCGGACAGGTCGATCGCGACCGTCGCCCGGCCGCGCGCGGCGTGGACGTTGATGCGCAGCGTGGGCGCGGCGCGATCGACCGACGGGCGCGTGCCGGCCCGCTCGCGGAACTGGTCCACGATCGCGTCCTTCACGCGCTGCGCCCCGTACTGCGTGTGGTCGATGCCGGGCACGCTGCCCGAGTAATCCACTGCCAGGGTGTCGGCGGCGCCGAGCTGCGCCGCCCAGTCGATGCCGCGCACGCCGGCATACAGCGCGTCCGCATCCGCGACCGGGAAATCCGCCAGGCGCCACAGCACCCGCAGCCCGACCCGCGACCACAGGCAGGCGCGACAGGCGTCGGCCGGCGTGCCTTCGCAGGCAGCGCCGCCCTGCACCTCGCGCGCGCCGATGCCGAGCGCGGCCAGCTCCCCGGCCAGCAGGTCGGCCGTGCCCGGCGCCGCGGTGACGAAGAATGCCGGCGCGCTCATGCCGGATCCAGGACCAGCAGTTCCGCGCCGGCTGCCGGCCGCTCCAGGAATCCCAGCAGGATGCGGTAGATGTCCGGGTCGAATGCCGCGCTGCCCGGATCGAGGTCATCGGCGCCGGCTGCGCCCGACAAGGTGCCCAGGTAGCGCCAGCGGTCGAAAACCAACGTTTCCTCGATCCCGCGCCAGTCGCGCTCGCGGATGCCGATGCGGCCGGGAAACGGCCAGTCGCGGCGCTTGAGCCCCGACAACGCCATGCGCACGCGCAGCGCATGCAGCGCCGGCGGCTCGAGGCCGATGCAGGCGCCGCGGCAACGGCCCAGGGCCTGCGCCACGCAGGCGCCCGGCCCCGCCTCGCGGCCGATCCGCTTCGCGCACAGCCCGTGCTCGCGCGCCAGCCCGTCGAGCGCGCGCTCGGCATCGATGCGGCGGCGGAACGTGCCGAAACCGTCGGCGGGCTCCGCAGCCGGGTCGAACGGCGCGATCGTGGCCTGCGGCCCCTGCGCATCGGGGCCGAGCAGGATGGTCCACAGCCCGTCGGCGCCGGCCGGCCGGCGATTCAGCTGCGGCCGGCGTTCCCTGAGCAGCCGCGTCTCGGCGACCAGCGCGCCGAATTCGCCCGCCGTCTCGATCCACTCGATGCGGCGCACGCGCCGCCACAGCTCCTGCTCGCGCTTCGCGCGCGGCTCCGCGAAGTGCGCCGGCACCCGCGTCGCCAGGTTCTTCGCCTTGCCGACGTACAGCAGCTCGTCCCCGTCGCCGTGGAACAGGTACACGCCCGGCGCCTCCGGCAGCTCGTCGGCGATCGCGGCATCGACCTGCGGCGGCAGGCGCTGGCTGCCGCGCAGCCGCTCGACGATGGACGACAGCTGCGCCGCCGGCCAGCGCGCGCGGGCAATGCGCAGGAAATCCGCCAGCACCCTGGCGTCGCCCAGCGCCCGGTGGCGGGCGTCGCAGGCGATGCCGTGGCGCTGCATGACCGCGTCGAGGTTGTGCCCGCGCTCGCCGGGCGTCAGCGCCCGCGACAGCCGCACCGTGCACAGCACCGGCGCGCGGAAGCGCCGGCCGAGCCGGCGGAACTCGCTGCGCAGGAAGCCGTAGTCGAAGCGCGCATTGTGGGCGACGAACAGCCGCCCCTCGAGGCGGGCCAGCAGCTGGTCCGCCACCTCGGCGAAGCGCGGCGCATCCGCGACCATCGCCTCGCTGATGCCGGTGAACTGCTGGATCGCGTAAGGGATGCGCACGCCGGGATTCACCAGCGTCGCGTATTCGTCGACGACCTCGCCGTCGCGCAGCAGCACGATGCCCGCCTCGATGACCCGGTCGCGCACCGCGTGGCCGCCCGTGGTCTCGAGGTCCACGCAGGCGATGTCGCCCGCGAGCGGCTGCTCAGTCGGCGGCACCGTCCAGCTTCAGCAATGGCGCATACAGGTCCGGGCGGCGGTCGCGGAACACGCCCCAGGCATGGCGATAGCGGCGGATCTCCTCCAGGTCGAAGCTCGCCGTCAGGACCTGCTCGCTGTGGTCGTCGGCCTGCGCGACCACCTCGCCGGTGTGGTCGGCGATGAACGAATGGCCGTAGAACGTGATCTCCAGCTTCTCGCCGCGCTCGCGGCCGATGCGGTTCGACGCGACCAGCGGCATCACGTTGGCGGCGGCGTGCCCCTGCATGGTCCGCTGCCAGTGCCAGCGGGAATCGAGCGACGCGTCCTGCGGCTCCGAGCCGATCGCGGTCGGGTAGAGCAGGATCTCGGCGCCCATCAGCGCCATCGCCCGCGCCGCCTCCGGGAACCACTGGTCCCAGCACACGGCGACGCCGAGCGTGCCGAAGCGCGTGCGCCAGACGCGGAAGCCGGTGTCGCCAGGCGAGAAGTAGAACTTCTCGTGGTAGCCGGGGCTCTCGGGAATGTGCGACTTGCGGTAGATGCCGAGCGTGCGGCCGTCGGCGTCCACCATCACCAGCGTGTTGAAGTAGGCGTTGCGCGCGCGCTCGAACACCGACAGCGGCAGCACGACGCCGAGCTCGGCGGCGACCTTCGCGAGCCGTGCGACCGCGGGGTTCTCCGCGACCGGCGTCGCCAGCTCGAAGTGGGCCGCCAGGTGGTCCTTGCAGAAGTACGGCGACTCGAACAGCTCCTGGATCAGGATCACGTTCGCGCCCTGGCCCGCCGCCGCGCGGATGAGGCGCTCGGCATTCGCGATGTTGGCCTCGCGGTCGGCGCCGCAGGCCATCTGCGTCGCGGCGACGGTCACCTTCATGACAGGTCCACCCAGGTGGTCTTGAGCTCCGTGTACTTGTCCATCGCGTGCAGCGACTTGTCGCGGCCGTTGCCGGACTGCTTGAAGCCGCCGAACGGCACGGTGATGTCGTCGGCATCGTAGCAGTTCACGTACACGGTGCCGGCGCGCAGGCGGCGCGCCACGCGGTGCGCGGTGGTGATGTCGCGGCTCCACACGGCGGCCGTCAATCCGTAGGCGACGTCGTTGGCGATCTTCACCGCCTCGTCGACCTCGCGGAACGTGATCGCCGACAGCACCGGCCCGAAGATCTCCTCGCGGGCGATCTTCATCTGCATCGTCACCTTGTCGAATACCGTCGGCTCGACGAAGAAGCCGCCGCTGTCGCTGCGCGCGCGGTTGCCGCCGAGCCGCAGCCCGGCGCCCTGCCGCCGCCCGGACTCGATGTAGCCGAGCACGGTGTTGAGCTGCACCTGGTCGACGATCGCGCCGAGGCGCGTCTTCGGGTCGAGCGGGTCGCCCGGCGCCATCGTGCGGCCGATCTCGACGATCTTCTCCAGCAGGGCCTCCGCCACGTCCTCGTGCACGACCAGGCGCGACGCCGCCGAGCACATCTCGCCCTGGTTGAAGAAGATGCCGTAGGCCGCCGCGGTCGCCGCGCGCTCGAGGTCGGCGACGTCGCCCAGCACGACGTTCGGCGCCTTGCCGCCGCATTCGAGCCACACGCGCTTCATGTTCGAGCGCCCGGCGTACTCGAGCATCATCTTGCCGACGCGGGTCGAGCCCGTGAAGGCGACGCAGTCCACGTCCATGTGCATCGCCAGCGCCTCGCCCGCCGTGTAGCCGAACCCGGGCACGACGTTGAGCACGCCCTCCGGCAGGCCGGCCTCGATCGCGAGCTCGGCGACGCGCAACGCCGTGAGCGGCGACTTCTCGGACGGCTTCAGCACCACCGAGTTGCCGGTGGCGAGCGCCGGCCCCAGCTTCCAGCTGGCCATCAGCAGCGGGAAGTTCCACGGCACGATGGCGGCCACCACGCCGGCCGGCTCGCGCGTGATCAGCGCCAGCGACTCGTGCGCCGTCGGCGCGATCTCGTCGTAGACCTTGTCGATCGCCTCGGCGTACCAGGCGATGCAGTTGGCGGCGGCCGGGATGTCGATCTTCAGCGAGTCGCCGATCGGCTTGCCCATGTCGATGGTCTCGGTGAGCGCCAGCTCCTCGCGGTGCTTGCGGATCAACTCGGCGAAGCGCAGCAGTACTTTCTTGCGCGCGGCCGGCGCGCGCCGCGACCAGTGCCCGGCCTCGAAGGCCCGGCGCGCGCTCGCCACCGCGAGGTCGACGTCCGCGGCCTCGCAGGAGGCGACCCTGGCGATCAGCCGGCCGTTTGCCGGGTTGATGCAGTCGAAGGTTGCGCCGGACCCGGCCGCCACGTAGCGCCCGTCGATGAACGCCTCGGTGCGCGGCGCCAGCGCCGCCGCCCGCTCGTGCCAGTCCACCGCTTTCTGTTCCCGGTTCACGGCTCTGCTCTCCTGCTCAGAGGGTCGGGGGACTCGAAGCGCTGATGATCTCACAGCGCTCGCGGCTGCGATTGCGGAACCGGTGCGGCACGGCGCTGGTGAAATAGAACGCGTCGCCGGGGCCCAGCACCTGCGTCTGGCTGCCGATCGTCACCTCGACCTGGCCGCTGACGACGATGCCGCCCTCCTCGCCCGCGTGGCTCAGCATGTCGGAGCCGGTGTCGGCGCCGGGCTCGTAGACCTCGCGCAGGATCGCCATGCGCCGGCCCGGCCGGCGAGCCGCAACCAGGCGCAGGGACACGTCGCCCTCGCCGAGCTCGACCAGTTCCGCGCCGGCATAAAAGACCTGCGCGGTCTCGGCGGGGTCCATCGTGAAGAACTCGGCCAGGCCCATCGGCAGGCCGTCCAGCACCTTTTTCAGCGAGGCGACCGACGGGCTGACGCGGCCCTGCTCGATCAGCGAGATCATGCCGTTGGTGACTCCGGCCCGCTTGGCGAGCTCGCGCTGCGACAGGCCGTGCATCAGGCGCACGGCGCGCAGGCGGGCACTGACGTCGTTTCCCATGGTTGGTTTCGCCTGTCTAGGATCTTAAACAGAACTTGCGTAATATCGCGTCCGCATGCGATGAGTGTCAATTATCCTGATCGTCTGCGTTCCCCGGGGAGTCTCCGCACATGAGTCCTGCAGCCGCCGGCCGCGCCTCGCTCGAGGCCTTCTGGATGCCATTCACCGCCAACCGCCAGTTCAAGGCCGCGCCGCGACTGCTGGCCCGCGCCGAGGGCCTGCACTACTGGACGCCGGAGGGGCGACAGGTGCTCGACGGCGTCGCCGGGCTCTGGTGCGTCAACGCCGGCCATGGCCGCCGCGAAATCACCGAGGCGGTCGCGCAGCAGATCGCCACCATGGACTACGCGCCGCCTTTCCAGATGGGGCATCCGGCGGCTTTCGAGCTTGCCAACGCCCTGGTCGAGATTGCGCCAAAGGGCCTGGACCACGTGTTCTTCACCAACTCCGGCTCGGAGTCGGTCGACACGGCGCTCAAGATCGC
>CAYXUJ010000065.1:0-5065 GCA_964468395.1 uncultured Steroidobacteraceae bacterium
CATCGGCTGCGGCGTCACCACCGGCATCGGCGCCGTCATCAACACGGCGAAGGTGGAAGCGGGCGCCAACGTGGTCGTGTTCGGCCTCGGCGGCATCGGCCTCAACGTGATCCAGGGCGCGCGCATGGCTGGCGCCAACAAGATCGTCGGCGTGGACATCAACCCGCGGCGCAAGGCGCTGGCCGAGCAGTTCGGCATGACCCATTTCGTGAACCCGAAGGAGGTCAAGGAGGACCTGGTCGCCTACCTGGTCGCGCTCACCGACGGCGGCGCCGACTACAGCTTCGAGTGCGTCGGCAACGTGGACCTGATGCGCCAGGCGCTGGAATGCTGCCATCGCGGCTGGGGCGTGTCGGTCATCATAGGCGTCGCCGGCGCCGGGCAGGAGATCCGCACGCGCCCGTTCCAGCTGGTGACCGGCCGGGTCTGGAAGGGCACGGCCTTCGGCGGCGCGCGCGGCCGCACCGACGTGCCCAGGATCGTCGACTGGTACATGGAGAAGAAGATCAACATCGACGACCTGATCACGCACGTGATGCCGCTGGCGAAGATCAACGATGCCTTTGACCTGATGCACAAGGGTGAATCCATCCGCAGTGTCGTGACGTTCTGAAATCCCACAGGGAGCGAAACATGGCTGCTACCTTTTCCATCCATCCGTCCGTCGACAAGGGCGTGAAGCCCGGCAAGGCGAAGTTCGCCGGCGGCACGCTCAGCTGCCACTGCAAGACCGCGCCGGTGACCGTCAAGATCGACGGCAACGTCGCCCACAACCACGCCTGCGGCTGCTCCAAGTGCTGGAAGCCGAAGGGCGCGCTGTTCTCGATCGTCGCGGTCGTGCCGCGCGACAAGCTGTCGGTGACGGCCAACGGCAACAAGCTGACGGTCGTCGATCCCGCCGCCGTGATCCAGCGCCACGCCTGCAGCAGCTGCGGCGTGCACATGTACGGGCGCATCGAGAACCGGGGGCACCCGTTCTACGGCCTCGATTTCGTCCACGTCGAGCTGTCGAAGGAGAAGGGCTGGGCGGCGCCCGAGTTCGCGGCATTCGTGTCGTCGATCATCGAGACCGGCACGCCGCCCGACCAGATGAAGGCCGTGCGGGCGACCCTGCGCAAGCTGGGGCTCACGCCGTACGACTGCCTGTCGCCGCCGCTGATGGATGCGATTGCGACGCACACGGCCAAGGCCAAGGGCGTCCTGCGGGCATGACGGGCTGACGGCGCCGTGAGCGCGGCACCGGAGACGCTCTCCCGCCACGGCGCATTCGGCGGCACCGTCGGATTCCACCGGCACGGATCGGCCGAGACCGGCTGTCCGATGCGCTTCGCCACCTACCTGCCGCCGCAGGCGGAACGGCGGCGCGTGCCCGTGCTGTGGTATCTCGCCGGACTCACCTGCACGGAAGAGACGTTCATGATCAAGGCAGGCGCGCAGCGCGTCGCCGCCGAGCTCGGGATCGCGCTGGTGGCGCCCGACACGAGCCCGCGGGACGTCCCGCTGCCGGGTGACCGGGACGACTGGGACTTCGGCGTCGGCGCCGGCTTCTATCTCGATGCGACGCAGGCGCCGTGGTCACGCCACTACCGCATGTATTCGTGGATCACGCGCGAGCTGGCGGCCCTGGTCGAGGCGAATTTTCCGGTGGACCCGCGACGCCAGGGCATCTTCGGCCACTCGATGGGCGGGCACGGGGCGCTGACCATCGCGCTGAAGAACCCGGAGCGCTACCGCTCGGTGTCGGCATTCGCGCCGATCTGCGCGCCGATGCAATGCCCCTGGGGCGAGAAAGCGTTTGCCGGCTACCTGGGCGCGGATCGCGAAGCCTGGCGCCAGTACGACGCCTCGGAGCTGATCCGCGCCCTGCCGACGGCCGAGGGCCGGCCGCCCTTGCTGGTGGACCAGGGCATGGCGGACGCCTTCCTGGAACGGCAGCTGCTGCCGGATCGGCTGGAGCAGGCCTGCGCGGCCAGCAGCTATCCGCTGACGCTGAGGCGCCACCCAGGCTACGACCACGGGTACTACTTCATCTCGACATTCATCGAGGACCACCTGCGCCACCACGGCCGGGCGCTGCTGGCCTGAGCGCCCTCAGATTTCCCGGGGCTCGACACCGGGTGCGAACTTGCGGTGATGCTCTTCGGCGAGCGCTGCCCTGACTTCCGGCAGCGGCCGGTAGTGCTCGACGAATTCGACCGGCATGCGCCGCGGCCGGCCGCTGTCGAGGTCCACGCAGACGTAGTGGATCAGGCCGCGCAGCAGCGTGCGGCCGTCGGCGGGGCGGTGGATCTGGAAGCGGCGGTCCACCCGCAGGCGCGCATCCTCGAACACCAGCCAGGTGGCGACCTCGAGGGCATCGCCGGCGAAGGCGGGCGCCTGGTAATGCAGCTGGCTGCGCCAGACGACCATGCCGCGGCGCGTCGTCACGCAGTGTTCGGCCGGCGTGCCGAGGGCCGCGGAGTGCGCCCACGCGGTTTCGTCGAGCCAGCGCAGGTAGACGGAATTGTTGACGTGCCCGTAGGCATCGATGTCGGAGGAGATCGCCGACACGCGGTGGATGAACGGCGCCGGCAGGTCCCAGGGCGCGGTCACCGGCTGAGCAGCTTCAGGACCGTGCGGAACTTGCGGCCATAGGGCGGCATCAGCAGCGACGAGCCGCTCAGGCGCCCGTCGAGGAATACCGGCTTCAGCTTGGAGAACGCGTCGAAGCCGGCCTGGCCGTGGTAGTGGCCCATGCCGCTCGGGCCGACGCCGCCGAACGGCAGGTCCTCCTGCACGACGTGGAAGGCCGTGTTGTTGACGGTGACGCCGCCCGAGACGGTCCGCGCCAGCACCGCATCGAGCGCCGCACCGCGCGCGCCGAAGTAATAGAGAGCGAGCGGGCGCGGGCGCGCATTGACGAAGGCGATGGCCTCGTCGATCGTGTCGTAGGGCACGACCGGCAGCACCGGGCCGAAGATTTCCTCCTGCATCACCCGCATCTGGTCGTCCACGCCGGTGATCGCGACCGGCGACAGGCGCCGGCGCTCGGCGTCGGATGGCTCGTCGTGCAGCGGGTGCAACGTCGCACCCCGGCTGCGCGCATCCTCGATGCAGGCCGCCAGCCGCCGGTACTGGCGGTCGTTGATGATCGACGTGTACTGCGGGTTGGTCGCCAGCGTCGGATAGAAGCGGGTCGCGGCGTCGCGGCAGGCGGCGATGAACGAATCGACCAGCGGCGCCGGCACCAGCGCGTAATCCGGCGCCACGCAGGTCTGGCCCGCGTTCATCAGCTTGCCGTACATCAGCCGCCGCGCGGACTCGGCGAGGTCGAAGCCGGCGGCGACGATCGCCGGCGACTTGCCGCCGAGCTCGAGCGTGACCGGCGTCAGGTTGGCGCTGGCGGCCTTCATCACGTCGCGGCCGACCTGCGTCGAGCCCGTGAACAGCAGGTGGTCGAACGGCAGCGCAGCGAAGGCCTTGGCGACTCCCACGTCGCCGTTCACGGCCAGCACCTCGTCGGCGGAGAAGCTGCGGGCGATGAGCGACTCGAACAGCGCGCCGAAGCGCGGCGTGTGCTCGGACATCTTGAGCATGGCGCGGTTGCCGGCGGCGAGCGCCGCGGTCAGCGGCGAGACCGCGAGGTACAGCGGATAATTCCAGGGCACGATGATGCCGATGACGCCGAGCGGCTGGCGCAGCAGGCGCGCGCGCCCGGGCAGGCTCCACCAGGCGACGCGCCGGCGCTCGGGGCGCATCCACGCGCGCAGGTGGCGGCGCGCATGGGCAATGCCCTCGAGGCTGGTGAAGTGCTCGAGCAGCTGCGTTTCCTGGCTGGCGCGCACGCCGAAATCGGCGGCGATTGCATCGCGGATGCCGCCGGCGTTCTCCCGCAGCAACCGGCGCAGGCGATCGAGCCGGTCGATGCGGATCGCGCGCGGCGGGTCGGGATCGGCGGCAAACGAACGACGCTGCAGTTCGAGCGCCTGCGCCAACTGCGCCGGGTGGGTCGCCAGCCGGGCCGGATCGTATGCCGTGGCCATCGAGGGTATTCTAAGCGGATAATGACGGTTCATGCCGCCGCCGCGTCCGCGGCACGCCGGGATCGCCACGCGCGTGGCTATAGGGGGAGCAGGTGAAGATCGGTTGCCCGAAGGAAATCAAGGTGCACGAGTACCGCGTCGGCCTGGTGCCGGCAGGGGTGCGCGAGCTCGTGGCCGCCGGCCACGCGGTCGTGGTGGAGACCGGCGCCGGCGCCGGCATCGGCATCGGCGACGACGCTTACCGTGCAGCGGGCGCCACCGTGCTGCCGGACGCGAAGTCGGTGTTCGCGGCGGCCGACATGATCGTCAAGGTGAAGGAGCCGCAGCTGCCCGAGTGCGCGATGCTGCGAAAGGGCCAGGTGCTGTTCACCTACCTGCACCTCGCCGCCGATGCCGAGCAGGCGAAGGCGCTGGCGAAGTCCGGCGTCACGGCGATCGCCTACGAGACGGTCACCGCACCCGACCGCTCGCTGCCGCTGCTGACGCCGATGAGCGAAGTGGCCGGCCGCATGTCGATCCAGGTCGGCGCGACCGCCCTGCAGAAGGCGAATGGCGGTTTCGGCGTGCTGCTCGGCGGCGTGCCGGGCGTGGCGCCGGCGCGGGTCGTCATCCTGGGCGGCGGCGTCGCCGGCACCAATGCGACGCAGATGGCGGTCGGGCTCGGGGCGCAGGTCACGGTCGTGGACCGCTCCCTGCGCCGCCTGCGCGAGCTCGACGTGCAGTTCGGCAGCCAGATCGAGACCGCGTACTCGACGATCGAGGCGGTCGAGCGCCTGGTGATCCAGGCCGACCTCGTCATCGGCGCAGTGCTGGTGACGGGCGCGGCGGCGCCGAAGCTCGTGACCCGCGACATGGTGCGGCGGATGGAGAAAGGCGCCGTGCTGGTCGACATCTCGATCGACCAGGGCGGCTGCTTCGAGACCAGCAAGCCGACCACGCACGCGGACCCGACTTACGTCGTCGACGGCGTCGTGCACTACTGCGTGACCAACATGCCGGGTGCGGTGCCGCGGACTTCGACGTTCGCGTTGACCAATGCCACC
>CAYXUJ010000065.1:5165-14392 GCA_964468395.1 uncultured Steroidobacteraceae bacterium
GGACCGAAGGAAAAACGGCCAGCCCCTCGCTTTACTCGCGAGCCCGGGCCGTGACCGCGTCTAGAATCCGGCGTCGGGGATGGTGAGCGCGGTGTCGTCCAGCGAACGCAGCAGCGCCAGGACCGGCGCGATGCGCGGCAGCTCGTAGCGGAAGAAGAACCGGCAGGCGGCCAGCTTGCCGCGGTAGAAATCCTGCTCCTCGACGGGCGCTGCGGCCAGCGCGGTGAGCGCCACCTGCGCCTGCGCGAGCCAGCGCCAGGCGACGACGACGTGCCCGAGGCTGTCGAGGTAGAGCGTCGCATTCGCCAGCGCCCGTTCCGGGTCCTGCGCCATGGCCGCCACGAGCTGGCGCGTGGTGGTTCCGAGGTCGTCGATGGCCGCGGCGAGCGCCGCCGCATGGCCGGCGAGTTCCGGCTGCGCGCGGGCTGCGGCGATCGTTTCGCCCATGCGCGCAAACAGGTCGCGGAGCGCCGCGCCATCCTGCATCGGCACCTTGCGGCCGAGCAGGTCGAGACCGTGGATGCCGTGCGTGCCCTCGTGGATGTGGTTCAGGCGGTTGTCGCGGTACAGGCGCTCGACCGGGTAGTCGCGCGTGTAGCCGTAGCCGCCGTGCACCTGGATCGCCAGCTTGTTGGCCTCGAGGCAGAACTCGGACGGCCAGGACTTGGCGATCGGCGTCAGCAGCTCGAGCAGGGCGTTGAACCGTGCGCGCTCAGCGCCGTCGGCCGCGCAGCGCTCGAGATCCGAGAGCCAGGCGCAATAGAGCACCAGCGCCAGCCCGCCCTCGACCCAGCATTTCTGCGCCAGCAGCATGCGCCGCACGTCGCCGTGGCGCAGGATCGGGACCGGCGGCATCGCCGGGTCCTTGGCGGTCAGCGGCCGCCCCTGCGGCCGTTCGCGCGCGTAGGCGAGCGCCTCGCCGTAGGCCGCATAGCCGAGTGCCACGGCGTTCATGCCGACGCCGATGCGCGCGGCATTCATCATCTGGAACATGTAGGCGAGCCCGCGGTGCTCCTCGCCGACCAGCTCCGCGCGGCACTGGCCCTGCTCGCCGAACGACAGCACGGCATTGGTCGTGCCCCGCCAGCCCATCTTGTGGTTGAGCCCGGCCAGGCGCACGTCATTGCTGCCGCCGACCGAGGCGTCGTCGTTCACGCGATCGCGCGGCACGACGAACAGCGAGATGCCGCGTACGCCCGGCGGCCCGCCGGGGACCTTGGCCAGCACCAGGTGCACGATGGTCTCGACCAGGTCGTGGTCGCCGCCGGAGATCCACATCTTGCTGCCGGTGAGCCGGTAACTGCCGTCGGCCTGCCGCTGGGCCTGGCAGCGGATATCGGTCAGCGACGAGCCGGCATGCGGTTCGGACAGGCACATGGTGCCGGTGAAGCGGCCGGCGAGCATCGGGCGCACGTAGCGCCGCCGCTGGTCGTCGCTGCCGAACGTCGCCAGCAGGTCGGCGGCGCCGGCGGTGAGCGCCGCATAAGAATGAAAGGCGACGTTGGCGCTCGAGAACACGGCCGTGCAGGCCTTCGCGAGCAGCACCGGCAGCTGCAGGCCGCCATCCGCGGCGTCGAATGTCGCGGCGGTGAACGCGGCCTCGTTGTAGGCGGCCAGCGCCGCGCGGGTCTCCGGGATGGTCCAGGCGCGGCCGTCCACGATCCGCGGCTCGGCGACGTCGCAGGCAGCGGCGAATGGCGCAAAGCGCTCGCCCGCGACGCGATAGGCGCTGTCGAGGACGCCGTCGAACACCGCGCGGTCGTGCTCGGCAAAGCGCGACAGGCGGGACAGGCTCGCCGCATCCAGCACTTCGAACACCTGGAAGTCGAGGTCTCGGCGCGGTATCAGCATGCGGAAAACATCCCGGTCGCGGTGGGCATCGGCGGATTGTAGCGGCCGTACGCGCCGCCCCGGGATGCTACGATGACCGGCGGCGTTGCGGCGCATCGACGGGTGCACCCGCAGGGTTGAGCCAGCTGGCGGGGGCGGGGGAAATCTTGAGCGACAGCTTCGACCTGGCAGGGCGGGTCGCACTCGTGACCGGCGCAAGCCGCGGCATCGGCCGCGCGGTCGCCCTGCTGCTCGCGCGCCATGGCGCGACGGTGGTCGTGACGAGCCGCAAGCTCGATGGCTGCGAAAACGTGGCGGCCGAGATCCGGGCCGCGGGCGGCGCGGCGGACGCGCTCGCCTGCCACGTCGGCGAGCCGGAGCGGATCAGCGCCGTGATGCGCGAGATCGACGCGCGCCACGGCCGGCTCGACATCCTCGTCAACAACGCCGCTACCAATCCTTATTACGGCCCGTCGGTGGACATGGACCTCGCGGCCTGGCAGAAGACCGTCGACGTCAACCTGCGCGGCTATTTCTGGGCCTCGGTCGAGGCAGCACGGCGGATGACCGCGCGCGGCAAGGGCGCGATCGTCAACGTCGCGTCGGTCAATGCATTCCGGCCGATGGACGGGCAGGTCGTCTACTCGATGACCAAGGCCGCCATCGTCAACATGACCCAGGGCCTGGCGAAGGAGTGGGCGCGCCAGGGCATCCGCGTCAATGCGCTGGCCCCGGGCCTGGTGGAGACGAAGTTTGCCGCCGCGATCCATGAGAACGAGAAACTGCGCGCGGCCATGGAGCGCATGGTGCCGCTGGGGCGCATCGCCCAGCCGGAGGAGATGGCCGGGGCCGTCCTGTACCTCGTGTCGGACGCGGCGTCGTATACGACCGGCAGCTGCCTGACCGCCGACGGGGGCTGGCTTGCCTGAATGAGCCGCTTGTACCTCGTGCGTCACGGGCAGGCGGCATTCCATGCGGATGACTACGACCAGCTGACCGACACCGGCGTCGCCCAGTGCGAGCGGCTCGCCCGTCACTGGCAGGCGATCGGGCGCCGCGTGGACATCGTGTTCGCCGGCCAGCTGCGCCGCCAGCGCGATTCCGCGGAGGCTTTCCTGCGCACGCTGCATGCAGCAGGCCCCGCGCCGGACGGCGTGCGGCTGCTGCCGGGGCTCGAGGAATACGACCATCGCGGCCTGCTCGAGGCGCTGGATGGCGACCCGGGGCGGACGGCCGATGGCGATCGCGCGGCGTTTCACCGGCGGCTGTCGCGGGCGCTCGAGGCCTGGGTCGCCGGCGAGCTGGCAGGCGTCGAGCCGTTCGCCGCATTCCGCGAGCGCTGCGTGTCCGCATTGCATGCGGCCCTGCAGGAAACGGGCCGCGGCCGGTCGGCGGTCCTGTTTGCCTCGGCCGGCTCGCTGGCAGCGGCGCTGCAGCCCGCGCTCGGCATCGGCGACCGCGAGCTCATGCGGCTGAAGCTCAATTTCTACAATACCGGGGTCAGCAGCTTGCTGTCCGATGGCGAGTCGCTCACGATCGAATCGCTGAATGCGATCGGGCACCTCGAGGTGCCGGGCTGCGGCGGCCTGATCACCCACCGCTGATCTGCAGGGGCAGGACCCATGGACTTCAACCTCGAACCGGCCAAGCAGGTCATCGTCAACCGCTTCCGCGAGTACGTGGATCGCGAACTGCTGCCGCTCGAACCGGCATTCCTCGAGTCGGGCTTCGCGGCGCTGCTGCCGGAACTGCGCGCGCGCCGCGCGGCGGTCAAGAAGGAAGGCCTCTGGGGCCCGATCTATCCGCGCGAGCACGGCGGGCTGGGCCTCGACCTGCTGACGCACGGCCTGATCTCGGAGGCGCTGGGCCGCTGCCCGATTGCGCACTACGTCTTCGGTTGCAACGCGCCGGACGCCGGCAATGTCGAGCTGCTGCACCAGAGCGGCACGGGGGCGCAGAAGAAGCGCTGGCTGGAGCCGCTGGTCGCGGGCGACATCCGCAGCTGCTTCGGCATGACCGAGCCCGACAACAGCGGCGCGAATCCATTGATGCTCGCCACGCGCGCCGAAGCCGACGGCGACGGCTGGGTGCTGAACGGGCGCAAATGGTTCACGACCGGCGCCGACGGCGCAGCCTTCTGCATCGTGATGGCGGTCAGCGACCCGGACGCGCCGCCGCATCGCCGCGCCAGCCTGTTCCTGGTCCCGACAGACGCCGCGGGATATCGCCTGCTGCGCAACACGCCGGTCATGGGCCACGCCGGCGGGGACCTGTTCTCGCACGGCGAGATCGAACTGCGCGATTGCCGCATCGCGGCGGACATGCTGCTGGGCGCGCGCGGGGAGGGGTTCCGTCTCGCCCAGGCGCGGCTCGGGCCCGGGCGCATCCACCATTGCATGCGCTGGCTCGGCATCTGCGACCGCGCGCACGCGATGATGGTCGAACGCGCGGCGACGCGCGTGATCGGGCCGGACGGCCGGCGCCTCGGCGACAGCGACATCGTGCGTGCCTGGATCGCCGAGTGCGCGGCCGAGATCCGCGCCGCGCGCCTGCTCGTGCTGCACGCGGCCTGGCGCATCGGCCAGGCGGGGGCGAAGGCGGCGCGCGACGACATCGCGATGATCAAGTTCCACGTGGCCGGCGTGCTGCAACGGGTCGTGGACCGCGCGATCCAGGTGCACGGCGGCCTCGGCGTCACGGACTACACGCTGCTCGCCTGGTTCTACCGCGAGGAGCGCGCCGCGCGCATCTACGACGGGCCCGACGAGGTGCACAAGCTGTCCGTCGCCCGGCACCTGCTGGGGACTCACGGGGAATGAGCCTGGTCGACGAGGCGGCGCCGGTGCGCGCCGGCGAGTCGCTCGACGCCGGCCGCCTCGGCCGCTATCTCGCCGCACAGCTGCCGGCGCTGGAGTTGCCGCTGACGGTGCGCCAGTTCCCGGCGGGATTCTCGAACCTGACGTATCTGCTCGCGGCGGGAAACGGCGAGATGGTGTTGCGCCGCCCGCCGTTCGGCACGCGGCCGAAGTCGGGCCACGACATGGCGCGCGAGTTTCGCGTGCTGACGGCGTTGCATGCGGCTTTCGGGCGTTGCCCGCGGCCACTGCATTACTGCGCCGACGAGTCGGTGATCGGCGCGCCTTTCTATGTCGTCGAGCGCATCCGCGGCATCATCCTGCGCCGGGACTATCCGCCGGAACTGCCGGCGACGCCCGGCCTGGTGCGAGCCCAGCAGCTGGCGCTGGTGGACGTGCTCGCTGAGCTGCACGGCCTCGACTACCGCGCCCTGGGGCTGGGCGAGCTCGGGCGGCCGGAAGGGTATGTGGCACGCCAGCTGGAGGGCTGGGCCGCGCGCTACGAGCGGGCGGTCACGCCGGATGCGGAACCGGCCGGAGCCGTGACCGGCTGGCTCGCGCAACGCCTGCCGCCGGAGTCGCCGGTCTCTGCGTTGATCCACAACGACTACAAGCTCGACAACGTGGTGTTCGACGCGCAGGCGCCGGAGCGCCTGGTCGGCGTGCTCGACTGGGAAATGGCGACGATCGGCGATCCGCTGATGGATCTCGGCTGCTCGCTGGCCTATTGGGTCGAGGCCGGCGACGAGCCGGAGCTGCAGGCGACGCGCATGCTGCCCACCCAGCTGCCGGGATCGCTCACCCGGGCGGAAGTCCTGGAGCGCTATGCCGCGCGCTGCGGCCGAGCGTTGCCGGCCTTCGGCTTCTATCGCGTGTTCGGCTTGTTCCGCCTGGCCGTGATCGTGCAGCAGATCTACCGCCGCTTCGCCGCAGGCCAGACGGGCGACGCGCGCTTCGCTGCGCTCGGGCCGATGGCGCGCGTGCTGCTCCGGCGCGCGGCGGCCGAGTCGCGCCCGTAACCCGGGCGCCGTTCAGCCGCCATTCAGCGCGGTTGCCGCATCCTGCCGGCGCTCATTTGCGCGCCGGCGCCGCGTGCCGTATAGATACGCCGGGCCGGGAGGAGCGACAGGCGATGGTGACCCGCAATAGCTGCTGTTTCAGCCTGGCAGCCACGCTGCTGCTGGCCGGCACGCCGGCACTGGGCGACGACATCCGCCCCGAGTCCAAGGCGCGTCCATTCGCCGACGAGCGCTGCATCGAACAGTGCGACACCGAGTCGGACCAGTGCATGCAGGAGGCCGAAGGCGACACCGGCAAGATGGAAGCCTGCGACGACAAGTACAGCCAGTGCCTGCGGGCCTGCGACAAACGCTGAGATCCTGAACCCGCGGCCCCGGCACCCCCCGTTCCGCGCAGGCGGTTGATAAACCCGGCTTTTCGTATATATTGCGCAGCCCGACGCAAGTCGGGTTTGTTGTGGATATCATTGATTTCTCTAGGAATTCTGCGGAATGAAAGAGCGCAATGATGAGTCCTTCGACCTCGAGGACGAGTTTCTCGGGGAGTCTGCGGAACAGGATGGCGACCTCGACCGCTTGATCGTCGTCGAGCGGCGGCCCAAGGGCCCGCGCCGGCCGGTTGCCCAGTCCGCCTGGAGCAAGGTGGAAGACGTGCTGGCGGAAAAGCGCCTGCAGCGGGAACTTGCCGAGTTCAACGACTTCGACGAAGCCTGAGCCCGCCGGGCTGTTGCCGGCGGCAGCGAGCAAAGGCCGCGTCCCGCAGGGACCGCGGCCTTTCGTTTGGCCGTGCCGACCGCCGAGAATGACGCCATGACCCCGGTCGATTCCGAACCCTGGTGGCGCGCCCGGCGCGACGACCTGCTGGCGGCCCTCGGCCACCGCGACTGCGCCTACGTCTATGACCGCGCGACCGTCGCCGCGCAGGCGCGCAGCCTGATGGCAATCGGCTCGCTGGCGCGCGTGTTTTACGCTGTCAAGGCCAACCCTCATCCGGAGCTGCTCGCCACGATCGCCGGCTGCGGGCTCGGATTCGAATGCGTCTCGCGCGCCGAGGCCGTGCGCGCACTCGAGGCCAACCCGGGCATCGCGCCCGACGCGTTGCTGTTCACGCCCAACTTCGCCGGCCGCGACGAGTATCGCTGGGCGCTCGACGCCGGCCTGCGTGTCACCGTGGACAACCTCGAGATCCTGCGCGGCTGGAGCGGCCTGTTCGCGGGCCGCGAGATCCTGCTGCGGCTCGACACGGGTCACGGCCGCGGCCACCACGAGAAAGTGCGGACGGCGGGAGCGCACTCCAAGTTCGGCGTCGCGCCCGAGGAATTCGCCGAGCTGGCTGCGTCCGTTGCCGCGTCCGGAGCGACGGTCGTCGGGCTGCACGCGCACGGCGGCAGCGGCGCGTTCGAAATCGCCGGGTGGATCGAAGCGGCGCAAATGCTGGCCGGGATCGCGGCGCAGTTCCCGCGCGCGCAGGTGCTCAACCTCGGCGGCGGGCTCGGCGTGCCCGAACACCCGGGACAGCCGCCGTTCGACCTCGCCGGCTTCGGCGCGGCGCTCGCGGATTTCCGTCGGCAGCACCCGCGCTTCGAACTGTGGCTGGAGCCGGGTCGCTTCGTCGTGGCCGCGGGCGGGGTTTTGCTGGCGCGCGTGACCCAGACCAAGGGCAAGGGAGCGAGGCGTTATGTCGGCGTCGCAACCGGGATGAATTCCCTGTTGCGGCCCGCGCTGTACGGCGCCTGGCACGAGATCGTCAACCTGACGCGGCTTGATGCGCCGGCCGACCGTCGCTGCACCGTCGTCGGCCCGATCTGCGAGAGCGGCGACGTGCTCGGCGCCGACCGGCTGCTGCCGCGCTGCGAGGAGGGCGACGTCCTGCTGATCGCCGACACCGGCGCGTATGGCCACGCGATGGCGTCCAGCTACAACCTGCGGCCGCCGGCCGCCGAGATCGTGCTGCCGGCGTGAGCGATCTCGCGCGTTCGCACCTGTGGCAGCTGGTCCTGATCAACCTGGTCTGGGGCTTCAACATCGTCGCGATCAAGCTGAGCGTCGACCGCTTCCCGCCGGTGTTCCTGAGCTTCCTGCGTTTCCTGATCGTCGGCCTGGTCGTCTGGCCCTGGCTGCGGCTGCGGCGCGGCGAGATGCGCTGGCTGCTGACGGCGGCGATCTGCGGCGGCGGCCTGCAGTTCGCCCTGATGTTTTCCGGCGTGGCCCTGTCCGGCAGCATGTCGTCGGTGGCGATTGCCGGCCAGCTCGGCGTGCCGTTCGCGACGCTGCTGTCGGTGGCCCTGCTCGGCGAGCGCATCCGCTGGCGGCGCTGGCTCGGCATCGGCCTGTCGTTCGCCGGCGTCGTGGTGCTGGGATTCAATCCAGTGGTGTTCGCATCCTGGCCGGGATTGCTGACCATCGTCGTCGCGGCGTTCATCGGCGCGGTCGGGCTCGTGGCGGTCAAGCGCGTGCACGAGCTCGAGCCGCTGGAGCTGCAGGCCTGGCTGGCCTGGGCCAGCCTGCCGATACTGTTGCCGCTGTCGCTCTGGCTCGAGGACGGCCAGCTCGAGAGCCTGTCCCGGGCCGGCACGATCGGCTGGGGCGCGCTGCTCTACTCGGCGCTGCTTGCCAGCCTGGTGGCGCATACGGCGTACTTCGCCCTGATCCGCCGGTACCCGGTCTCGAGCGTCGCGCCGGTGACCGTGCTGGCGCCGCTGTTCAGCGTGCTGTTCTCGGTGCTGCTGCTGGGGGACATGCTGGACTGGCGCATGGCCGTCGGCGGCCTGATGACGCTGTCCGGCGTGGCGGTGATCGTCGTACGCGAGGGCAAGACTGCGGTCGCGGCTGCCTGAACCCTGACGGAACCCGTTGCTCCATAACCCCGAGCGCAGCCGGCAGGCGTTCAAGCCATGGAGTCGCCGGTCGGGCGGTCGCCGGGGCGCGGGGTGCTTGCAGCCACGTTGTTCCGGGACTACCTTGATGGCGACCGGCATCGTTGAATGGAGGTGTTTTATGACACGTCCTTATTCGGCGGGCGGATCGCGCCAGAGCGCCGTGTTCACGGCCATCGTCGCCCTGCATGTGGGCGTTCTTGCACTGGTCGCAAGCGACATCGGGCTGCGGAACCGCGATCGGGATGCAGACGCAGGCCAGCGCCCGATAAAAGTGTTGCCGCCCAGGCCCGAAGAGCAGAAGCCGGTGGTGCCGGACCTGCCGCGGCCGATGGATCAGGATCCGTTCGCAGTGCCCGAGCCCGATCTGCCGCGGCCGGTCTTCCCTGAGCCCGTCGCGGAGCGCGCCCCCGGTCTTGCCGGCAGCGCGCCGGCCGGCGGCGGAATCGTCGTCAACCCGGCACCCGCGGATTACGTTGCACCGCGCCTGCGCATGGACAGCCGCAAGCTGGCGGCACTGGTCAATGATTGCTACCCGGCGTCTTCACGCAGGACCGCGGAAGAAGGGCGCGCCCGGGCCTGGCTGCTGGTAGGCAGCGACGGCCGCATCCTGTCGTGGCGGCTGCTGGAAGGAACCGGCTTCCCCC
>CAYXUJ010000066.1:0-13591 GCA_964468395.1 uncultured Steroidobacteraceae bacterium
AAGACGAGGAATGCGGCCGTGCCAGCCGCGACCAGTTTTGCGCGCCGCGACATCCCGGATCAGGAGCCGCGCAGGACCAGGGTCGCGTCGACGAGGCCGGGCTCGCCGGTCGCGGAAACGCTTGCGGTCTCGGTGATCACGCCGCGCTCCTTCTGCAGCCGTGCCAGCAGCAGGGCGAGCGCGTCGAACGACGCGCCGGTGAAGCGCGCGCGCAGTGCGCCGCCCGAGGCCGGCTCGACGCCCGCGAGCGTGTCGCCGAGCCCGCCCTCGCGCGCCATGCGGTCGATGGCGATCGCCAGCGACTCGCCGGGCCGCGCCGCCGGCGCCGCGGCCAGCCGCGGCGTCACCGCCTCGATCCAGGCCAGGTCCTGCTGTCGCCGCTGCACGCGCTCTTCGGCGGCCGCCACCGACGTGCCGAGCTTCCAGACCAGCCCTGCCAGCAGCAGCACGGCTGCCGCGGCGCCGCCCCACAGCACCATCTGCTGTTCGCGCGCCGTGAGCCCCGCATGCCACTCACGCAGGTTCATCGCGGCGCTCCCGCGGCGATCCGTATGCGCGCCTGCACGCCCTGCTCATCGCGCGTGGTCGACGCCACGTCGGCCGCCAGGCCGCGGGCGCCGAGCGCCTGCGCAAAGCGGGTCAGCGCATCGGTGTCTGGCGCGGTGATCTGCAGTTCGAGCGCGCGATCGCGCCAGCCGAGCGATTCGACCGCCGGGCCCGGGGCGCCGGCCAATGCCCCACCGACGGCCGCGAGCTGCGCCAGCAGGCCGCCGGGATCGCCGGTGCCGCCGCCGGCCAGGCGCTGGGCGACCTGCGCGCGCGCATCCTCGATGCGCTCCGCGTCGGGCAGCGCGATGCGCGCGGCCTGCTCGATCGCCGCGTCGAGGCGCTGCTGCTCGGCATGCAGGCGCACCAGGTCGTAGCCGCGCACGCCGATGTGCAGCAGCAGCGCAGCCGCCGCCAGCAGGGCCGCGACCCGCCACCGTTGCCATTCCGCGCGCCAGCCCGTGCGGCGTGCGAACTCGCCCTGCAGCAGCGACAGCGACGCCGGCCGCACGGCCTCGGCCGCGAGCAGCGGCAGCGCGCCGTCAGGCAGCAGCTGCAGGTCGAGACTGCCGGTGACTTCGCGCAGGGCCTCGATCATCTCGCGCGAGCGCTGCCAGTCGTGCTGCGACACGTACAGCTGGACATGGCGGTCCTCGCCTTCGAGCCCGGCCAGGGCGAAAGCCTCGGTCAGCGGCTCGGCGTCGAGCGCGACCGGCAGCGAGCCGGGCGCGCGCACCAGCAGCTGGCCCGCATCGATCACGGCGACCGTCTTGGCGGGGTTGTCGGGGATGCACAGGGTGTCGGGGACGACCGCTTCCGGCGCCAGGCCGCTGGCGGCGAGGGCGTCGAGCCAGCCGCGCAGTTCCTCGCGGCGCGTGGCCGCGACCAGGGTCGCGCCCGCGGCATCCGTGGCGCCGACCGCGAAATGGAACTGCTCGACCTCGCCGGCGAGCGATTCCTCCATCGCATACGGCACGACCTGGGCGATGCGCGCGCCGCCCTTGACCGGCAGTTCCGGTCGCGCGAGCGTCACGCTGGAACCGGGCGCGATGACGATCAGCGGCCGTTCCGCCGCGATCGGCGCCGCATCCGCCAGGCTGCCGGTGGACACCGGCCCGATGCGGCCGCCGTCCGCGCCGGTGATGACCCAGCAGGGCGGATCCGCCAGTCGCAATACCAGGGATTGATTCATGCCGGCTACTCGGTGCCTGTCGATCGCAGCACGGTGCGGCTGCCGCCGGAGCTGTTTCGCTCGATCAGACTGTACAGCGTGAGTTCCGAAGTGCCAATACGCACGGCGGTCACGGCCCGGAACCAGTTCGAAGTTTCGGAAATCGTCGGCAGCAGGGCCTGGTAGACCGCGGGATCCAGCGTCGCCTGCAGGTCGGCGCGCGTCGGGAAGCAGCCGTCCCGGCGATTGGCGGCCAGCGCCTCGGCGTCGCCGAAGTCGGTCCCGCCATCGACCAGCGCCGCGAGCAGCGGCGGCTTGGCGGTGCAGATGTTGACGGTCGTGCCAAGCGGCAGCGCCGCGACGTAGGGGCGGATGCGCTGGAATTCCTCCAGCGTCATGCCCGGCAGCGCCATCATTTCGGTGACCGTGGTGACCACGCCATTGGCCGCGCGATAAGGAGGGTTCTGCGAGAGGTAGGCGCCGTCCTCGGCGCCCTCCGGGAATCCGGGCACGGTGTCGGTGTCGATCCAGTCGGCCATGATCCGCGCCCAGCGCGGGTCGGCGTCGACGCGCACCAGCAGGCGTTCGAAGCGCGCGACCGCCGATTCGTTGACCGTGCCTTCGGCCGCAACCAGGTTGTTCAGGTTGAAGCGGCCCTGCATGTCCTCGAGCGCGCCGCGCACCTCGCCGCCGTCCACCGGCAACGCGGGCAGCGGCTGCGCCCAGCTCTCGGCAAGGTTGTCGGTATCGCTGTCCTCGCGGTCGTCGCGCAGGACCTCGGCCGCCCAGGCCTCGGCGCCGAGCGCGACGTGCCAGCCCTGGTCGAGCGCGGCCAGCCCGGCGGTGCGCCGCAGGTCGAGCGAGGCGCGCGTGCCGAGGTGCACGGCGATCACGGTGGCGATCGCGACCAGCACGATGGCGGTGACCAGGGCGACGCCGCGTTGCCTCATCCCGGCACCTCGACCAGGCGGCGCAGCACGCCGTAGTCGGCGAGCACGACCGTGATCTCGACCGCGATCGGCCGCATGCGGAAGCCGAAGTCGGCCGTGCTGTTGAACGGCGGCCACTGCGCGACCCACTCCCGGCCCGAATTCATGTAGCGGATCTCGACGCGCTCGACGTCGCCCAGCAGTTCGCGCTTCACCGGCGGGGTCGCCAGCGTCGGGTCGGTGACGTTCCAGTGCTCGCGGATCAGCTTGCGCTCCTCGAGCCGGTAGCTGACGCGCTGCACCGTGCCGCGCGGCGTGCCGGCGCCGTTCGGCCAGCCGGCGTGCGACAGCTCGACCAGCGCGATCGAGTTCGGGTCGCGCAGCAGCGCGGCGCGATAGCCGTCGCCGATGGTCTCGCGCACCGGCCGCGGCGCCAGCGAGCGGAAATCGCTGACCAGCAGGTGCAGCGCGCGCTGCACCTCGCGCAGCCGCCCCATGTGTCCCTCGGCCGCCGCGGCCGCGACGCGCGCCTCGGCGACGCCGCGATAGGCCATCAGCCCCATGATCGCGAGGATCACGGTTGCGACCAGGATCTCGAGCAGCGTGAATCCGCGCTGGCGCCGGCGGCTCATGACCCGTCCCCATCCCCGTCGCCGTCACCGCCGTCGTCCGGTTCGCCGGTGTTCCATGGCGTGCCCGACGGCGGGGCAGACGTCGCAGTCGCGCCGACGAAGCCGGCGAGGCTGATCAGCCAGGTGTCCTCGGCATCGGTGTCGCGGCGCACGCGCACGTCGATCCGCCGCAGGCCGTTGACCTGCGTCTGCGCGACATTGGCGGTCCAGTGCCAGCGCCGGCCCGCGTATTCCAGGTCGCCCTCGGTTTCGTCCACCGACGGCATCTGCCCCGACAGGCGGATCTCCGTGATGCGGTTGTCGGCGATCCAGGAAGCGAAGCTGCGGTCGCGCAGCGAGGAGACGTTGCTGACGGTGTCGCCGATGGTCTTGAACACCGCCATCATGCCGATCGCGACGATCGCCAGCGCGACCACGACCTCGACCAGCGTGAAGCCGCCGTGCGGCCTACGGTCCGGCATCGCGTTCGATCTCGATCGTGCCGTCGGCATTGCCGATGAGCGTCATGCGGCCGGCGTCCTTGCGCGCCAGCGTCAGGCGGTACGGCGACATGTCGCCGCTGCCCCAGGCGAACAACTGCGGCAGCCGCGCGTCTTCCCGGGACGCGCTGCGCAGCAGCACCGGCCGGCCCTCGATGACGAGCTCGAATGCCAGGCCGGGCGGGAGCTGGCGCGGCAACAGCGCGGGGTCATTGTCGACCGTGTCCCAACGCTGCTCGAAGCCGTCGTAGCGCAGGAACTGATAGCGGGTTGCCTCGATGCGCAGGCCGTAGTCGCGGCCCTCGAGCTGCGCCTGTTCCTGCAGCAGCGCGATCGAGTCGGCGAGCCTGCCGGCTTCGGTCTCGATTTCGCGGTCCTCGCCCAGCAGGCCGACCGACAGCGTGGCGAGCGCTGCGAGGATGCCGATGATCACCACGACCACCAGGATCTCGATCAGCGTCATGCCGCGCTCTGCGCCGCGTGACGCCCGGCGGGCCGCGGTCACGGCGCGCCCGGCCGGTCAGTCAGTCGTCCAGTAGTCGAAATCGGCATCGGCGCCTTCGCCGCCGGGCTCGCCGTCGGCGCCCAGCGTGTACAGGTCGTAGGGCCGTCCGTCGGTGCCCGGCTGGCGATAGATGTAGTCGGCCCCCCACTGGTCCTTCGGCACCGTCTTGGTCCGCAGGTAGCCCTGCGGCCGCCAGTTGCGCGCCAGCGGCTCGGTTTCCGGCGGCCTGACCAGCGCCTCCAGCCCCTGGTCGGTGGTCGGATAGCGGAAGTTGTCCATCTGGTAGAAATCGAGCGCGGTCCCGAGCGTGCGCAGGTCCAGCCGTGTCGCCTTGATGCGGGCCTCATCCACCTGGCCGATGATCTGCGGGGCGATCAGCGCGCCCAGGATCGCGATGATCACCAGCACGACCATGATCTCGATCAGCGTGAAGCCTGATTCGCGGCGGACGGCGAGGGACATCCAATTCTCCTGCCCGAAGCGGGATGCGGGTCATGATAGCAGAGCCCCTGCCGGGCCCCGGCTGGGGGTGTCGCATTGTGACGTCGCGCCCAACCTATAATCCACGCATGGCAGACCCGCCGGGAGGATGCGCTTGAAGCTGGCGATGACGTTTCCGGGCCAGGGCTCGCAGTCGGTCGGCATGCTGGCGTCGCTGGCTGCGGCGCAGCCGGTGGTTCGCGCCACATTCGAGGAAGCATCGGCGGCGCTCGGCTACGACCTGTGGGCGCTGTGCCAGGAAGGACCGGAGGACCGGCTCTCGGAAACCGAGCGCACGCAGCCGGCGATGCTGGCCGCGGGCGTGGCGGTGTGGCGCGCCTGGCGCGAGCGCGGCGGCGCCGTGCCCGAAGCAATGGCCGGGCACAGCCTCGGCGAATACACGGCGCTGGTCTGCGCCGACGCGATCGATTTTCCGGCGGCCGTGGCGCTGGTGCGCCTGCGCGGCCAGGCGATGCAGCGCGCCGTGCCGGCCGGCGCCGGCGCAATGGCCGCCGTGCTGGGCCTCGAGGACGCGCAGATCGAGGAGGCCTGCGCCGAAGCGGCGCAGGGCGAGATCGTGCAGCCGGTCAACTACAACTCGCCGGGACAGCTCGTGATCGCGGGGCACGCCGGCGCGGTCGCCCGGGCGATCGAGGCCTGCAAGGGGCGCGGCGCCAAGCGCGCCGTCCTGCTGCCCGTGTCGGTGCCCTCGCACAGCGCGCTGATGCAGCCGGCGGCCAAGGAGATGCGCGCGCGCCTCGCCGAGCTGCCGGTGCGCGCGCCGCAGCTCCGCGTGCGGGCATTCGACGGCGGCCTGCACGACAGCCCGGAGGCGATCCGGGACGGTCTTTACCGGCAGCTGTTCAATCCGGTGCGCTGGTCCGCTATCGTGGCCGGCATGATCGGCGACGGCGTGACGCACCTGTATGAATGCGGGCCGGGCAAAGTGCTGACCGGCCTTGCGCGCCGCGTGCCTGGCGGGCGCGATCTGGCGCTGCAGGCGATCGATTCGCCCGAGTCGCTCGACGCCGCGCTGGCGCTCGCCGGGGGTGACGCATGACGGCCGGCGCGCTGAACGGCGAGATCGCGCTCGTGACCGGCGCCTCGCGCGGCATCGGCCGGGCGATCGCGCTCGCGCTCGGCGCAGCGGGGGCAACCGTCGTCGGCACGGCGACCGGCGCCGCCGGCGTGGTCGCGATCGACGAGGCCCTGCGCGCGGCCGGCGCCGCCGGGCGCGGCATCCTGCTCGACGTCGCCGACGCGCCGGGCACCGAAGCCGCCATCGCCGACATCGAGGCGCGCGAGGGCCCGGTGACCATCCTCGTCAACAATGCCGGCATCACGCGCGACACGCTGCTGATGCGGATGAAGCACGAGGACTGGGACGCGGTCATCAACACGAATCTCGGTTCCGTTTTCCGGCTCAGCAAGGCCGTGCTGCGCGGGATGATGAAGGCGCGCAAGGGACGCATCATCAGCATCGCCTCGGTCGTGGGGCTGGTCGGCAACCCCGGCCAGGCCAACTACTGCGCCGCCAAGGCCGGCATCGGCGGCTTCACGCGCTCGCTGGCGCGCGAGGTCGCCTCGCGCGGCATCACCGTCAACGTCGTGGCGCCGGGTTTCATCGACACCGACATGACCCGGGCGCTGGCGCAGGCGCAGCGCGACGACCTGGCGGCCCGGATCCCGCTCGGGCGGCTCGGCGCCGCGGAAGACGTCGCCGCCGCCGTCTGCTTCCTGGCCGGGCCGGGCGCGGCCTGGATCACGGGCGAGACCCTGAACGTCAACGGCGGCATGCACATGGCCTGAGCGACGGCGGCCGCGCAAGGCAAAAATACCTTCAGAAACAGTGCTCAAGAAAGGTTTCTGGTAGCCAGTGGGGGGTCCGTGGCATAGAATGGCGACCCCCGGCCGGCACCAGCCGTCATGGGCATCACAAGGTGAGGGACATCAAACCGATGAGTACAGTCGAAGAACGGGTAAAGAAGATCGTCGCCGAGCAGCTCGGGGTCAAGGACGAGGAAGTCACGAGTGACGCCTCGTTCGTGGACGATCTGGGTGCCGACTCACTGGACACGGTCGAGCTCGTGATGGCGCTCGAGGAAGAATTCGAGACCGAGATACCGGACGAGGATGCCGAGAAGATCACCACGGTGCAGCAGGCGATCGATTACATCGTCCAGCACCAGTCCAAGTCCTGACGTCACTCACGCGCGAGCCCCGGCCCTGCGGCCGGGGCTCGTTGCGTCATACCGGTCGCGGAACCGAGAGGTAGCGCCTTGAGCAAGCGACGCGTCGTCGTCACGGGTCTCGGCATGCTGTCGCCGCTCGGCAATTCCGTGGCCGACAGCTGGGCGGGCGCGCTGGCCGGCAGGAGCGGCATCGGCCCGATCACTCGCTTCGACGTCAGTGCCTTCCCCTGCACGATCGCCGGCAGCGTGCCGGATTTCGACGTGGCGAAATTCATGCCCGCCAAGGAAGCGCGGCGCATGGACCTGTTCATGCAGTACGGGGTCTCGGCCGGCGTGCAGGCGATCGCCGACTCGGGGCTCGCCGTCACCGACGACAATCGCGCGCGCATCGGCCTCGTGTTCGGCGCCGGCATCGGCGGACTCGAGACCATCGAGGACAATTACTCCCGCTACCTCGAGACCCGCTCGGCGAAGAAAATCTCGCCGTTCTACATCCCGGCCAGCATCATCAACATGATCTCCGGCCACCTGTCGATCATGTACGGCATCACCGGGCCGAACCTGGCCCTGGTGACCGCCTGCACGACCTCGACCCACGCGCTCGGCGTCGGCATGCGCACGATCCAGTACGGCGACGCGGACGTGATCGTCGCCGGCGGCGCCGAGATGGCGCAGACGCCGACCGCGGTCGGCGGCTTCTGCCAGGCGCGCGCGGTCTCGACGCGCAACGACGATCCGGCGCGTGCCAGCCGCCCATGGGACCGCGACCGCGACGGCTTCGTGATGGGCGACGGCGCCGGCGCGATGGTGCTGGAGGAGTACGGGCACGCCCGCGCGCGGGGCGCCACGATCCTTGCGGAGCTGATTGGCTTCGGCATGAGCGGCGATGCGTACCACATCACGGCGCCGCCGGATGACGGCGCCGGCGCCAGGCTGTCGATGGCGAACGCCCTGCGCGACGCCGGCGTCAATGCCGAGGACGTGCAGTACGTCAATGCGCACGCGACTTCGACGCCGCTCGGCGACGTCGCCGAGACCCTGGCGATCAAGGGCGCCTTTGGCGCGCACGCACGCAAGCTGGCGGTCAGCTCGACCAAGTCCATGACCGGCCACCTGCTCGGCGCCGCGGGCGTGGTGGAGGCGATCTTCAGCGTCCTGGCGATCCGCGACCAGGTCGCGCCGCCGACCATCAACCTCGACCACCCGGGCGAGGGCTGCGACCTCGACTACGTCCCGAACACCGCGCGGCGCATGGCGATCGAGACCGTCGTCAGCAACTCCTTCGGATTCGGCGGCACCAACGGCACGCTGGTCTTTCGCGCCCTTCGTTGACGGCCGGCCGGCATGAGGCCGCAGCCATACCTGATCCACGAGTTGCCGGTGGCGGACGATGCGCCCGCCCGCCTGCTGGCGATGCACGCACGCGCGCCCGATCGCTATCCCGCGCTGCTCGACAGCGCCGCCACCGGCACGCCGCTCGGCCGCTACAGCCTCCTGATGGCGGCGCCAGGCGAGGCGCTGCAACTGGATGACGCCGGCAGGCTGGCCGGGCCCGGCCGTGGCGAGCGGTTCTGCGAGCGGCTGGACGACTGGTGGCGCTCAGGGCCACGGGCAGCTCCGCCCGACCCCTGGCCATTCGCCGGCGGCTGGTTCCTGTACCTCGGCTACGAGCTGGCCGCCGAGGTGGAGCCCACGCTCAGGCTCCCGGCTTCGCCGCTCCCGCTCGTGGCCTCCGCCTGGCGGATGCAGGCGGCTCTCGTACACGACCACCAGACGCGCCGCACGGCGATTCTCGCCGAGCCGGGCGCCGGGGCCGTGGTGGAGCAGGCGGCGGCCGATTACCGCCGCACAGCGGCCGAGACGCCGTCGGAGCGGCCTTTTGACGCGGAATCGATCGTCGAGGAGGACCCCGAGCGCTACCTGGAGGCCTGTCGGCGGGCCCTGGGGCATATCGCCGCCGGCGACGTCTACCAGGCCAATCTCGCCCGGTCCTGGCGCGCCAGGCTGCCCGCCGGGGCCAGCGCCGCCGGCCTCTATGCCCGGTTGCGGACCGCCAATCCGGGGGCCTTCGCCGGGCTCGCACAGCTGGGCGACCTGGCCATCCTGTCCAGTTCCCCCGAGCGCCTGGTCCGCGTGCGCGGGCGGCGCATCGAGACCCGGCCGATCGCGGGCACGCGGCCGCGCCTGGCCGCCGGCGATGCGGCGGCCATTGCCGAACTGACGGGCAGCGCGAAGGAGCAGGCAGAGCACGTCATGCTGATCGATCTCGAGCGCAACGACCTCGGGCGCATCTGCGAGCCGGGCTCGGTTGCGGTGGACGAATTCATGGTGGTCGAAAGCTATGCCCACGTGCATCACATCGTGTCGAACGTCTGCGGGCAGCTGCGCCAGGACGTGACGCCGGGCGGCGTGATCCGGGCGCTGTTCCCGGGCGGCACGATCACCGGCTGCCCGAAAGTGCGCTGCATGCAGCTGATCGGGGAGCTGGAAGGCAAGGGGCGCGGCGCGTATACCGGCGCCATGGGCTATCTCGCGCCGGACGGCAGCCTCGACCTCAACATCCTGATCCGGACGATGACGATGCGGGCGGGCGCCGTCGAATGGCGCGCCGGCGCCGGCATCGTCGCGGACTCGGACCCGGCGCGCGAGCTGGAAGAGACGCGCGCCAAGGCCCGCGGCCTGCTGCGCGCGCTGGGCGGCGGCTGATGCGCGTGCGCGTCCATGGCCGCGACGATGCCGGCGTCGATGCGCTCGATCGCGGGCTGCAATACGGCGACGGCCTGTTCGAGACGATCGCCGTGCGCGACGGGCGCGCGCGTTTCCTCGACCGGCACCTCGCGCGCCTGCAGGCAGGTGCCGCGCGCCTGGCAATTCCGCTGCCGGCGGCGGGCGAGCTGCGGGAGCGGCTCGCGCCGGCCTGCCCGGCCGGGCAGGGCGTCCTGAAGCTGATCGTGACGCGCGGGACGGGCGAGCGCGGCTATCGCCCGCCGCGCACGGTGCAACCGACCTGCATCGTGGCCGCCTTTCCCTGGCCTGAATTTGCGCCGTCGCACTGGAGCGCGGGCATCCGCCTGCGCCGCTGCCGCACGCGGCTGGGGCGGAATGCGGCGCTGGCCGGCATCAAGCACCTCAACCGGCTGGAGCAGGTGCTGGCGCGCGCGGAATGGGATGATGCGGCGGTGGCGGAAGGGCTGATGATGGACGATCGCGACATGGCAGTCGGCGGCACCCAGTGCAACCTGTTTGCGCGGGTCGCGGGCCGCTGGGTGACGCCTTCGCTCGCGGAATGCGGGGTCGCCGGCGTCATGCGCGCCGTATTCCGGGACTGGGCGGCGGAGCAGGGCGATCCGGTGATCGAGCGCGAGCTGCCGGCCGCCGATCTGGCGGACGCGAGCGCCATGCTGCTGACCAATGCCCTGATCGGCGCCTGGCCCGTGCGCGAATACGCGGGCGCGGCGCTCGCGATCGACCCGCAGGCTGCCCGGTTCAATGACTGGGTCGCGGCCCAATGAAGCGTTGGCTCGCCTTTGCCGTGGCATTCGCGCTGGTGGCGGCGGGCGCCTGGTATGCCTGGCGCCAGCAGGAGCGGGACTGGCTGGCGCAACCGGTCGCGGCACTGGTGCAGCCGGAAGTCTTCGAAGTGACGCCCGGCGCCTCGCTGACCGCGACTGCGGAAGCGCTTGCGGCCCGCGGCCTACTGGACAATCCGGGCGCCTGGATCCGCCACGCCAAGCGCAGCGGCCAGGCGACGCGGATCAAGGCCGGGGAATACGAGCTTGCGCCCGGCACGACGCCCGCCGGGATTCTCGAGCAGTTTGTCGCCGGCAGCGTGCGCATGTATGTGCTGACCATTCCCGAGGGCTGGACCAGCCGCCAGGCGCTGGCGGCGATCCAGTCGCATCCGCAGGTCCGCGTCGAACTGGCCGGCGTGACCGGCGGGGACTGGATGCCGCGGCTCGGGCTGGGCGATGTCCACCCGGAGGGGCAGTTCTTCCCCGACACCTACCGATTCCCGCGCGACACCAGCGACCGCGAACTGCTGCGCCAGGCCCATGCGCGCCTGCAGCGCGAGCTGCAGGCTGCCTGGGAACGCCGGCTGCCGGGGCTGCCGTACGAGACGCCGTACGAGGCGTTGATCATGGCCTCGCTGGTCGAGAAGGAGACCGGCGCCGCCGACGAGAGGCCGCTGATCGCCGGCGTGTTCGTCAATCGCCTGCGCAAGGGCATGCGGCTGCAGACGGACCCGACCGTGATCTACGGCCTCGGCGATGCCTTCGACGGCAACCTCCGCCGCCGCGACCTGCAGGCCGACACGCCGTACAACACCTACACGCGCGCGGGGCTGCCGCCGACGCCGATCGCGCTGGTCGGTCGCGCGGCGCTGGAGGCCGCGGTCCGGCCGGCGACGACCGACGCGCTGTACTTCGTCGCCACCGGCATGGGCGACGGACGGCATTTCTTCGCGACCACGCTGGTTGCGCACAACGACAACGTCGCGCGCCACATCGCCAACCTGCGCCGCGGCGGCGCGGTTCAGGTACGCTGAATCCGTGCGCGGGCGATTCATCACGTTCGAGGGAATCGAGGGCGTCGGCAAGTCCACGCAGGCGGCGCTGGCGGCGGAGCACCTGCGGCGCCGTGGCGTCACGGTCGTGCTGACGCGCGAGCCCGGCGGCACGCCGCTCGCCGAAAAACTGCGCGCGCTGGTGCTGGAGACGCGCGATCGCCCGCCCGGCGTCACGGCCGAGCTGCTGATGATCTTCGCCGCGCGTGCCAGCCACGTCGCCGAAAAGATCCGCCCGGCGCTGCGTCGCGGTCACTGGGTTCTGTGCGACCGCTTCACCGACGCGACGCTGGCGTATCAGGGCGGCGGCAGCGGCGCGAATCCATCCGTGATCCGTCAGCTCGCGAAGATCGCGCACCCGCGGCTCGCCCCGGACCTGACGTTCCTGTTCGATGCCGAGCCGGCCGTGGCGATGGCCCGGGTCGCGGGACGCGGCAATCGCCCCGATCGCTTCGAGACCGAGGACCAGGCGTTCTTCGGCCGCGTGCGCCAGGCCTACCTCGATCTCGCGGCGCGCGAGGCCGCCCGCATGCGCGTGATTGACGCCGGCGCCGGAGTGGAGCAGGTCGCCCGGCAGGTCGCCGATGTGCTCGACGCACTGTGTGCGGCGACCGGGGCCGCGGCCCGTGGCTGAAGCGGAACGCGAGGAAGCGGCGCCTGCGTCGCGCGATGTCGCGGCCGCGCTGGCGCGCGCAGCCTTGCCCTGGCTCGCGCCGGCGCGCGCGCGGCTGGCGGCCATGCAGGACCAGGGCCGTCTGCCGCATGGCCTGCTGATATTCGGCCAGCCGGGCGCCGGCCAGGCCGAGATGGGCGTCTGGGTTGCGGCGCGCCTGCTGTGCAGGGGCAAGTCCGATCGCCCCTGCGGCGCCTGCGCCGATTGCAAGCTGTTCGCGGCCGGCAACCACCCGGATTTCCACGGGGTGGGCGTCGCGCCCGGCAAGAAGGAGATCAGCATCGAGCAGATGCGCGGAATTTCCGAGTCGCTGACGCTGCGCAGCTATCGCGGCGGCGTGAAGGTGGCGCTGATCGAGCCGGCCGAGGCGATGAACATCAAGTCGTTCAACGCGCTGCTGAAGACGCTCGAGGAGCCCGCCGACGACACCTACCTGCTGCTCGCGACCAGCCGCAGCGACCGCATGCCGCGCACGATCGCCAGCCGCTGCATGCGGCTGCGCGTGCCGATACCGGCGGCGGCGGAGGCGACGGCCTGGCTGGAACGCTCCAGGCCGCGCGCGCGCTGGGACGGGCTGCTGCGGCTCGCGCACGGCGCGCCGTTCCTGGCGCTCGACTACGCCGAGGCGGGCCTCGAGGACCTCGACCGGCAAATGGAGGAAGCGATGGCTGCGGCCACGCAGGGCGGCATGGACGTCATCGGCCTGGCGAAGGCCTGGGCCGGCGATGCGCCGTCGGCGCGGCTCGCATGGCTCGAGTCCTGGCTGACGCAGGGCCTGCGGGCGGCCGGCGTGTCTAGTGATCTGGTTAACAATAATCGATTACCATGGTTGCGGCCGCCGGGCGTTGAAACGAAGATACGGGCCGGTTACCGGCTGCTCGACCAGCTGCGCGATGCGCGCCGGCTGGTCGACGGCTCGTTGAACACGCAGCTCCTGTTCGAGGGGCTGCTGGTGTCGCTGGCGGCGCTGCTGGGCAGCGGCCGCGGCAGGGATCGGGAGTGAACGGAGTGAAGATGCGGGCGCCATCGACCAAGCCTGGGCTCCTGACGCTCACGATCAAGGACAAGAGTGCGCTCTACCTCGCCTACATGCCGTTCGTGAAGAACGGCGGCCTGTTCATCCCGACCAACAGCAGCTACCGCCTCGGCGACGAGGTCTTCATGCTGCTGAACCTCATGGGCGAGGAGGAGAAGCTGCCGGTCGCGGGACGGGTGATCTGGCTGACGCCGAAGGGCGCGCAGGGCAAGCGCACGGCGGGGATCGGCGTCCAGTTCAGCGAACAGGACCGCGGCGCCACGCAGAAGAAGATCGAGTCCTACCTCGCCGGCGCGCTCGGCGGCGACAAGCCCACGCACACAATGTAGAAAAAAGGGGTGCGTCCCCTTTTTTTATTCCGGCCCGAGGCGATTGCCCGTGATC
>CAYXUJ010000067.1:0-13413 GCA_964468395.1 uncultured Steroidobacteraceae bacterium
AAGGTGTTCCCGCTGCTGTGCCCGGTGCGCGAGGCGGACTGGATCGACGGCTGGAAGCCGTTGCTCGTGCTGTCGAAGTCCGGCGTGGCGGAGCCGGACTGCGTGTTCGTGACCGACGCCCGCCCGCACGACGCGATCTGGTTCGTCACGCGCCACGAGCCGGGGGCCGGGCTGGTCGAGATGATCAAGATCACGCCCGAGGTCACGGCCTGCAAGCTGGTCATCCGCGTGCGCGCCGCCGGCGCCGGCAGCGAGGCCAACGTCACCTACAGCCACACGAGCCTGGGGCCGCAGGGCGACGTGTTCGTGGCATCTTTCACCGCGGAGTTCTACGTGCAGTTCATGCGCGAATGGGAAGAGCGCATGAACCATTACCTGGCGCACGGCACGGCGCTGCGCGCCGGCGCCTGAGGAGGCCTCATGAACGATCGAAGTTTCCGGAATGCCGCACTGTCACGCGCTCGCGGTTTCCTGCTGCTGATCGCGCTCTGGATCCCGGCCGTCGCTGCGGCCTCAGGCGACTGCATCGCCGTCATCGGCACCGGATCCGTCGGCGGCACGCTCGGCCCGCGGTTCGCGTCCATCGGCGAGCGCATCGTCTACGGCTCGCGAACGCCGGACAGCGAGCGCGTACAGGCCCTGGTCGGGCGCACCGGCAAGGGAACGAAGGCGGTGGCGCCTGGGGCGGCCGCGGAATCCTGCGACACGCTGCTGCTCGCCGTGCCCTGGGCGGCGGTGGACGAGACGATGCGTTCGCTCGGCAATCTCGACGGCAAGCTGATCATCGATGCCACCAATCCCCTCGACGTGCGCGAAGGCCGGGAGGTCGCGATCGAGCTGCCCGCTTCCGGCGGCGAGTACGTGCAGTCGCTCGCGCCCGGTGCGCGCGTCGTCAAGGCCTTCAACACGATTTACTACACGGTGATGGCGGCGCCCGACACGGCCGGCGGCCCGGTCAGCGTGCTGATCGCCGGCGACAACGACGGTGCCAAGGCGCGAGTTTCGGAGCTCGCGGCCGGCCTCGGATTCGAGGCGGCCGACGTCGGGGCGCTACGCGCGGCACGCTACACCGAAGCGATGGCGCTGTTGCTGGTCAGCCGGCTGCTGAGCGGCCAGCGGCCATTCGACTTCCAACTCCATCCCTGGCCGGCGCCGGCAGGCGGCTAGCGCGCCAGCGGGGCTGCATCCCCTTGCAGCGCAAGGGGTGCGTCCCCTTCAGGCCTGCTGGTGCCGGTAGCGGAACAGGAACGGGAACAGCAGGCCGAGCACGAGCGCGTAGCCGGCGAACGTGAACCAGATGCTCGGCCAGTCCTTCACGCCGTCGATCGTGAAGTAATCCACGACCATGCCCGCGCCCATGCTGCCGAGGAAGGCGCCGAGGCCGTTGGTCATCACCATGAACAGGCCCTGCGCGCTGGCGCGGATCTTCGGCTCCGCCTCGCGGTCCACGTACAGCGAGCCGGAGATGTTGAAGAAGTCGAAGGCCATGCCGTAGATGATCATCGACAGCACCAGCATCCACAGGCCCGCGCCCGGGTCGCCGACCGCGAACAGGCCGAAGCGGAACACCCAGGCGAAGATGCTGATCAGCATCACGATCTTGATGCCGAAGCGCTGCAGGAAGAACGGGATCGTCAGGATGAACAGCGTCTCGGAGATCTGCGAGATCGAGATCAGGATGTTCGGGTGCTGCACGCCGAACGAGTCCGGGTATGTGCCGGCGAAATCGGCGAGGAACGCGCCGCCAAAGGCATTGGTGATCTGCAGCGCCGCGCCGAGCATCATTGCGAACACGAAGAACACCAGCATCTGCGTGCGGCGGAACAGCACGAAGGCGTCGAGCCCGAGGGCGGTGACGATGCTGCGCTGGCGCACGCTGCGGTCCGGCGGGCACTTCGGCATCGTGAAGCCGTAGATGCCCAGGAACACCGCCGCGCCGGCGCTGATGTAGAGCTGCAGCGCGCTCTTGGTCCAGCCGGCGAGGTCCACCATCCACATCGCGACGATGAAGCCGACCGTGCCCCAGACGCGGATCGGCGGGAATTTCTGGATCACGTCGAGGCCGCTCTGCTCGAGCACCCGGTAGGACACGGCGTTGTTCAGCGCGATCGTCGGCATGTACACCATCGCGTTCAGCAGCATGATCGTGTACAGGGTGTCGAAGTCCTCGACCGTCGACGCCCACAGCAGCAGGCCGGCGCCGGCGAGGTGCAGGACTCCGTACAGCCGCTCGGCATTGAGCCAGCGGTCGGCGATGATGCCCATCAGGCCCGGCATGAACAGCGAGGCGACGCCCATGGTCGCGTAGATGCTGCCGACCTGGCCGCCGCTGAAGCCGAGCGTGACGATCATGTAGGCGCCGAGCGAGATCAGCCACGCGCCCCAGACGAAGAACTGCATGAAGTTCATCACCGTCAGGCGCAGCTGGATCCCCATGGCGATTCCGTCCCTTCTTGTTGTCAGGCGTCGTGACGGGGCGTGCGGCGCGGGCTGAACATCGCGTTGCCGAGCCAGCTCACCCCGCTGACGAGGATCGCGGCCCAGAAAGCCGGCCAGAACCCGGCGATCTGCATGCCCGGCAGGAACGCGGCCACCAGCCCCAGCATCGCGGCGTTGATCACCAGCAGGAACAGCCCGAGGGTCAGCAGCGTGAACGGCAGGGTCAGCAGGATGGCGATCGGCTTGACGATCGCGTTGACAACGCCGAGCAGCAGCGCCGCGAGGATCAGGGTCGTGGCGCTGCGCACATGGATGCCGTCGACCCACTCGGTCGCGAGCCACAGCCCGAGGGCGGCGATCAGCACGCGGAGGATGAAGTACGCCACGGGGCTCAGCGTACGCGACGACCGCGGCGGATGACAATGTCCACGGACTGCAGCAGGCCCGGGTTGCGCAGGACGTCGCCGCGCACGGCGATAATGTCGGCGAACTTGCCCGGCGCGATCGACCCGGATTCGTGGCCGACGCCCATCGCGGTCGCCGCATCGTGGGTCGCCGCCTGGATCGCCCGCAGCGCCGGCAGGCCGCACTGCCGCACCCAGAAATCGATCTCCTGCCAGGTCGCCCGCGAGTGCAGGTGCCCGGCCAGGCCCGCGTCCGACCCGAGCAGCAGGGTCAGCCTGGCGTCGTCGAGCTGGCGCAGCTTGGCGCACGACGACTGCGCCTTCGTCGCCGGCATTTCGAACGCGGTGATCCCGTCGAGGTTCGCAAGCGAGCCGCGGATGTCGGCGGCGACCAGCGGCGGCAACTCCGCGGTCGTGCGCGGGTCGTCCAGCGGCTCGGCATTCTCGCGCAGCGACTCGAAGTTGAGCAGCGCGGAAATCGCCGGCGACCATGCAAGGGGCCGGATCGCCGGCTGCAGCAGCCGGCGGTGCAGCGCCAGTACGACCGTGTCCGGAAAGGGGCCGACGCCCATGCCGGTGCCGAGAAAGCCGTCGATCTGCAGCGCGACGCCGCGCTCGACATCGGCCGGGCGTTCGGCGAAGGCGTGCACGCCGAGGCCGCGCAGCCGCGCTTCGGCGATGGCCGCCGCGAGTTCCTCTTCCTTCCACAGGTCCACTTCGCCCAGCAGCAGGTAATCCACGCCGGCCTCGGCGAGCGCCTGGACCTTCGCCTTCGCGTCCGCCGCGCCGTTGACCGCCCACTGCCAGCTCTCGGTGCCGGCCGGCACCAGCTTGCGCAGCACCGGCCCGGATACGTAGAGCGTCGGCCCGTCCAGGCGGTGGTCGCGGATGCGGTCGCGCACGCGGATCGCCGCCTCCAGCGTCGCGCCAACGTCGCGGGCGCTCGTGACGCCGGCGTGCAGCAGCTGGCGCGCCGCAATCGGCATGATCACGCGCTCGGCCAGCGGTGCATAGGTTTCGTTCCAGCGCGCGGCGTCGCCGTGGCCGAGGCGCATCAGCCGCACCTGCATGTCCCAGAGTCCGGGCAGCACGGTCATGCCCTCGGTCGAGATCACCTGTGCCCCTTCCGGCACCAGGACCTGGCCAGCGCCGCCGACCGCGACGATGCGCTCGTCCTCGACGACGATGACGCCATTGGCGATCGGGGCGTTGCCGTAGCCGTCCACGACGGTGCCGCCCGCCAGCACGAGCGTGGCGGCCTGGGCCGCCAGGGACCAGAGCGCGGCGGCGAGTCCCGCGAGCAAGCGCTTCATGCCGGAGCGTCGCCGATCACGCCGTCGCGCAGCCTGAGTTGCAGCTGCGCGAACGCCAGCGCCCAGCCGGTGCGCAGCCGGACCAGGGTGCGGTTCCATTCTTCGCCGGCTGGCACGCCGGAGCCCATCACGCGCAGCATCCGCTGTCCTTTCCGTTCATCGATGAGGAAATCCTCGATCAGCACGCTGTCGGACATCGCCGGCCAGTCGGCGTTCGGCTCGTACATGAGCTTGAGCCGGAGGCGAGGCTCGAAGGCCTCGATCTGCGCCTCGCGCCGGCCGAACAGCCGCGTCACGACCCGGTAGCGGCCGCCGGCCCGCGGTTCGACTTCCGCCTCGCTCGCGTACCAGAGGGCGAGCGCGGCCGGATCCGTCAAAGCCCGCCAGATCGTCGCCGCGCTGGCGGCGGTCTCGAACCCCTGCATGTAACCGCGCGCCTGGCGCCGCATGGCCCCGCCGCCCGGCATCAGGTTCCGCCATCGCCCGGCTTGCGCACGGCGCCGGTCTGGCGCAGCTCGCGGTCGCGCCGCATGCGCGTGCCGGCCGCGGCGACGATGTCGTCGTGCTGCGCGCCGTCGCGCGGATAACTTGCCGCGCCGACGCTGACCGTCATGCGGTGCAGGCGCTCGCCGAGCGGGAACAGGCTGCGATACGCATTGTTGCGGATGCGCTGGGCCACGGCCTCGGCGACCTCCGGCGTCGCGTCCGGCAGGAACACGACGAACTCGTCGCCGCCGTAGCGCGCCGCCATGTCGGTGGTGCGGATCGCGCGCTGGATCGCGCCGGCGACCGCCGTGATCGCGCGATTGCCGGCCTGATGGCCGTGAGCGTCGTTCAGCTCCTTCAGGTCGTCCATGTCCACGAGCAGGATGCCATAGCCGCCGCGCGCGCTGCGCGCGCGCAGGCCGTGCTCGCGCTCGAGCACCGCCTTGAAGGTGCGCATGTTCAGCATCCCGGTCAGCCCGTCGCGCTCGGCCATCTCCTCGATGCGCTGCCGCGCGGTCATGATCGTGCCGGCGAGCGCCTGCGTCAGGTAGGCAACCAGCGCATAAGGCCCGAGCTCGCTGAACATGCGCGACAGCAGTTCGGCCGTGCCGGGCAGCGGGCCCTCGCCGACGATCACCGACAGCCAGGCGAGCACGACGCCGGCGAAGATCACCAGTGCCCCGCGCCGCCCGAGCGTCATCGCGACCAGCACGATCGGCAGCAGGTAGAGGCTCATCAGCGGGCTCGCCGAGCCGCCGGTCAGGATGGCGACGATGGTGATGAACGCCACCATCGCCGCCGCGCCGAGCGCGATGCGCGCGCCTGTTCCCTGCACCGGGAAGCCGCGCCAGCGGAAAGCGACGACGAAGATCGTATAGGCCGCAAGCGTGGCATAGAGCGGGCGCGGCGATTCCGGCGCGGCGCGCAGCACCAGCGCGTGCAGCGCCACCACCAGCAGCACGAGCCAGTCCACGCGCGTCAGGCTGGCGAGGATGCTGGCATGCTCGTCGCGCCGCACGGCCTCCCGGCGGGTTGCGGCCGGCGGCTCGCCGGCCCGCGCCTCCTCGCCCGCGCCGGTCATCGCGGCCCCGTCCCGGCGCGTTGCAGGCCGGCCTCGATCCTGGCGCGCGTCTCGTCGCCCGCCAGTTCCGCGACCAGCGCCAGCGCAAAGTCGAGCGCCGTGCCGGGCCCGCGCGAGGTGATCACGCCGCGGTCCACGACCACCGCGTCGCCGACCACGGTCGCGCGGCCGGCGCCCTGTTCGAGGAATCCCGGATAGCTGGTGGCGCGCCTGCCTTCCAGCACGCCGGCCGCGGCCAGCACCATCGGCGCCGCGCAGATCGCGGCCACCGGCCGGCCGGCGGCATGCAGCCGGCGCACGATCTGGGCGATGCGGGGGTCCTTCTTCAGGTGCTCGGCGCCCGGCATGCCGCCGGGCAGCGCGATCATGTCGAATTCCTGCTCGGCGAGCGCCGCGAGCGGCGTGTCGGCCGCCACCCGGATGCCGTGGGCGCCGGTGACCGGGCTGCCCGCCAGCGACGCGACGACGACCTCGATGCCGGCGCGCCGCAGCAGGTCGATGATCGTGACCGCCTCGAGTTCCTCGAATCCTTCCGCCAGCGGCACCAGGACGCGCTTCATGTCGGCTCAGCGACGATCGGGCGTCGCGCGGGCCGCGGCCAGCGCAGTGTGCGTATTGCCGGTCTTGAGCCAGGCGACGGCAGCGCGCAGCCCGGCGTCGCGCTCCAGCGGCGACCCTTCCCCGTTCAGCGCGGCCGCCGGCTGCGCCGGCAGCTCGACGTCAGGCTCCAGCCCGCGCTCGTGGATCGAAACGCCCGCCGGCGTGTAGTAGCGCGAGGTCGTGAGCTTGAGCGCCTGGCCGTCCTCGAGCGGCATCACCGTCTGCACCGAGCCCTTGCCGAAGGTGCGCTGCCCCAGCAGCTTGGCGCGGCCGTTGTCGCGCAGCGCGCCCGCCACGATCTCGGCGGCGGACGCGGAGCCCTCGTTGACCAGCACGACCAGCGGCACGCCCCGCGACAGGTCGCCGGGCCCCGCCTCCATCCGGAAGCGCGACTCCGCGGAGCGGCCCTCGGCGGAGACGATCAGCCCTTTCTCGAGGAAGGCATCGGAAACGTCGACCGCCGCGTCCAGTACGCCGCCCGGGTTGTTGCGCAGGTCCAGCACCAGCCCGCGCATCGCGCCACCCGACTGCTGTTGCAGCTCGCGCAGCGCCACGCCGACATCCGGCCCGGTGGTCTCGCTGAACTGGGAGATGCGCAGGTAGCCGAAGCCAGGCTCGAGCGTCTCGAAGCGGACCGAATGCACCGACACGACCGCGCGCTCGATCTCGAACTCGAGCGGGGCGGGCTCCGACTCCCGGCGCACGCCCAGTCTGACCACGGTCCCGGGCTTGCCGCGGATGCTCGCGATCGCCTCCGCCAGGCCCTCGTTCTCCGCCGGCCGGCCGTCGATGGCAAGGATCGCGTCGCCAGCACGGATGCCCGCGCGGGCGGCGGGCGAGCCGTCGATCGGCGCGATCACGACGATCACGCCGGACTCGAGCGCCACCTCGACGCCGATGCCGGAGTAGTTGCCCTCGGTCGCGATGCGCAGGTCCTCGAACTCGTCCGCGTCCATGAAGGCCGAGTGCGGATCCAGGCGCCCCACCATGCCGCGGATCGCGTTCGCGACCAGCTCGTGGTCGTCCGTGCGGTCCACGTATTCCTCGTGGATCCGGTCGAGGACCTCGGCGAGCAGTCGCGAATCCTCCGGCGACAGCTCGGCGGTCCGCGGCTCGCGGCCCGCGATCCACAGCGTCGCCGCGGCGAGCGTGACGCCGAGCAGGCAGCCCAGCAGGGCCGCGAGCAGGGTTCGTCTCGGGTGGCTCATGCGTTCATGTTACCCGCGGCCGCGGTTGCGCGGCATCCCTCGGCCGCTCAGGGGCTGGTGGCCGTCGGCTCCTGCGCGGCCATCGCCTCGTACAGGGCCAGGTCGCCGAGCACGTCCTCCACCGGCACCGGCCGGCCGATCGCGAAGCCCTGGCCGAAGTCCACGCCGAGCGCGGCCATGCGCTCGCGCAGCTCGTCGGTCTCGACGTACTCGGCCACCGTTTCCATGCCCATCGTGTGCGCCAGCTGGGCGATCGCCCGCACCATGGATTCCGTGCGCTGGTTGCTGCCGGCATCGCGCACGAACGCGCCGTCGATCTTCAGCACCGAGACCGGCAGCGACTTCAGGTAGACCAGCGAGCTGAGGCCGGTGCCGAAGTCGTCCAGCGCGAAGCTGCAGCCCAGCACGCGCAGGCGCTGCATCAGCCGGTCCGCGCGCGTCAGGTTGGAGACCGCGGAAGTCTCGGTCAGCTCGAAACACAGCGATTCCGGCGGCACTCCCGAGTCGCGGATGCTCTTCTCCAGGAACTCGAGGAACTCGTCCGAGGCAATCGAGGCGCCGGAGATGTTCAGCGAGAAGCGCATGCCCCGGCCCTGCAGCACGCTCGCGCGCGACGCGAGCGCGTCCAGCGCGTTGCGCACGACCCAGCGGTCGATCGCCGGCAGCAGCTGGTAGCGTTCCGCGGCGGACAGGAATTTCTCGGGCGGCAGCAGCTCGCCGTCGGCCCCCACCATCCTGAGCAGGAATTCGAAGCGCGGCTCCAGGCGCTCGGCGCCGAGCGGCAGGATCGGCTGCGCGAACAACGCGAAGCGGTCCTCGGCCAGCGCCTGGTGCAGGCGCTGCACCACCAGCACGTCCGTGTGGCGGCGCATGATGCTCTGGTCGGCGTCCTGGAAGATCTCGACGCGGTTGCGGCCGCGATCCTTGGCGGCCTTGCAGGCGATCTCGGCATTCGCGAGGCCGTGCGCCAGCGGGTTCTTCGAGTCGGGCAGCTCTGCGGTGCCGATGCTGACCGAGGCCTGGACCGTGCCCTCGCCGCGCACGTGCGTCAGCTCGGCGCACTGGCGGCGCAGCATCTCGGCGATCTGCTGCGCGAACTCCAGGGCGCAGCCCGGCAGGAAGATCGCAAAGCGGTCGCCGGCGATGCGTGCGGCCAGCGCGCCCGGGCGCGGCTTGCGGCGCAGCACCTCGGCCACCTTGCCGATCAGCTCGTCGCCGACGTGCATGCCGAAGTTGTCGTTGACCACGTGCAGGCGGTCGACGTCGATGTACAGCACGCAGTCCTGGGCGGGCTCGGGCCGCGCGGCCAGAAGCCCGCGCACCTGGCTCTCGAACGCCGGGCGCGTCAGCAGCGCCGTCAGCGCGTCGAAGTTGTTCTGCAGCGTCGCCGTGGTCTTGCGCGCCAGCAGCTCGACCAGGCGCTCGGTGCGCGGCTCGAAGCCCGGCGCGGTCTCCTCGCGGAACATGGCGAGGAAGCCGACCACCCGGCCCGATGCGTGGCGGACCGGCGTGCACAGGATCTTGTACGGCGGCAACTCGACCGGCCGCACCTTGATCTTGTTGATCACCAGGTTGCGTCGCTGCAGCTGCGCCCAGTTCAGCAGGTGGCGGTGGATCTTGGTCAGGATCTCGACCTGCGGCTTGCCGCCGTGCGGCGCCTTGCAGATCGCGACGTTGCGCTCCGGCACGACCAGCGCGCCGAGCATGCAGCCGAGGTGGTCGACGCAGGTCTGCACCAGGGCGCCGAGCTCGTCGCCCTGCAGCACGCCCGCCGGGTCATCGGGCGCCACGCGCAGCAGCAGGTCCATGTCCTCGTCGCGCGAGCGCAGGTCGCGCGCCAGGTTGCCGACGCTGGCGCGGGCCTCGAGCTCGCGCTGCAGGCATTCGAGCGCCGGCTGCACGAGGTGCTGCACGAACGAGTACGGCCGGTGTTCGCCGTCGCGGGTCAGCAGGGTGGCGACCGCGATCACCTCGCCGTCGCTGTTGCGCAGCCGGAAGACATAGGCCGGCGCGCCTTCGTGGTCCTGGGCAAAGCCGTCGATGCGGCCGGTGGTCGCAGGCGGCACGCGCGCCAGCGCCGCCTCCACCAGGGGACGCGGGTCGGGGCCGTCATAGCCGTCCGCGACCCACAGCGGGGCGCCGTCGCCGTCGTAGAAACCGATCCCGAGCGCCCGCGGCATCAGCATGCGCAGCAGGTGGCCGTACGGGTCCAGGTTCGGCCTGGCGGACGCAAGGTGCTGCGGCAATTCGATGGGTACGGGCGTGACCACGGCGATACGCAATCCCTGGCTGGCGCAGTGCCGGCCTCATATCGCAGCCTCGCCGAAGCTGCGGGAGCCCGTCTTTGACGTAATCCGCAGTTTGGCGGCGTGAACGGGGTCTCAGGGCGCCGGGCGGCGGAACCAGGGCACCGGGTCGACCGGTTGGGCGCCGCGGCGGATCTCCAGGTACAGGCCAGGCTGGCTGCGGCCGCCGCTGTCGCCGACCGTGGCGACGACTTCGCCGCCCTCGACGCGGTCGCCGGCGCCCTTGAACAACTGCTCGTTGTGCGCATACAGGCTCATGTAGCCGCCGTGGTCGACGATCAACAGCAGCCCCATCCCCGGCAGCCAGTCCGCGTAGGCGACGCGGCCGTCATAGAGCGCGCGCACCTCGCTGCCGCGGGCCGACTCGATCATCACGCCATTCCACTTGAGCCCGCCGCCTCGCGCCTGGCCGAAGCGGGCGATGATCTTGCCGGCGACCGGCCAGGCGAGGCGGCCGCGCACTTTCTCGAAGGCCTGGCCGCTGGCCGGCGGCAGGTCGCGCATCGCCCGGCGCAGGTCGGCCACGAGTTTCTCGAGCGCTGCCGCCTCGCGCTTGAGCTTGGCGATCGAGTCGCTGCTGCTCTTGATCTGCGAATTCATCGCCCGCAGCGCCTTGCTGCGCTCGTCGCGCGCGGCATCTACCGCCGACAATTCCCGGCGGCTGTCGGCCTCGAGCGCCGCCAGGCGCTCGCGCTCCAGGCTTTCCGCGGCCGCCGCCTGCTGCAGTTCTTCGACCAGCTGGCCGATCTCCGCGATCTTCGCCGCCCGTGCGCGGCCGAGATAGGAGTAATAGACCAGCATGCGGCCGAAGGCCGCGGGATCCTCCTGGGACAGCAGCAGCTTGACCTGTTCCTCGCGGCCGCCCATGTACGCCGCGCGCAACTGGCTGGCGAGCGCCGCGCGCTGCTCGTCCAGCGCCCGCTCGTGCGCCTCGCGCTGCGCCTCCAGGTCGCGCAGCCGCGCGTCGCTTTCGGCCAGGCGCTTGCGCACGCCGCGCAGGCGGCCGCGCGCATCGCGCACCTTCTCTTCCGCGTTGCGCAGCTGCCCGGACAAGGCATCGCGCCGGTCGGTGTCGCGGCGCACGGCGCGCTGCAGCTCCTCGATGCGCTGGCGCACCTCGCGAAGCTCCTTCTCCGGATCGCCCTCGGCCGGCCACGCATTGGCGGCGGCCAGCCCGAGCAGCAGGCCCGCGAGCACGATCCGCGCTGGTCGCGCGGTCATAAGTTCATGTTTTAACAGCGAATTTTTCCCAGTTGTGCCGATGACCGGACCGCGCCGGCCGCGCTGATATAATGCGCGGCCTTTTCCAGCCCCCGGTCGCGCGCGCGATCCGCGACCCGCTCCAAATGGACCGACTGCTCGATTATTTCACCAATCATCCGTTCCTGGCGGGCGCCGCCGTGCTGCTGGCGATCCTGGTGGCCGGTTACGAGATGCGCCAGCGCGGTGCCGACAGCAGCGCCGTCGGTCCCGCCGAAGCGATCCGCCTGACGAACGGCGGCGCCGTGCTGGTGGACCTGCGCTCGGCCAACCAGTTCAAGGATGGCCACATCGAGGGCGCGCGCAGCCTGCCGGGCGACCAGCTGCTGGCGGACCCGAAGTCGCTCGAGAAGCTCGCCGGCAAGACGCTGGTGCTGTACTGCGACAATGGGGCGACGACCCAGGCGGCGCTGCGGACGCTCGCCCGCGCCGGCGCGAAGAACGTCTTCAGCCTGCGCGGCGGCCTGGCGGCATGGAAGCAGGAGAATCTGCCGGTCGTGAAGGGCTGAACCGCCGTGGCGGCCGTGACTGTTTACACGACGAGCATGTGCGGCGCCTGCATGCGCGCCCTCGCCCTGCTCGAGCGCCGCGGCATCGATTTCGCCGAAGTCAGCGTCGAGGACCACCCGGAGCTGCGCGACGGCTTGCTGGCAAGGAGCGGTCGGCGCACGCTGCCGCAGGTTTACATCGGCGATCGCTATGTCGGCGGCGCCGACGAACTGGCCGCGCTCGACCGCAGCGGCGAACTTTTGCAATTGACACAAGTGAGGCAAGACGATGGCTGACGAAAACACCACCCCGGCACCGGCGGGCGATGCGGCTGCCAACGGCCAGGGGCCGGCGGTCGCGCTGCAGACGGTCTATATCAAGGACCTGTCCTTCGAGGCGCCGAAAGGCCCGTTCCTGGCGTCGCAGGCGCAGGACCCGAAGATTTCGCTGAATCTCACCACCCTGTCGAACTCGGTGGGACAGGATGCCCATGAGGTCGTGCTGACGGTGACGCTGGAGGCGAAGAACGGCGACGTCGCCGTCTACCTCGCCGAGGTCAAGCAGGCCGGCGTGTTCATGGTCCGCGGCTTCACCGCCGACGAGACGCGCCGCATCCTCGGCGCGTTCGCGCCGAACATCCTGTTCCCGTACATCCGCCAGACCGTGTCGGACGTCGTGGTGAAGGGCGGCTTCCCGCCGTTCCTGCTGCCGCACGTCAACTTCGACGCGCTGTTCGAGCGCTCGCTGCAGGAACAGGCTGCCCGCCAGGGCAAGGCGGCGCCGGCGCCCGAGTCCGCGCCCGAACAGGCGAACTGAGCCGCATCGATGCGGCCGATCGTCGTGCTGGGGGCCGGTTCCTGGGGAACAGCGCTGGCCATCCAGTTCGCGCGCGGCGGCGGCCCGACGGTCCTCTGGGGCCGGGCGGAAGACGAACCGGAGCTGCTCGCCCGCACGCGGCGCAACGAGCGTTACCTGCCCGGCGCCGAGTTTCCGCCGTCGCTCGCGATCGAGCCGGACCTGGCGCGGGCGCTCGGCTGCGGCGAGGACGTCGTCCTGGTGGTCCCTTCCAGCGTGCTGCGCAAGGTGCTGCAGCAGATCAAGCCGATGCTCGGGCCGCGCGCCCGCATCGCCTGGGCCAGCAAGGGCTTCGAGCTCTCGACCGGCAAGCTGCCGCACCAGGTCGCCGTGGAAGTGCTGGGCCCTGACGTGCCGATCGCGGTGCTGTCGGGGCCGACCTTCGCGCGCGAAGTGGGGATGGGGCTGCCGACGGCAATCGCCGTTGCTTCTTCGCACGAGGCCTTCGCCCTCGAGCTGGCCGAGCGCATATCGTCGGGCGGCTTCCGCGCCTACACGCAGACCGACATCGTCGGCGTCGAGATCGGCGGCGCGGTCAAGAACGTCATTGCGATCGCGACCGGCGTGTCCGACGGGCTGGGCTACGGCTCCAACAGCCGCGTGTTCCTGATCACGCGCGGTCTCGCCGAACTGGTGCGGCTCGGGGTCGCGCTCGGCGCGAAGCCCGAGACGCTGATGGGGCTCGCCGGCCTCGGCGACCTGGTGCTGACCTGCACCGACGACCAGTCCCGCAACCGCCGCTTCGGCCGCGCGCTCGCGGCCGGCAAGCCGGTGGACCAGGCCATCGCCGAGATAGGGCAGGTGGTCGAGGGCTATCACGCGGCGAAGGCGGTGCATGGCGTGGCGCTGAAGCATGGCGTCGACATGCCAATCTGCCGGCACGTCTACGAGGTGCTGCATGGCGGCGCCTCGATCCAGGACGTGGTCGCGACCATGCTCCAGCGCGAAGTCACCCCGGAAAACTGACCGCCC
>CAYXUJ010000068.1:0-8128 GCA_964468395.1 uncultured Steroidobacteraceae bacterium
CGCCGGTCGCGCCGGCGACGCCCGCCGGCAGGTGATCGGCGAGGAAATACTCGAATTCGCTGGTCGTCGTCGCTGCGTCCCCGAGCCCGCCGCTGTCCATCGGCACGCGCGCGGTGACGACGCCATCCGGCATCGGCAGCCGCCGCTCCGGCAACCCGGCGAGCGCGTCGCGCATGAAATAGATCCACATCGGCAGCGCGGTGCGCGCGCCCTCCTCGTTGGCGCCGAGCGGCCGCTCCTGGTCGAAGCCGACCCACGCGGTCGCGACCAGGTCCGGCGTGAAGCCGGAGAACCAGGCATCGCGGCCGTCATTGGTCGTGCCGGTCTTGCCGGCGATGTCGTTGCGGCCGAGTGCCCGCGCCCGCTGGCCGGTGCCGCGGCGCACGACGTCGCGCAGCAGGTCCGTGATGATCCAGGCGTTGGCTTCCGAGATTACCTGCGGCGCACGCAGCTCCTCCGCGGGCGGCAGCAGGCCGCCGCCGGCCTCGGCTGCGCGCACGATGCCGCCTGTTCCCGGCACGGCGAGCGGCGGCGTGCCGGCCAGCGGGAAGGGCGCACCGCAGGCGCTGCAGGCGACCTTCGGTTCCGCCTGTTCCACGACCGAGCCATCGGCCGCAAACACCTGCTCGATCAGGTAGGGCTCGACCCGCGAGCCGCCGTTGGCGAACACGGCAAAGCCGTTCGCCATCTCGAGCGGCGTCAGCTGGGCGGTGCCGAGCGCCGCGGTCAGGTCGGCCGGAATGTGCTCCTTCGGCAGGCCGAAGCGCTCGACGTAATCGCGCGCGTAGCCGACGCCGATCTGGCGCATGACGCGGATGGTGACCAGGTTGCGCGAGCGGGCGAGCGCATCGCGCAGCCGCGTCGGGCCGTAGAAGCGCCGCGAGTCGTTCACCGGGCGCCAGTCCTCCTCTTCCTGTTCCTCGGCGAGTTCCCCGCCTTCCACTGCCGGAACCTCGGGGCGCACGCCGATGCCGTCCTCCGGCGCGGGCGCCTCGTAGACCACCGGGGCGTCGAGCACGACGGAGGCGGGCGTGAACCCGGCCTCGAGCGCCGCCGAATAGATGAATGGCTTGAACGAAGAGCCCGGCTGGCGCCGCGCCTGGACCACGCGGTTGAACTTGGACGACTGGTAGTCGAAGCCGCCGGCCAGCGCGACGATCGCGCCGTCGTTCGGGTCGAGCGCGACGATGGCGCCCTGCACCTCGGGCCGCTGCGCGAGCAGGGCATCGTTGCCCGCGGCCGACACCGGCAGCACGTAGACGACGTCGCCGGCCGCGACGACCTGGCGCGGCGACTTCGGCGCCGTGCCGTCGGCGCCGTGCGCCCAGCGCATGCCGTCCATCGGCAGCCGGTAACGCCGGCCGTTGCGCGCGACGACCGTCGCATCGGCGCCGCCGACCGCGACCACCGCGGCCGGCAGCAGCCCGCCGACGACCGGGTACTGCTCGAGCGCGCGCGCGAGCGCGTCGTCGGTCTCGCCCTCGAGCGCGATGCGCCCGGCCCGGCCGCGCCAGGCGTGGCGGCGGTCGTACTCGAGGACCGCGCTGCGCAGCGCCACGTCGGCGGCGCGTTGCAGGCGTGAATCGATGGTCGTGACGACCTGGTAGCCGTCGGAGTACAGGCTCTCGCCGTACTTGTCGAACAGCGCCTGGCGCGCCATCTCGCCGATGTAGGGGGCGTCCACCTGCACCCGCGGGCCGTACAGCTCGCGCGACAGCGGCCGCTCGCTGGCGGCCCGCCAGGCATCCTGGTCGAGGTAACCGAGCTCGCGCATGCGCCGCAGCACGTAGGCGCGGCGCTCGGTCGCGCGCTCGAGGCTGGCGGCGGGATTGAGGCGCGACGGCGCCTGCAGGATGCCGGCGAGGGTCGCCGCTTCGCTCGCATCCACGTCCGCGAGCGACTTGCCGAAATAGGTCTCGGCGGCGGCGGCGAAGCCGTAGGAACGCTGGCCGAGGAACTGCGTGTTGACGAACAGCGTGAAGATCTCCTGCTTGTTGAGCTCGTTCTCGAGCGACAGCGCCAGGAAGATCTCGCGCAGCTTGCGGCGCAGCTGCTTCTCCTTGGTGATCAGCGTGGTCCGCACCAGCTGCTGGGTCAGCGTGCTGCCGCCCTGCGACAGCTCCATCGTCGTCGCGGCGACCACCAGCGCGCGCAGCACGCCCTGCCAGTCCACGCCCGGGTGCTCGAAGAAGCGGTCGTCCTCCGCGGCCAGCACCGCCTGCACCACGACGATCGGGATCTCGTCCCAGGTGACCGGCACCCGGCGCTGCTCGCCGATCTGCGCCAGCAGCAGGCCGTCACGGCTGTAGACGCGCAGCGGCACTGCGAGCCGCACGTCGCGCAGCACCGCCACGTCCGGCAGCGTCGGCTTGAGGTAGTAATAGGTGGACAGGAAGGCGAGCCCGATCAGCCCGGCCAGCGACACGATGATGGTCGCCGCGATGCGCAGCCTGCGGTTCAGTCGCGTGATCACCGCCGACGATTATGCATAGTAATGTGAGGCACTGCCGGTGCCGAGGGTCGCCAGCGCGCGACGCGCGTATCGTGACGGGAGACACGGTGCGGACCCCCGAACCGGCGCAGCATCGGCGGCGGATCCGGGAGCGCCGGCCCCGCGGGGGCGTGGCTGCCGACGGAGGCGGGGTGGTCTGGCCGGGGGGTGTTGCCCTCGGGGACCCCGCCGGGCCCCGATCGGGGGCCCCGGTGCGGCCGAATTGCGAGTCGGGTCACGTTCAATTTAACAATTGCTTGCTATATAGTTGGCCGTCAATGTTGACCCAGCGCAGCGATTCGCGTCGCAATAGCCTGACCTGAAAAGGAAATTTCTGTGCTCAAGCTGCCGAAACTGTCGCTGGGACCGCGGTACTCGCCGCTGATCGGCCTCGACATCACGACCTCCTCGATCAAGCTGATCGAGCTGTCGAAGGCCGGCGACGGCTACCGGGTCGAGTCCTATGCGGCCGAACCGACCCCGCACAACGCCATCAACGAGAAGGCGATCGTCGACGCCGCCGCGGTCGGCGACGCGATCCGCCGCGCGGTCAAGCGCTCGGGCGTGCGCTCGAAGGAGTGCGCGGTGGCGATCAGCGGCGACGCGGCGATCACGAAAGCCGTGCAGATGCCGCGCAACCTGTCCGACGCCGATCTCGAGCAGCAGATCGAGATGCAGGCGGACCAGTACATCCCGTTCCCGATGGAAGAGGTCAGCTACGACTTCCAGGTGCTCGGGCCGTCCGAGAAGGACCCCGACATGCGCGACGTCCTGCTGGTCGCCTCGCGCTCGGAGAACGTCGAGCAGCGCGTCGCCGCGGTGAATGCCTCCGGGCTGGTCGCGAAGCTGGTGGACGTCGAGGCCTTCGCGCTCGAGAACGCCTGCCGGCTGCTGACGCACCAGATGCCGGACGGCGGCATGGACCGCACGATCGCGGTCGTCGACTTCGGCGCCAGCACGACGACCTTCAGCGTGCTGAAGAACCTGGTGGTCGCCTACACGCGCGACTTCGCCTTCGGCGGCCAGCAGCTGACCGAAGAGATCATGCGCACCTACGGACTGTCGATGGAGGAAGCCGGCCGCGCCAAGAAAGAAGGCGGCCTGCCGTCGAACTACCAGCCCGAGGTGCTCGACCCGTTCATCGACGACATGACCCAGCAGGTCAGCCGCTCGCTGCAGTTCTACCTCGCGTCCGGCAGCGGCCGGACCCAGCCCGAGCAGATCCTGATCTGCGGCGGCTGCGCCAACATCCCGGGCGTCGCGGACGTGATCGCGAGCCGGGTCGGCATTCCGGCGGAGCGCGGCGACCCGCTCGGCCAGATGAAGATTTCCTCGAAGGCAAAGGCCCTCGGCGTGACACGCGATGCGACGGCATTGCTGCTCGCCTGCGGCCTGGCACTGCGGAGTTTCGACGACGATGCCAAGTATTAACCTCCTGCCCTGGCGGCAAGCGCTCCGCCAGCGGCGCCGGAAGGAATTCCTGATCGGGCTCGGCGCCGCGGTCGGCCTGGCCGTCGTGGTCATGCTGCTCGCGCACCTGACGGTCAGCTCGATGATCGACGCGCAGAAGCGCCGCAACGAGCTCCTGAAGGCGGAGATCGCCGAGCTGGACAAGGCGATCGAGCAGATCCTCGCGCTCGAGGACCAGAAGGCGCGGATGATCGCGCGCACCCAGGTCATCGACACGCTGCAGTCGAGCCGGCCCGAGGTGGTCAAGCTGTTCGACCAGATGGTCTCGACGCTGCCCGAGGGCGTGTACCTGACCTCGGTCCGCCAGAGCGGCCGCAAGCTCGAGTTCAACGGCGTCGCGCAGTCCAGCACGCGCGTCTCCGCATTCATGCGCAACATCGATGCCTCGGAGACGCTGGCGTCGCCGGAGCTGAAGGTGATCCAGACCGGCCGTGACGCCGGCCCCGGCGCGCAGTTCACGCTGTTCGCGCAGCTGCGCGCGCCGGCCGCCGACGAGGACGCCTCCACGAAGCGCAATACGCGCGTCTCGGAGGCCAAGCCATGAACTTCATCGAACAGCTGCAGCAGCTCGACCTCAAGGACATCGGCCGCTGGCCGTTCCTGTTCCGCGCGCTCGGCGTCGGCCTGGTGTTCGTGGTCATGAGCGTGCTGCTGGTCTGGTACTTCGTGACCAGCGACAACGGCAACCTGCCGCAGCTGCGCAAGGCGGAGGCCGAGCAGAAGTCGCTGTGGCAGACCTTCGACGAGAAGCAGCGCAAGGCCGCGAACCTCGAGGCCTACCGCCAGCAGCTGGCGGAGATCGAGCGGACCTTCGGCGCGATGCTGCGGCAGCTGCCGGGCAAGACCGAGGTGCCGTCGCTGCTGGTGGACATCTCGCAGACCGGCCTGGCGGCGGGGCTGCAGGAGCGCCTGTTCCAGCCCGGCAGCGAGACCAGGAAGGATTTCTACGCGGAGCTGCCGATCAAGATCACGCTGACGGGCGGCTACCACGAGTTCGGCCTGTTCGTGTCCGGCATCGCGGCGCTGCCGCGCATCGTGACGCTGCACGACCTCGAGATCACGCGGTCCGGGCGCGGCAGCGGCGGCCGCGGCCGCGCGCCGGCGCCGTCGGACGAGCTGACGCTGAACCTGACCGCCAAGACCTACCGCTATCTCGACGAGGACGAGCTCGCGCCCGCCCAGGACGAGACCAAGGGCAAGAAGGGCGGCCGGCCCAAGCGGGTCAAGTCATGAGCCAGGAACGCATGCGCAAGCTGCTGATGCTCGCCGGCCTCGCCGGCGCCTTGGGCCTGTCCGGCTGCTCGGACGGGCTGGACGACCTGCGCGCCGATATCGAAAAGGCCAAGCAGCGCCCGGGCGGCCGCATCCAGCCGCTGCCGGAAGTGCGGCCCTACATCAGCCACGAATACCAGATGACCGACCGGCGCTCGCCGTTCCTGCAGAGCCTGGCGGGCGAGAACCCGAGCGGTCCGCGACCGGACGTGCAGCGTCCGCGCGAGTACCTCGAGCAGTTCCCGCTCGATACGCTGAAGATGGTCGGGACGCTGCGTCTCGGCGGCGCCGACTACGGGCTGGTCCAGACCCGCGACGGCCTGATTCATCGCGTGCTGCCCGGCAACCACCTCGGCCAGAACGACGGCCGGGTGATGTCGGTCAGCGACGCGCGCATCACTGTGATCGAGATCATTCCTGACGGACTCGGCGGCTACCTCGAGCGCCCTGCGGCGCTCGCGCTGAGCGACTGATTCTTGGGAGAACGTCTGATGGCTGGCAACAACCGGACATGGAACATGGGCGCGGCACTCGGCTTCGCTCGGGCACTCGGCGGCGCACTGGCCCTTGCGGTCATGGCGTGGTCGCAGCCCGCGCTGGCGCAGAGCGCTGTGCGACTGACCGCGGTCGAAGTGCAGCCGATGCAGGGCTCGACCCTGCAGATCAGGCTGCGCACGGACGGCGTCGCGCCGCAGCCGCTGACATTCACCATCGACCAGCCCGCGCGGCTGTCGGTGGACCTGCCTGACGTCGCGCTGGCGCTGGACAACCGCCGCATCGACGTCGGCGCGGGCGGGGTGGATACGATCGTCGCGGCCGAGGCCACGGGCCGGACGCGCGTCGTCTTCAACCTCGAATCGCTGGTGCCGTACACGGCGACGGCCGACGGCGACAGCGTCATCGTCACGCTCGGCAGCGCCGCGGCCGCGACCTATGCCGCCGCGCCGGCGGCGACGGGCAGCTCGCGCAGCATCTCGGGCGTCGACTTCCGCCGCTCGCCGGAGGGCGCCGGCCGCGTGGTCGTGCAGCTCTCCGACCCGGCGACGCCGGCCAGCCTCAAGCAGGAAGGCAACCGCATCATCGTCGACTTCACCGGCGTCGGCTTGGCCGACCAGCTGGCGAAGCGCTACGACGTGGTCGACTTCGCCACCCCGGTGACGATGTTCGACGCGATGCGTTCCGGCAACGGCGCGCGTCTGGTCGTCACGGCGACCGGCGACTTCGAGCCGCTCGCCTACCAGACCGACAACCAGTACGTGGTCGAGGTGCGCGAGCGCGCGCGGGCGACCGCCGCGGTGCTGGACCAGGACAAGATCTACACCGGCGAGCGCCTGACGCTGAACTTCCAGGACATCGACGTGCGGCCGCTGCTGCAGCTGCTCGCCGACACCAGCGGCCAGAACATCGTCGTCTCCGACTCGGTCAAGGGCCGGGTGACGCTGCGGCTGCAGAACGTGCCCTGGGACCAGGCGCTGGACATCGTCCTGCGCACCAAGGGCCTCGACATGCGCCGCAAGGACAACGTGATCCTGGTGGCACCGCAGGCCGAGCTGGCCGCGCAGGAGAAGGCCGAGCTCGAGGCGCAGAAGGACATCCAGGAGCTGGCGCCGCTGCGGACCGAGTTCCTGACCGTCAACTACGCGAAGGCGAGCGAGATCGCGCGGCTGGTGAAATCCGCCGGCGGCGGCTCGCTGCTGTCGTCGCGCGGCAACGTGACCGTGGACGAGCGCACCAACACGCTGCTGGTGCAGGACACCGCCGCCAACCTGACGGCCGTGCGCAGCATGGTGGCGACGCTCGACATCCCGGTGCGCCAGGTGCTGATCGAGTCGCGCATCGTGATCGTGGCGGACGACTTCAGCCGCGAGCTCGGCGTCCGCGCCGGCTTCACGCGCGTGTCCGACGACATCAACGACCTGTTCGCGATCAGCGGCAGCGCGCAGTCCACCGACACGATCATGGGCTCGGCGCTGGACAACCTGGCCTCGACCGGCCAGCCGTTCCCGGTGGAGGTGCCGTTCGGCAACTTCGACCGCTACAACGTCAACATGCCGGTCTCGAACCCGGCCGGCCGCATCGCGCTGTCGGTCCTCGACTTCGACGACTTCCTGATCGACCTCGAGCTGTCGGCGGCGCAGAACGAAGGCCGCGGCGAGATCAAGTCGACCCCGCGCGTCATCACCGCCAACCAGCGCGAGGCGATCATCGAGCAGGGCGTCGAGATCCCGTACCAGGAGTCGGCGTCGTCGGGCGCGACCACCACGCAGTTCAAGAAGGCGGTGCTGTCGCTCAAGGTGACGCCGCAGATCACCCCGGACGACCGCGTGATCCTCGACCTGACGGTCACCAAGGACAGCGTCGGCCAGCTCGTGCCGTCGGCGACCGGCGGCTTCGTGCCCTCGATCGACACGCGCAACATCACCACCCAGGTGCTGGTCAGGGACGGCCAGACGGTGGTGCTGGGCGGCATCATGGAGACCGAGCGCCGCGAGTCCGAGAAGAAGGTGCCGGGCCTCGGCGACGTGCCGCTGATCGGCAACCTGTTCAAGTCCAAGAGCCGGATCAACAACCGCGACGAATTGCTGATTTTCGTCACGCCGAAGATCCTGCGCGAGGGCTCGAGCATCAACTGAGCCCGGGAGCGCTCCGGTTGCAGACCCAGACGGCCGCCTTCGGGCGGCCGTTTCCTTTTGGCGGCGCGTCGAGGAGAGGAGGAAGAGGGGACAGTCCACTTTGGTCCCGCAGCCGCCCAGAGGAAGAGGGGACAGTCCCCTTTGGCTAAAAGTCGGCAGCCGCGGTAATGTCGTGGTGCCAAAGGGGACAGTCCCCGTCGGTAGCTCATGAAACGCAGCGTTTTCCTGATCGGCCCGATGGGATCCGGCAAGACCGCGGTCG
>CAYXUJ010000068.1:8228-12839 GCA_964468395.1 uncultured Steroidobacteraceae bacterium
ATGAAACGCAGCGTTTTCCTGATCGGCCCGATGGGATCCGGCAAGACCGCGGTCGGCCGGCAGCTGGCCCAGCGCCTCGGCCTGCCGTTCGCCGACAGCGACGCCGAGATCGAGCGCCGGACCGGCGTGGACATCGCCTACATTTTCGAGCGTGAGGGCGAGGAGGGCTTCCGCGTGCGCGAGTGCGAGGTCATCGACGAGCTCACGTCCGCCGCCGCCATCGTGCTGGCGACCGGCGGCGGCGCGATCCTGTCGGCGGACAACCGCGAGCGCCTGGCGGCGCGCGGCACGGTCGTGTTCCTCGACACCACGATCGAGCAGCAGCTCGCCCGCACGCGCAAGAGCCGGCACCGGCCGCTGCTCGCGACCGGCGACCGGCGTGCGAAGCTCGAGGAACTGATGCGCGTGCGCGACCCGCTCTATCGCTCGATCGCCGCCGTCACCATCCGCACCGACGGCCGCGCCCCGGGCGCGGTCGCCGGCGACATCGAAAAGGCGCTTGCCCAATGCGACGCATCGACCTGAAGCTCGGCCGCCGCGGCTACCCGATCCTGATCGGCCCGGGCCTGCTGGGCTCGCCCGCGGTCCTGGGCGAGCATGCCGCAGCGGCGAAACTGCTGGTCGTCACCGACGAGGTGGTGGCGCCGTTGTGGCTGCCGCGACTCGAGCAGGGACTCGCGGGGCGATCCTTCGCGACTTGCATCCTGCCCGGCGGCGAGGAGCAGAAGACCCTCGGCAACGTCGCGGCCATCATCGACGCGCTGGTCGCCGCCCGGCTCAACCGCGACGGCATGGTGCTGGCGCTCGGCGGCGGCGTGGTCGGCGACATCGCCGGGTTCGCCGCGGCCTCCTACCAGCGCGGCATCGCCTTCGTGCAGCTGCCGACCACGCTGCTCGCGCAGGTGGACTCGTCGGTCGGCGGCAAGACCGGCGTCAACCATCCCGGCGGCAAGAACCTGATCGGCGCCTTCCACCAGCCGAGCGCCGTCATCACCGACACCGACACGCTGGCGACGCTGCCGGACCGCGAGCTGCGCGCGGGCTTCGCCGAGATCGTCAAGGCCGCGCTGATCGCCGACGCCGCGTTCTTCGCCTGGCTGGAGGGCAACGCGGCGGCGCTGCTGGCGCGCGATGCCGCCGCGCTCGGCCACGCGATCCACCGAGCCTGCGAGATCAAGGCCGCGGTCGTCGCCGAGGACGAGCGCGAGCAGGGACCCCGGGCGCTGCTGAACCTCGGGCACAGCTTCGGCCACGCGATCGAGGCCGGCGCCGGCTACGGCCGCGTGCTGCACGGCGAGGCGGTGGCCGCCGGCCTGGTGCTCGCCGCCGAGCTGTCGGCGCGCACCGGGCGCCTGCCGGGCGCGGATGCGATGCGCATACGGGAATTGCTGGCCGCCGCCGGCCTGCCGGTGGACCCGCCGCGGCTCGGCGCCGCGCGCATGCTGGAGCTCATGGGCATGGACAAGAAGGTCGCGGGCGGGCGCCTGCGGCTGGTGTTGCTCGACGCGATCGGCGCCGCGACCGTGACCGCCGACTTCCCGCGCGAGGCGCTCGAGGCGCTGCTGGCGGAGCGCGCCGGCGCATGAGGAAGGGCCGCGACCCGGATGCCGGCCTGGCGCCCTACGCGGCGCTGCACGCGCGCTCCCGCGGCCGCCGGCACCCCGAGCGGCCGGCGGATTACCGCGGCGAGTACCAGCGCGACCGCGACCGCATCGTGCACAGCAGCGCCTTCCGCCGCCTGGTCTACAAGACCCAGGTGTTCATCAACCACGAAGGCGACATGTACCGCACGCGCCTGACGCATTCGCTCGAGGTCGCGCAGGTCGGCCGCTCGGTCGCCAATGCGCTGGCGCTGTCGGAGCCGCTGGTCGAGGCGATCTGCCTCGCGCACGACCTCGGCCACACGCCGTTCGGGCACGCCGGCCAGGACGTGCTGAACGACTGCATGCGCGAGTACGGCGGCTTCGAGCACAACCTGCAGTCGCTCCGGGTCGTGGACGAGCTCGAGGAGCGCTATGCCGGCTTCAACGGCCTGAACCTCACCTTCGAGACCCGCGAGGGGATCCTCAAGCACTGTTCGCAGGCGAATGCCCGGCAGCTGGGCGAACTCGGCCGGCGTTTCATCGACCGCACGCAGCCGGGCCTGGAGGCGCAGATCGCCGACCTCGCCGACGCGATCGCCTACAACAACCACGACGTGGACGACGGCCTGCGCTCCGGTCTCGTCAGCCTGGAAGAGCTGCGCGGCGTCGCTTCCTTCGCGCGCCAGCACGACGCGGTGCTCGCCGCACACGGCGAGTTGCCCGGGCGACGCATGGTGCACGAGATCGCCCGGCGCATGATCCACGAGGTGGTGAGCGACCTGATCGAGGAGACCGGCCGGCGGCTCGCGGCGATCGCGCCGGCGGACATCGACGCGGTGCGCGCGCAGCCGAAGCCGATCGTCGGGTTCTCGGAGGAGAAGGCTGCCGAGCACCACCAGCTGAAGAAGTTCCTGCGCACGCGGCTCTATCGCCACGAGCGCATGCAGGGCACGCGCATGGGCGCCGGCCGCGTGCTGCAGGAGCTGTTCGAGGGTTTCATGCAGGACGTCGCCCGCATGCCGGACGAGCACCGCGACGCGGCGCGCGCGATGGAGGCCGCGGCCGGCGCCGCCGGGCGCGCGCGCGCTGTCGCCGATTACATCGCCGGCATGACCGACCGTTTCGCATTCCAGGAGCACGCGCGCCTGACCGGCCGTTCCGCCGTTTGATAGCATGGCGGCGGCAACGGGAGGGCGGATGGCCAGGGCCACGGTAGCGGCGCGCGAGCGCCTGATCTTCGCGATGGACGTGCCCGATGCCGGCGCCGCCCGCCGGCTCGCGGACACGCTCGGCGACTCGGTCTCGTTCTACAAGGTCGGGCTCGAGCTGTTCACCTCCGGCGGCGCCTGGGAACTGCTCGACTGGCTGACCGGGCGCGGCAAGCGCGTGTTCCTCGACCTGAAATTCTTCGACGTGCCGGCGACCGTCGCCGCCGCGGTGCGCAACCTGCGCGGCCGCGGCGTCACCTTCACGACCGTGCACGGCAACCAGGCGATCATGGAAGCGGCGGTCGAGGCCGCCGGCGACGTCGGCATCCTGGCCGTGACCGTGCTGACCAGCCTCGATCGCGGCGACCTCGACGACCTCGGCTTCGGCTGCGACGTCGGCGAGCTGGTGCTGTCGCGCGCGCGGCGGGCGCTGGCCGCCGGCTGCGCGGGCGTGATCTCCTCCGGCCTCGAGGCGAAGGCCCTGCGTGCCGGCGTGGACGACCGCCTGATCGTCGTCACGCCCGGCATCCGCCCGGTCGAGAACCGGCCGGCGGACGACCAGAAGCGCGTGGTCGGCGTGGCGGAGGCCTTCGGCAACGGCGCCGACTACATCGTGGTCGGCCGGCCGATCCGCGACGCTGCCGACCCGCGCGCCGCGGCCGAGGCGATCCAGGCGACAATCGCCGGCGTGTTCCCGCGCGGATGAGCGCCTTGCAGAACGATCGGCTGTTGCGCGCGCTGCTGCGCCAGCCCGTGGACCGCACGCCGGTGTGGATCATGCGCCAGGCCGGCCGCTACCTGCCCGAGTACCGGGCGACGCGGGCGAAAGCCGGCAGTTTTCTCGCGCTCGCGACCAACCCGGAGCTCGCCTGCGAAGTCACGCTGCAGCCGCTCGCGCGCTTCCCGCTGGACGCGGCGATCCTGTTCTCCGACATCCTGATGATCCCGAAGGCGATGGGCGTCGGCCTGTCCTTCGCGGAGGGCGAGGGGCCGCGCATCGAGCGGCCGGTGCGCAGTGCCGCCGACGTCGAGGCGCTGCCGGCGATCGACCCGGCGCGCGAGCTGCGCTACGTGCTCGACACGGTCGGCCTGGTGCGGCGCGAACTGGCGGGGCGCGTGCCGCTGATCGGCTTTGCCGGCTCGCCGTGGACGGTCGCGACCTACATGGTCGAGGGCGGCAGCAGCCGCGACTTCGCGCGCATCAAGGGCCTGCTGTACGGCGAGCCGCAGGCGCTGCACCGGCTGCTCCAGAAGCTCGCGCGTGCGACGACCGACTACCTCAATGCGCAGATCGCCGCCGGCGCCCAGGCGGTGATGCTGTTCGACACCTGGGGCGGCGCGCTGTCGACGCCGGCGTACCTGGAATTCTCCCTGCCGTACATGGAACAGATCGTCGGCGACCTGATCCGCGAGCGCGAGGGCCGGCGGGTGCCCTCGATCCTGTTCACCAAGGGCGGCGGCGCCTGGCTCGAGCAGATGGCCGCGACCGGCGCCGACGCGCTCGGCGTCGACTGGATGACCGAGCTCTCCGCCGCGCGCCGCGCGACCGGCGATCGCGTGGCGCTGCAGGGCAACATGGACCCGGCCGTGCTGTATGCGCCGCCGGCGGCGATCCGCACCGAAGTCGCGCGCGTGCTCGACAGCTACGGGCGCGGCGCCGGGCACGTGTTCAACCTCGGCCATGGCGTGACGCCCGGCGTCAACCCCGATCACGTCGCTGCTTTGGTGGCCGCCGTCGCCGACCTTTCCCCCGCCCACCACAACTGAAAGGGGACTGTCCCCTTTTTCCGCAGGAAAAAGGTGGACTGTCCCCTCCTGAA
>CAYXUJ010000069.1:0-5521 GCA_964468395.1 uncultured Steroidobacteraceae bacterium
GGACGTGGTCGCGACCATGCTCCAGCGCGAAGTCACCCCGGAAAACTGACCGCCCAGCCGTTCCGCTTCACGTCCGGCGCCCGCGGGATCCGGCGGGGTTTCTCGCTCGCAAACTCCGCCGGAACTTACGAGTTTGCTCGCGAGAACCCCGCCACCTCGCGGGCGCCGGGAGCCTGCGGCCGGTCGCGCGGCCAGGCCGCCGGGACCCCGCGAGTGAGTGACTAAGTTCCGGCGGAACGAACGAGCGGGAGTCCCGGCGAGCCAGCGCCGCGCGACTCGCGCTTGGCTAGCCGCTGCCCGTGAAGCCGAGTTGCCGCCAGGCTTCAAAGATGACGACGGCGACCGCGTTCGACAGGTTCAGGCTGCGGTTGCCCGGCACCATCGGCAACCGGATACGCCGGTCGGCTGGCGTATCCGAGATGACGTGCTGCGGCAGGCCCGTGGTCTCGCGCCCGAACAGGAAGGCGTCGCCGTCCCGGTAGCGCGGCTCGTCGTGGCGCCGGCCGCTCGCCGTCTCGACAGCGAACACACGCGTATCCGGCAGGCCCGTGAGGCAGGCGGCCAGGTCGTCGTGCTCCTTCACGCGCGCCAGGTCATGGTAGTCGAGCCCGGCGCGGCGCAGCCCGGCATCGTCGATCCTGAAACCGAGCGGCCGCACCAGGTGCAGGGCGGCGCCCGTATTGGCGCACAGCCGGATGACATTGCCGGCGTTCTGCGGGATTTCCGGCTCGAACAGGATGACGTGAAACACATGGGGACTGTCCCCTTTTTCCGCCCTGGGGAAAAGGGGACTGTCCCCTCTTGTCCGGGCGTCGAGGCCCCGGCATGAGGAAAAGGGGACTGTCCCCTCTTATCATACGCAGCGTGAACCCCTCCCTCGCCCTCGACTTCTGCGGCCTGAAGTTCGCCTCGCCGATCGTCCTGCTGTCCGGCTGCGTCGGCTTCGGCGAGGAGTACACCCGCATCGAGGGCTTCTCCAACCGGGACGTCGGCGCCATCGTGCTGAAGGGCACGACGGCGAAGCCGCGCCTCGGCAACCCGCCGCACCGCGTCACCGAAACGCCGATGGGCATGATCAATGCGATCGGCCTGCAGAACCCCGGCGTCGATCACGTCGTGCGGCGCATCCTGCCGGGGCTTGATTTCAGCGAGACCCGTTTCATCGCCAACGTCTGCGGCTCGACCATCGACGAGTACGCCGAGGTGACCCGCCGCTTCGACGACTCCCCGATCGACGCGATGGAGATCAACATCTCCTGCCCGAACGTCAAGGAGGGCGGCGTCCAGTTCGGCAACTACCCGGAGATGAGCGCGCGGGTGGTCGCCGCCTGCCGCAAGGTCACGAAGAAGCCGCTGATCACCAAGCTGTCGCCGAACCAGACCGACATCCGCGAGAACGCGCGCCTGTGCATCGAGGCCGGCAGCGACGCGCTCGCGGTGATCAACACGATTTCCGGCATGGCGATCGACACGGAGACCCGCGAGCCCGTCATCGGCAACGTCCAGGGTGGCCTGTCGGGGCCGGCCATCAAGCCGATCGCCCTGTTGATGGTGAAGAAGGTCCACGAGGTCGCCGGGCCGAAGAAGGTGCCGATCATCGGCCAGGGCGGCATCGCGGACGCCGGCGATGCCATCGAGTTCCTGATCGCCGGCGCCACCGCCGTCGGCCTCGGCACGGCGCTGTTCTACGACCCGTTGCTGTGCCGCAAGATCAATGCCGGCATCGCCGAATACCTGGGCAAGTCCGGCCTGGCGTCGATCGGCGCACTTACCGGAACGCTGGCCGCGGGCGCGGGCACGGCCGGGGACTGCGGCGGCGCCTAGTTCTCCGGCGGCGGCAGCGCCACCGAGAACTGCTTGTTGGTCGGGTAGGCGAACTCGATGCCGCGGCGCTCGAATTCCTCGTGGATCTTCAGGTTGATGGCCTGGTGGATGTCCATGTAGGCGTTGTACTCGGCGCTCAGCACGTAGTAGACCGCTTCGTAGTTCAGCGAGAAGTCGCCGAAGCTGGAGAAATGCACGCGATCCACGCGCGTGTGCGGCTGGGCGCCGATCGCGTCCCGGATCAGGCTGGGCACGGCCTCGATCAATTCCCGCGGGGTTTCGTAGATGATGCCGATCGTGAACGCGACGCGGCGTTCGACCATGCGCCCGTAGTTCCGCACCCGGCTCGACAGCAGGTCGCCGTTCGACATCACGATCTGCTCGCCGGACAGCGAGCGCAGGCGCGTGCTCTTGATGCCGATCTTCTCGACCGTGCCCTTCTCGTTGCCGATGACCAGGAAGTCGCCGACCTTGAACGGCTTGTCGAGCGCGATCGACAGCGAAGCGAGCAGGTCGCCGAGCACGTTCTGCACCGCGAGCGCGATGGCGATGCCGCCGACGCCGAGGCCGGCGATCAGCGGCATGATCTCGACGCCGAGGTTGGCGAGCAGCATCAGGAAGGCGACGACCCAGACGCCGGCGATGCCGATGAAGCGCAGGATGTTCAGGCTGGCGGCGCCCTCGGGCTCCGCGCTGCGCTCGCCCTGCTTGACGCCGATCAGGTGGCGCACGGCGGTGGTCCCCCACAGCGCAAGCTGCAGCCAGAAGATCACCAGCAGCGCGATGTCGATGCCACGGTCGAGCGCGGCGGGGATGTCGAGCCAGCGCAGCGCGAGCCAGGCTGCCACGGCGACGAGAAACAGCCGCTTCGTCGCGCCGAGCAGCGCCTGGACCAGCTTCAGCGCGGCCGCCGACTGGTCCGGGTGCAGGTTCCTCAGGCGTTTTGCGACCCCCGCGCGCACCAGCGGCAACACGGTGAACAGCAGCGCAAAAATGCCGAGCGCGATCGCCCAGGACCGCAGGTCGTTGCCGAAATAAACGAGGCCCGCCAGCTCCTTCAGTTCCGTCATTTCGCTCCCGAAAATGCCACCAGAATCAACTCGCTGCGACCGCGACGCCGCATTCTGGAAAATTGTACCGGCCCGGGCCGCTGTGGACAAAAAGATACGCCGCGATGTTATGTCATTCCCGCACTGCCAAAAATGTGACGCGAGCCACGGAAGGTGCTATAGAACGCAGCAACTGAACGAGCGGCAAACCATGCCGCCGCGGGTCAGGGGAGTCGGTTTCGGGTGCGCGGACTTCCGGGGTGGCCGGCCTTCGGGCGGTTTCCAGTCTCGCGTGTCGGAAATGAAATCGAAGCGGTGCGGCGAAGACGGGAAGTGTCGCCGCGCGATACAACAATGGAGCCACACGCGATGAAAAAGTCGTTATCCGCGGCCGTAATGTGCAGCGCGCTCGTGCTGTCACTCGGTTTCGCGACGGCGCAGGCCCAGGACGCCGTGTCCAGGGCTGATGCCGAAAACACTGGTCTGTACTTCGTAGAGCTGCAGGGCAGGCCGGTTGCCGATGGCAACAGCCTTGCCAGCGTGCGCGCCGAGAAGGCGCAGTTCATGCGGGCGGCGGCATCGGCCGGCGTGCGTTTTACGCAGCAGCGCTCCTACGACACGCTGTTCAATGGATACGCGGTTCGCGTCGACTCTTCGCAGCGCGCGGCGCTCGCCCGGTTGCCGGGCGTGAAGCAGATCTGGGAGGTTGACCGGATCCAGCTGCCGGAATATGAAGTCTCCGGCAGCGGCGGCGCCCCCGATCTCGCGACCGCCATTCAGATGACCGGCGCCAGCATCGCGCAGAACACGCTCGGTTACACCGGCGCCGGCATCAAGGTCGCGGTGATGGACACCGGCATCGACTACGATCACGCCGACCTCGGCGGCGACGGCGTCGATCGCTCGAACAGCACCGTGTTCCCGACTGCCCGCGTCATCACCGGCTGGGACTTCGTCGGCGACGCCTTCGATTTCGACCAGACCCCGATTCCGGACCCGTATCCGGATGACTGCAATGGCCACGGCACGCACGTCAGCGGCATCGTCGGCGCAAACGGCACCGTGACGGGCGTGGCCCCGGACGTCGTGTTCGGCGCCTATCGCGTGTTCGGCTGCGATGGTTCCACGACCTCCGACATCATGCTGGCGGCGATGGAGCGCGCGTACGCGGATGGCATGCAGGTGCTCAACATGAGCATCGGCTCGCGTGCCCAGTGGCCCCAGTACCCGACGGCGGCTGCCTCGAGCCTCCTCGTCAAGAAGGGCATGGTCGTCGTTGCCTCGATCGGCAACAACGGCCCCGGCGGCTCGGCGCCGGACGGTCCCTATGCGGCCGGCGCGCCTGGCACTGGCACGCTCGTGATCGGCACGGCCTCGTATGACAACACGCATGTCACGCAGGCGGCCTTCACCGCGTCCCCGGACGGAGCTTCTTTCGGCTACAGCGCCGCTTCGGGCGCGCCTGCGGCGCCAACCAGCGGCAGCCTGCTGATGTCCAAGTCCGGAACGACGACGACGACCAACGACGGCTGCGCGGCGCTGGATGCGGCGGCGCATGTCGGCAAGGCCGTCCTGATCCGACGCGGCACCTGCTCGTTCTACATCAAGGCCTCGAATGCGCAGGCCGCGGGTGCGGCAGCGGTAGTGCTGTACAACAACGTCGCGGGCGTCCTGAACCCGACCGTTGCCGGAGCGCCGCCTATCACGATCCCGGTCGTGGCGGTCACCGCCGCTTCCGGCGCCGTGCTGGACGGCCGTATCGCAGCCGGCGACACGACGCTGACCTGGACGGATGTGGTCACCAGCACGCCGCAGGCGACGGGCGGCCTCATCTCGGGCTTCAGCTCCTTCGGCATGGCCGCGGACCTGAGCCTGAAGCCGGACATCGGCGCGCCGGGCGGATCGATCTATTCGACCATCCCGCTCGACCAGGGCGGCTACGGCACGATCAGCGGCACGTCCATGGCCTCCCCACACGTGGCGGGCGCCGTGGCCCTGTTCCTGCAGTCGCAATCGAAGCGCGGATATCCGGCGAAGGCCGTCCGCGACCGGCTGCAGAACAGCGCTGACCGGACAGTCTGGAATCTCAACCCGGCCTCCGGCTTCATTGACAACGCCCATCGCCAGGGCGCAGGCCTGCTCGACATCGACGACGCGATTCTCGCGCCCGTCGAAGTGTCGCCCGGCAAGCTGAGCCTCGGCGAGAGCGAGGCAGGCCCGCAGACTCGCACCCTGTCGATCAGGAACAAGAGCGGGTCCAGCGTGACGCTCAACCTGTCGCACGTGACCGCGATCTCGACCGGCCCGAAGAGCATGACGAACTATGCGACCGTCAGCTACTTCCTGTCGGATGCGACCGCGTCTTTCAGTGCGGACAGCGTTACGGTCGGTCCGTATGACACCGCCACCGTCGACGTCACGATCAATGCCGCGACCGGCCCGGACCAGGGCCAGTACGGCGGCTACATCGTGCTGACGCCGGAGGGCGGCGGCCAGTCGTACAGCGTGCCGTATGCCGGCTTCATCGGGGATTACCAGTCGCTGCAGGTGCTGACACCGACGGCGAATGGCTTCCCGTGGCTGTCGCAGATCGTTGGCGGCTTCTTCGAGAACCGCCCGACCGGCGCGACCTACACGATGGTCGGCGA
>CAYXUJ010000069.1:5621-12075 GCA_964468395.1 uncultured Steroidobacteraceae bacterium
TCCCGCAGCTTGCGCGTCAGCGTGTTGCGGCCCCAGCCGATCAGCTTCGCGGCCTCCTGCCGGCGGCCTTGGGCGCGGGCGAGCGCCACGCGCGCGAGCGTGCGCTCGAAGCGCCGGCCGGCGACGTCGAGCAGCGGCGCGCCGCCGCCTGACAGGTGGCGGGCGGCCCAGGCCTCGAGCTCGCGGCACCAGCCGTCGGTCGTCGGCGGCTCGGCGCCGTCGCCGCCGAGATCGGCCGGGATGTCTTCCTCGCGGATTTCACGCCCAGGCGCCGTCACCGTCAGCCGCCGCGCCGCGTTGACCAGTTGCCGCACGTTGCCCGGCCAGTCGAATGCGACGAGCAGGTTGCGCGCGCCGGCGGTCAGCGTCTTGCGCTCGACGCCGAGCTCGCGCGCGGCCAGCGCCAGGTAATGCGCCAGCAGTTCGGGAATGTCGTCGCGCCGCTCGCGCAGGCAGGGCACGTGGATGCGGATGACGTTGAGGCGGTGCAGCAGGTCCTCGCGGAAGCGCCCCTCCTTCACCCGCCGGTCGAGGTCCTGGTGCGTCGCGGCGATCACCCGCACGTCGACGCGGATCGCCACGCTGCCGCCCACGCGGTAGAACTCGCCCTCGGCCAGCACTCGCAGCAGGCGCGTCTGCAGCGCGGCGCTCATGTCGCCGATCTCGTCGAGGAACAGCGTGCCGCCGTCGGCCTGCTCGAACCGCCCGCGGCGCATCGCGTCGGCGCCGGTGAATGCCCCCTTCTCGTGCCCGAACAGTTCCGACTCCAGCAGTTCCGAAGCGATCGCGGAGGTGTTGAGCGCGATGAATGGCCCGCTCGCCCGCGGGCTGTGCTGATGCAGCGCGTGTGCGACGAGCTCCTTGCCCGTGCCGGACTCGCCGGTCACGAGCACGGACAGGCTCGAGCGCGACAGCCGGCCGATCGCGCGGAACACCTCCTGCATTGCCGGCGCCTGGCCGAGGATGCCGGGTATCGCCGCGGCGGACGCCTCCTGGCGTGCGGCCTCGCCCTGCGTCGCCGCGCGCTGCACCAGGGCCACCGCCTCGTCGATGTCGAACGGCTTCGGCAGGTACTCGAACGCGCCGCCGCGGTAGGCGGCGACCGCATGATCGAGGTCTGAATGCGCGGTCATCACGATGACCGGCAACCCGGGGTGGTCGCGGCGCACGAGCTCGAGCAGCCGCAGGCCCTCCGTCCCAGGCATGCGCACGTCGGTGATCAGCACGTCGGGGCGCTCCCCGGCGAGCGCCGCGAGCGCGGCATCGGCGTGCTCGAATGCGCGCGGCCGCAGGCCGCCCTGGCGCAATGCCCGCTCGAGCACCCAGCGGATCGACGCGTCGTCGTCCACCAACCAGACGTCAAGCGGCGCGTTCATGTCCGTTCTCCATCGGCAGCAACAATGAAAACACGGTGCGGCCCGGCCGGCTGTCGAACTCGATGATCCCGCCGTGCCGTGTCGCGATGTCCTGGGCCACCGCCAGCCCGAGGCCGGTGCCGCCGGCGCGCGCGGTCACCAGCGGATAGAAGATCGTCTCGCCGAGTTCCGCCGGCACGCCCGGCCCGCTGTCTTCGAACTGCAGTGAGGCGACCACGCGATGCCGCTCGGCGCCGATGGTCGCGTTCGTCAGCGCCCGGCTGCGCAGCGTCAGCGCGCCGCGCTCGCCCAGCGCCTGCACCGCGTTGCGCGCCAGGTTCAGCATCGCCTGCACCATCAGGTCGCGGTCGAGCGCGAGCGGCGGCAGGCTGGGATCGTAATCGCGCTCGATGGCGACGCCGGGCGGCGCCTCGGCGCGCGCCAGGCGATAGACGTGGTCGATCAGCTCGTGCACGTTCACCGGCTCGCGCCGGATCGGCCGCGCGGGGCCCAGCAGGCTGTCCACGAGCGCGCGCAGCCGGTCGGCCTCGCCGATGATCACGCGCGTGTATTCCTTGAGTTCCTCGTTCGGCAGCTCGCGCTCGAGCAGCTGCGCGGCGCCGCGCAAGCCACCCAGCGGGTTCTTGATCTCGTGCGCGAGTTGCCGCGCCATCACGCGGCTGCCGCCCTGCTGCGCCAGCAGCGCGGCGTCGCGCGTCATCCGGCTCGGGCGCGTCGTGTCGGCGATCTCGGCGAGCACCGAACCGGCGGCCGCCCCGGCGCCGTCCGCATCGGCGCCGAGCGGCGTCAGGCAGAGGTCGGCGTGGTAGCGGGCGTCGGCGCGCGCGGCCGGCACGAGCTCCAGGCCGCGCATCGCCAGCGGCTCGCCGCTCGCGCGGCTGCGCGCAATCAGCGATTCGACCTGGGCGCCATCGGCGAGCAGCGAGCCGAACCGGCGGCCGCGGGCCGCCGCCGGCGAGACCGCGAACAGGTCGGCCGCGGCCGCATTGAGGTAGCTGATGCCGTCGCGGGCATCGATGACGACGATGGCCGTCGCCAGCTGGTCGAGGATCTGCGCCGGATCGGGGGCGCGGCCCGCGGCGAAGTCATGCGCCATGGCATGTCCGTCGCGCCGCGCCGGCGGCTCTCAGGTTGCTGGCACGGGCCTGGGCGTGGGCCTCGGCGGCGGCGGCGGCGGCGGCCGCTGCGGGCTCTGTGGAGTATTGATCGACGGCTGCCGGATGTGGAACGTGACCTGCTGGCTGCTGATCACCGGCTGGCCGTTCTGGTCGAGCACGCTGGCACGCAGGAAGTACGTGCCGCGCTCGAGGCCCGTCAGTTCGACCCCGCCGCCCGAGGTCGCCGGATGGCGGTTGCCGTTCACGAAGAACACCATCGTGTGGTCGGGGCGCAGCGTGCCGTCCAGCTCGGTGGCAACGGCTACCGTCGCATCGCCGCCGAAGTACACCTGGTCCGGCGTCGGCGCCACGATCGCGAACGAGCGGTACGATGCCGGCTCCTGGAACCCGTCCGGCTCGTCCCCGGACGGCGCGTAATCGCCGAACGAGGGCGCGGACTCGTAGGAGTTCGGATTGGCAAGGATCACGCGCTCCGCATTGGCCGCGCCCGGCTGGTCCGAGTAGTGCACCTGGCCGTTCTTGTCCACCCACCGGTAGATCTCCTGGGGCTGCGCCGCCAGGGACACCGCCAATCCGGCCAGGATCAGGAACATGCGCATGCCGACAGCATATCCCGTCGCTCGCCCGGCTGACAAAGCGGGGGCGGCGGAATGTGACCGCCGTCCCCGCCGCAGGTGCCCGGTCTCTCAGAGGCTGTAATACATGTCGAGCTCGACCGGATGCGTCGACATCCGGAAGCGCGTGACTTCCCCTTCCTTCAGCGCGATGTACGCGTCGATCAGGTCGTCGCTGAACACGCCGCCGCGCTTCAGGAACTCGCGATCGCGGTCGAGGTGCCCGAGCGCCATGTCGAGCGAATGGCACACCTCCGGGATGTTCTTGGCCTCCTCCGGCGGCAGGTCGTAGAGGTCCTTGTCCGAGGCCTCGCCCGGATGGATCTTGTTCTGGATGCCGTCGAGCCCGGCCATCATCATCGAGGCGAACGCAAAATACGGGTTCGCGGTCGAGTCCGGGAAGCGCACCTCGATGCGCCGGCCCTTCGGGTTCGAGACCCAGGGGATGCGGATCGAGGCGCTGCGGTTGCGCGCCGAGTACGCGAGCATCACCGGCGCCTCGAAGCCCGGCACCAGGCGCTTGTAGCTGTTGGTGCCCGGGTTGGTGAAGGCATTGATCGCCTTCGCGTGCTTGATGATCCCGCCGATGTAGTACAGCGCGATGTCGGACAGCCCCGCGTAACGCTCGCCCGCGAAGATGTTCTTGCCGCCCTTCTGCAGCGACTGGTGCACGTGCATGCCGCTGCCGTTGTCGCCCACCAGCGGCTTCGGCATGAAGGTCAGCGTCTTGCCGTGGGCGTGGGCGACGTTCCAGAGCGCGTACTTGAGCAGCTGCACCTCGTCGCCCTTCTTCGTCAGCGTGTTGGCGGACACGTTGATCTCGCCCTGGCCGCCGGTCGCCACCTCGTGGTGGTGCACTTCGACCTTCAGCCCGAGCTCCTCGCAGGCCTGGCACATGGCCGTGCGCAGGTCCTGGAAGCGGTCCACCGGCGGCACCGGGAAGTAGCCGCCCTTCACCGACGGGCGATGGCCGAGGTTGCCGCCCTCGTAGGCCGCGCCGGAGTTCCACGCGCCCTGCACCGAGTCGATGTGATAGCTGCAGCCGTGCAGCTCGTTGGTCCAGCGCACGCTGTCGAAGATGAAGAACTCGTTCTCCGGCCCGAACAGGCAGCTGTCGGCAATGCCGGTGGATTTCAGGTAGGCCTCCGCGCGCTTGCCCAGCGAGCGCGGGTCGCGCGTGTAGCCCTGCATCGTCGTCGGCTCGACGATGTCGCAGCGCAGCAGCAGCGTGGTCTCTTCGTAGAACGGATCGATCATCGCCGTGGATGGATCCGGCATCAGGATCATGTCGGACTCGTTGATGCCCTTCCATCCGGAGATCGACGAGCCGTCGAACATCTTGCCGTCGACGAAGAAATCCTCGTCCACCATGCGCGTCGGGATGGTGACGTGCTGTTCCTTGCCGCGCGTGTCGGTGAAACGCAGGTCGCAGTAGGTGGCTTCTTTTTCCTTGATGAGCTTGACGACGTCGGCCGGGGTCATGGGTGGGCGCTCCAGGTTCGGGTGGCGATGGCTCGCGATCCCCGTCTTGGTGCAAGCGGCGTGCCAACGCAAACAGAAAATAAATGTCTTTTATATCAATTGCTTATATAAAACGTGGTTTCAGGATCCGCGCGCTACGCACCTTAATGGTGCGCATAGTCTAGCCAGCGCCCCATTGTGGTGCTATCGATTTTTGCTTCCCGGCGTCCGCCGGCATCGCCACAATCGCCGCCCGATGCGTCTCAACAAGCACATCAGCGAAAGCGGCATCGCGAGCCGCCGTGAAGCCGACGCCTGGATCGCGGCGGGGCGCGTGACGGTGAACGGCCAGCCGGCCGGGCTCGGCACGCAGGTCGGCCCGGGCGATCGCGTGCAGGTGGATGGCCGCGACCTGCCCGCGCGCCACGCCGACATCTACCTCGCGCTCAACAAGCCGCCGGGCATCACCTGCACGACCGAGCGCGACGTGGCCGGCAACATCGTCGATTTCGTCGGCCACCGCGAACGCATCTTCCCGATCGGCCGCCTCGACAAGGACTCCGAGGGCCTGATCCTGCTCACCAACAACGGCGACATCGTCAACGAGATCCTGCGCGCCGAGCATGGCCACGAGAAGGAATACCTGGTGACGGTCGAGCGGCCGGTGACCGAAACCTTCCTGGCGATGATGGCCGCGGGCGTGCGCATCGGCGGCGAAAAGACCCGCCCCTGCGTGGTCACGCGCACGGGCCCGGCGACGTTCCGCATCGTGCTGACGCAGGGGCTCAACCGCCAGATCCGCCGCATGTGCTCGGCGCTCGGCTATCGCGTGCAGCATCTCAAGCGCGTGCGCATCATGCACATCCGCCTCGGCTCGCTGCCGACCGGCCGGTGGCGCGACCTCACGAAGGCCGAGACCGGCCCGCTGCTCGCCGCCGCCGCGCGGCGCGCCGCCGCCGAGTGAGCGTCCGGCCGCTATACTTGGCGGCCTTTTGCCGCATCCCCGGGGCAGGAACCGCTTGACGACGAAGACCCTGAAGTCGCTGAAACTCCTGCCGCGCAGCTTCCAGGACCTGGTCCTGGCCCTGCAGCGCTACTGGGCCGAGCAGGGCTGCATCCTGCTCCAGCCCTACGACATGGAGGTCGGCGCCGGGACCTTCCACACCGCCACCTTCCTGCGTGCGCTCGGGCCGGAGCCCTGGAATGCCGCCTATGTGCAGCCGAGCCGGCGGCCGACCGACGGCCGCTACGGCGACAACCCCTTCCGGCTGCAGCACTACTACCAGTTCCAGGTCGTGATGAAGCCCTCGCCGGCCGACATCGTCGACCGCTACTTCGGCTCGCTCGCGGCGCTCGGCATCGACCCGCTGACGCACGACATCCGCCTGGTGGAGGACAACTGGGAATCGCCGACGCTCGGCGCCTGGGGCCTCGGCTGGGAGGTGTGGCTGAACGGCATGGAAGTCACGCAATTCACGTATTTCCAGCAGGCTGGCGGCCTCGACTGCCGGCCGGTGACGGGCGAGATCACCTACGGGCTGGAGCGCCTCGCGATGTACCTGCAGGACCGCGAGTCGGTCTACGACCTGCTGTGGACCGACGGCGCCAGCGGGCCGGTGACCTACGGCGACGTCTTTCACCAGAACGAGGTCGAGCAGTCCGCCTATAACTTCGAGCACGCCGACGTGCCGGCGCTGTTCGCCGAGTTCGACCAGCGCGAAAAGAACTGCCGCGCCCTGCTCGAGGCGCGGCTGCCGCTGCCGGCCTACGAACAGACGCTGAAGGCCTCGCACGTCTTCAACCTGCTCGATGCGCGCAAAGCCATCTCCGTCACCGAGCGCCAGCGCTACATCCTGCGCGTGCGGGCGCTGGCCCGCGACGTGGC
>CAYXUJ010000070.1:0-11781 GCA_964468395.1 uncultured Steroidobacteraceae bacterium
CCGGGGGGCATTGATGGACATCCGCAAGATCAAGAAGCTGATCGAACTGCTCGAGGAATCGGGTCTGGCCGAGCTCGAGATTTCCGAGGGCGAGGAGTCGGTGCGCATTGCGCGCTATACCCAGGGCGCAGTGCCCGCAGCCCAGCCGCTGCAAATCGCCATGCCGGCGGCCGCGCCCGCCGGCCAGCAGGCCGCCGCCCCGGCCGCCGCCCCGGCCGCGGCCGCGGCGCGAGACGAAAACCTCGTGACGGCGCCGATGGTCGGCACGTTCTACGCCTCGCCCGCGCCCGGGGCGAAGCCCTTCGTCGAGGTGGGCCAGGAGGTCCGCGTCGGCCAGGTCCTGTGCGTCATCGAGGCCATGAAGATGATGAACCAGATCGAGAGCGAGCGCGCCGGCAAGGTGGTGGCCGTGCTCGCCAAGAACGGCGAGCCGGTTGAGTTCGGCCAGCCGCTGTTCGCGATCGAGTAAAGGGCCGGCGTGCTCGACAAGATCGTCATCGCAAATCGCGGCGAGATCGCGCTGCGCATCCTGCGCGCCTGCCGCGAGCTCGGCATCAAGACCGTCGCGGTCCATTCCACCGCCGACCAGAACCTAAAGCACGTGCTGCTGGCGGACGAGACCGTCTGCATCGGGCCGGCCGCATCCAAGGACAGCTACCTGAACATGCCGGCGATCATCAGCGCGGCCGAGGTGACCGACTCCGTCGGCATCCACCCGGGCTACGGCTTCCTGTCGGAGAACGCCGACTTCGCCGAGCGGGTCGAGAACAGCGGCTTCGTGTACGTCGGGCCGAAGAGCGAGACCATCCGTCTGATGGGCGACAAGGTGTCCGCGATCCGCGTGATGAAGGAGCACGGCGTGCCCTGCGTGCCCGGTTCGGACGGGCCGCTGCCCGCCGACACCGACGAGTGCTTCCGCCTGGCGCGCGAGATCGGCTACCCGGTGATCATCAAGGCCTCCGGCGGCGGCGGCGGCCGCGGCATGCGCGTCGTGCACAGCGATGCGACGCTGGTCAACGCCATCAACGTCGCCAAGGCCGAGGCCCAGGCGGCGTTCGGCAACGACATGGTCTACATGGAGAAATTCCTCGAGAAGCCGCGCCACATCGAGTTCCAGGTGATCGGCGACAACTACGGCAGCGTGGTCTCGCTCGGCGAACGCGACTGCTCGCTGCAGCGCCGCCGGCAGAAGATCATCGAGGAATCGCCCGCGCCGGGGATCTCGCAGAAGCAGCGCGACGCGATGACCGAGAAGCTGGTGGCGGCCTGCACGGCAGTCGGCTACCGCAGCGCCGGCACGCTCGAGTTCCTGTACGAGGACGGCAAGTTCTACTTCATCGAGATGAACACCCGCGTGCAGGTCGAGCACCCGGTCACCGAGCTCGTGACCGGCGTGGACATCGTCAAGATGCAGCTGCGCATCGCCGCCGGCGAGCCGCTGCCGTTCAAGCAGGAGGACATCGTGATCCGCGGCTGGGCGATGGAATGCCGGATCAACGCCGAGGACCCGAAGACCTTCGCACCGTCGCCCGGCCTCGTGCGCCTGTGGCATGCGCCGGGCGGGCCGGGCGTGCGCGTGGACAGCCACCTGTACTCCGGCTATTCCGTACCGCCGTTCTACGATTCGCTCATCGCAAAGCTCATCTCCTACGGCGAGAACCGCGATACCGCGATCGCGCGCATGCGCAACGCGCTTTCCGAGATGGTGGTCGAGGGCATCAAGACCAACGCCCCGCTTCACCAGGAGATCTTCGGCCACTCCGCGTTCCGGCAGGGCGGCCTGGACATCCATTACCTGGAACGTCGCCTCGGCCTGAAATGAGTTTCCACCAGCTGGTGATCGAGCTCGGACGCGCCGCGCCCGCGCCCGCGGAAAGCGCCTGCCTGGCGCTCGGCGCAATCGCGCTCGAGTTATCCGACGCCGGCGACCAGCCCCTGCTCGAGCCCGCCCCCGGCGCGACGCCCCTGTGGCGCGAGCTGCGGCTGCGCGCGCTGTTCCCGGCCGAAGCCGATGCGCCGCTGGTCGCGGCGACGCTGGCCGCGGTGCTGGGACTCGCGGCGGACGCGATCACCTGCGAGCGCGTCGAGGACCGGGTATGGGAGCGCGAATGGCTCAAGGATTTCCGGCCGATGCGCTTCGGGCGGCGGCTGTGGGTCTGCCCGGGCGGCATGCGGCCGCCGGAACCGGCCGGCGCACTTCTGGAACTCGACCCGGGCCTCGCCTTCGGCACCGGCACGCATGCCACGACCGCCCTGTGCCTCGAGTGGCTCGACGGCCGGCGGCTCGACGGCGCCTCGGTGCTCGACTTCGGCTGCGGCTCGGGCATCCTTGCGCTCGCTGCGCTCAGCCTCGGCGCGGCCCGCGCGACGGCGCACGACATCGATCCGCAGGCGCTGGTCGCAACCCGCGACAATGCCGCGAAGAACGCGCTCGGCGATCGCCTGGCGATCGTCGCCGACGCGGCGGCGATCCGGGGCCCGTTCGACGTCGTGCTCGCCAACATCCTCGCCGGCCCGCTGTGCGATCTCGCACCCGAGCTCGCGCGCCACTGCCGCACCGGCGGCGACTTGCTGCTGGCCGGGCTGCTGGACGCGCAGGCGCCGGAGGTGGCGGAGGCGTATGGTCCATGGTTTGATATCGGAACGGCGGCGCGGCGCGAGGGCTGGACGGCGCTCGCGGGCCGCCGGCGCGCGGAGTAGGCGTGTATACCCAATGTCCTGATTGTGCGACGGTCTTTCGCGTCACGGCGGATGCATTGCGCGTCGCCCATGGCGACGTGCGCTGCGGCATCTGCTCGACCACGTTCAATGCGCTCGAGAACCTGAGCGAGCAGAGCTTCAAGCCGGCGCCCGCCGCCGACGAAGCGCCGTCGCCCGACGATTCGATGACCGTCGAAGAGCTGCCCGGCAGCGAAAACATCGAGCTGTCATCGGCGAGCGAGCCGCCCCCGGCTGAAACGCCGCCGGAATCCAGCGACGATGCGGCGCTGGAATTCCACGGCGACGCCGCGGACCTCGACCGGCTGTTCGTCGTCGAATCGCCGGAGCCGGCCGATGCCGGCCAGGAGGCCGAGGCCAGCAGCGACCTCGAACGCACCGATGAATACCCGATCCTGGTGCTGGACGAACAGGATCTGCCCGTTGACGCCGAGCAGCCTGCTGAGCCCGAAGAGCCCGAAGCGCCGGAAGCGCCTGAAGACTCAGGCGAATCGATCGTGCTCGCGGAAGAAGAGGAACCGTCTCCATTTACCGCGCCCCGCATCCTGAAACCGGAGGAAATGCGCCAGCGCCTCGCCGAGGAAGCGGAAGCGCGCGCGGCGGCCGCGCCGGAATTCGGTCTCGACGAGCCCGAAGACCAGCGCCGCCGCTGGCCCTGGGCGGTGGCGGCCGGCGCCCTGCTGCTGCTGTTTGGCGCCCAGGTCGTCCACAGCCAGCGCGACCAGCTCGTGCGCAAGCCCGGGGTCGGGCCCCTGGTCGCTCAGGCCTACGACCTGTTCGGGCTGCCGCTGACGGTGCCGACCGACCTCGCCGCCTACGAGCTGCGCCAGTGGGGCGCCGCGAACGACCCGAAAGAGGCCGACCGGCTGCTGTTGCGGGCCAGCATCGTCAACCGGGCACCCTATGCCCAGCCCTATCCGCTGCTGCGGCTCGCGCTGCAGGACCGCTTCGGCGCGACCCTCGGCATCCGCGACATCGCGCCGGCCGACTACCTGCCGGGCGCAGGCGCGCCCGGCCTGCTGCGGCCCGGCGAGCGGGCAGATGCCGAGATCCGGATCGTCGACCCGGGCAAGGAAGCGGTCGGCTTCGAGATGGACGTGTGCGTCGCGGCCGGCGACGGCGTCCGCTGCGCCAGCCAGGTCGCGGCTGCGGCACAATGAAGATCGGCCCCTGGACCCTCGCGGCGCCGCTCGCGCTCGCGCCGATGGCGGGCGTCACCGACCTGCCGTTTCGCCTGTTGTGCCGCCGGATGGGCGCCGGCCTCGCCGCGTCCGAGATGGTGACCTCCGACCAGCGCCTCTGGAATACGTCCAAATCGCGGCTGCGGCTCGACCACCGCGGCGAGCCCGAGCCGCGCGTGGTGCAGATCGCCGGCTACGGCCCGCAGATGATGGCCGACGCGGCACGGATGAACGTGGAGATGGGCGCGCAGGTCATCGACATCAATTTCGGCTGCCCGGCGAAGAAAGTCTGCAATCGCGCCGCCGGGTCCGCCCTGATGCGCGACGAAGCGCTGGTGGCGCAGATCCTGGCGGCGGTCGTCGCTGCGGCCGGCGTTCCGGTCACGCTCAAGATGCGCACCGGCTGGGATCGCACGAACCGCAATGCCGTCGCCATCGCGCGCATTGCAGAAGATCAAGGAGTTGCAGCGCTCGCCGTCCACGGCCGGACACGCGCGGATTTTTTTGCGGGCGCAGCCGAATACGAAACCGTCGCCGCCGTCAAGCAGGCCGTGCGCCTGCCGGTCTTCGTGAATGGCGACATCGATTGTGTCGCCAAGGCCTTGAACGCGCTGGAACAAAGCGGCGCCGATGGCGTGATGATCGGCCGCGCGGCGCAAGGACGGCCGTGGATCTTCCGCGAATTGCGCGCCGGTCTTGCCGGCAGCGTCGCGCCGGTGACTTCGCTCGTCGAAGTGCGTGCTATCATGCTTTCGCACCTCGAGGCCCTTTACTCGTTTTACGGCGAGTCGCAAGGTGTCCGCGTGGCGCGCAAGCATCTCGGCTGGTACTGCCGCCTTCACCCGGAAGTCGGTCGCCTGCCAGCCGGGTTGCTGACGACGGAGAGCGCGAGAGATCAGTGGTCGCTCACGGGCGACTTCCTGGCAGGACTGATCGGGCAGACCGCCCGCGCAGCCTGAGCGACGCAGACGACGACGGGCGGGGATCTGTTGGCAATGACCGCGAAGACCAGGGCGCTGGCGCAGCGCCGTCCGCAGCTATCACGCCCGATCAACGGGCACGCGCGCGATATTCCGCTGCGCGACCATACCGAACAGGCGCTTTCCACGTATTTCGACAGCCTGAACGGCCACCGGCCAGGCCGCCTGTACGACCTGGTCATGCGCGAGGTCGAGCTGCCCCTGTTCCAGGCGGTCATGGACTATGCGGACGGCAACCAGAGCCGGGCCGCGACCATCCTCGGCATCAATCGCGGCACCCTGCGCAAGAAATTGCGCGAATACGGGCTGTCCTCCTGAGCAGATGACGCTGCAGAACGCCCGGCGGGCGCTGCTCAGCGTTTCCGACAAGACCGGCATCGTCGAACTCGCGCGCGAGCTGCGCGGGCTGGGCTTCGAGCTGGTCTCGACCGGGGGCACGGCGCGCGCGCTCGCGCAGGCCGGCCTGCCGGTGCTCGAGGTCGCGGACCTGACCGGCTTCCCGGAGATCATGGACGGCCGCGTCAAGACCCTGCACCCGAAGGTGCACGGCGCCCTGCTCGGCCGCGCCGGCACCGACGATGCGGTGATGCGCGAGCACGGCATCCGGCCCATCGAACTCCTGGTGGTCAATCTCTACCCGTTCGCGGCCACGGTCGCGCGCCCCGGCTGCGCTTACGACGAGGCGATCGAGAACATCGACGTCGGTGGGCCGGCGATGCTGCGCGCCGCCGCCAAGAACCACGCGCGCGTCACGGTACTGGTGGATCCGGCCGATTATCGCGGCGTGCTCGACGAACTGCGTGCCGGCGCGGTGACCGAAGCGACGCGCCGGCGGCTGGCGGCGGCGACCTACGCCCATACCGCCCAGTACGACGCGATGGTCGCCGGCTGGCTGCGGCGGCAGCAGGCGGATGCATCCGCGCCGGAGGCGCTGGCAGTGGCCTTCCGCAAGCGGCAGGACCTGCGCTACGGCGAGAACCCGCACCAGACCGCCGCTTTCTACGCCGACCCGCTCGCCCGTGGCGCCTCGATCGCGACGGCCACCCAGCTGCAGGGCAAGGAACTCTCCTACAACAACATCGCCGACGCCGACACCGCGCTCGAATGCGTGCGCCAGTTCGACGCGCCCGCCTGCGTGATCGTCAAGCACGCGAATCCCTGCGGCGTCGCGGTCGCCGACGGCCTGCGCGACGCCTACCTGCGGGCCTACGAGCCGGACCCGACCTCGGCGTTCGGCGGCATCATCGCTTTCAACCGCCCGCTCGACGCCGCCGCGGCCGCCGCCATCGTCGAGCGCCAGTTCGTCGAGGTGATCGTCGCGCCCGCCGTGTCTCCGGAAGCGCTGGCGGTGCTCGCGCCGAAGCAGAACGTGCGCGTGCTGCAGACGGGTGAATTCGGCATCGAGCCGCCGGCAGGCGCCGAACTGCGCTCGGTCGCCGGCGGGCTCCTCATGCAGTCGCGCGACGACGGCCGGATCGACGCAGGCTTGCTGCGCTGCGTCACCAGGCGTCAGCCGACGCCCGCGGAACTCGCGGACCTGCTGTTCGCCTGGCGGGTCTGCAAGTTCGTCAAGTCGAATGCGATCGTGTTCGCGCGCGACGGCCGCACCGTCGGCATCGGCGCAGGCCAGACCAGCCGCGTGGTCTCGACGCGGATCGCGGCGATCAAGGCGGCCGACGCCGGCCTCAGCGTGCATGGCTGCGCCATGGCCTCGGACGCGTTCTTCCCGTTCCGCGACGGGCTCGACGCCGCCGCCGCACAGGGCGCGCGCGCCGTGATCCAGACAGGCGGCTCGCTGCGCGACGCGGAAGTGATCACCGCCGCCGACGAGCACGGCATCGCGATGGTGTTCACCGGCATGCGCCATTTCCGCCATTGAGGCCACGGTGAAAGTCCTGGTGATCGGCGGCGGCGGCCGCGAGCACGCACTGGCCTGGAGGCTGGCGCAGTCGCCGCGCGTGGCCGAGGTCCTGGTCGCGCCGGGCAATGCCGGCACGGCGACCGAGCCAAAATGCCGCAACGTCGCGGTCGCGGCATCCGACATCGCCGGCCTGGTGGCGCTGGCAAAGTCCGAGGGCATCGTGCTGACCGTCGTCGGCCCCGAGGGCCCGCTGGTTGCCGGCGTGGTGGATGCCTTTGCGGACGCCGGGCTCGCCTGCTTCGGCCCGCGCCGGCTCGCCGCCCGGCTCGAGGGCAGCAAGCAGTTCACCAAGGAATTCCTGACGCGCCACGGCATCCCAACCGCGCGCTACGCCGTCTTCACCCGTGACAGCTTCGATCCCGCGGCCATTCGCGCCCAGCGCCCGCCGATCGTGGTCAAGGCCGACGGCCTCGCCGCCGGCAAGGGCGTGGTCATCGCCGGCAGCGCCGACGAGGCGATCGCCGCGGCCGAATCCATGTTCGCGGGGTCTTTCGGCGACGCCGGCCGCACGGTCGTGGTCGAGGAATTCCTGTCCGGCGAGGAAGCCAGCTTCATCGTCATGGCGGACGGCGCCCACGTGCTGCCGCTCGCGACCTCGCAGGACCACAAGCGCCTGCAGGACGGCGACCGCGGGCCGAACACCGGCGGCATGGGCGCCTATTCGCCGGCGCCGGTCGTGACGCCGGCATTGCACGATCGCATCATGCGCGAGGTCATCGGCCCGACGCTCGCCGGCCTCGCCGCGGAAGGCATGCCCTACACCGGCTTCCTGTACGCCGGCCTCATGATCGCCCCGGATGGCACGCCCAACGTGCTCGAGTTCAACTGCCGCTTCGGCGACCCCGAGACGCAACCGATCCTCGCGCGGTTGACGAGCGACCTCGCGACCCTGTGCGAAGCGGCGCTCGCCGGCCGCCTGGACCGGGTGCGGGCGGAATGGGACCCGCGCGCGGCGCTCGGCGTCGTGGTCGCGGCCGGCGGCTATCCGGAGGAGCCGCGCCTGGGCGATCCGGTCGCCGGGCTCAGGGATGCCGCGCAGTTGCCGGGCAAGGTGTTCCACGCCGGCACCCGCCTCGATGGCGACCAGGTGCTGACCGCCGGCGGCCGCGTGCTGTGCGCGGTCGGGCTCGGCGACGACGTCCAGCACGCGCAGCAGGCCGCCTATGCGCTGGTAGACCGCCTGTGCTTCCCGGGCATGCAGTACCGCCGTGATATAGGCTGGCGGGCCATATGAGCAAGATCCACCTGCGCCGCGCCCACGACCTGACCGCGAAGGCCGCGCGCACGCGCGTGAACCGGATGGCCGAGGCACTCGGCAAGCGCTTCGACGCCGAATGCTGCTGGGAAGGCGACGTGCTGAAGATCGCGCATCCGAACGTCAACGGCACGGTCACGATCGGCAAGGACGAAGTCGTGGTCGAGGCGACGCTCGGCTTCCTGCTGGCCATGTTCCGCGACCGCGTGGACGAGGAGCTGGTGCGCATCCTCGACAAGGAATTCCCCGAAGCGGACGCCTAGCCGGGCGGCCGCACCAGGATCGGCCAGTTGAGGGTGGACTCGACGGCGCGCCCATTGCGGCGGGCGGCGACGAACGCCAGGTTCTTCAGGATGCAGAGGCCGGCCTCGTCGAGCGCCGGTTCGCCGCTCGACTTCAGGAGCTCCGCCTTGCGCACGCGCCCGGTCTTCGCGACCGTGATGCGGTATTCGATGCGCGCCTCGGCCGTCATCGTCGACGGATAGCAGTGGCGGTACGCGACCAGGATCTCGGCTTCGTTCGAGCGCAGGCGCGGCGGCGCGATCTCGGAGTCCCATTCCTTGAATCGGGTCAGCTGGAACTCGAGCGGCACGATGACCCAGGATTCCACCACGCTGGTGCGCAGCACCGCCGGATAAAACTCGATTTCGCGGGCCACGCATTTCGCCGCTTCGGCCATCCACGGCAGCACGCCTTCGGGCAGCTCGTATTCCGCGATGTGCCCGTCCGTGCCGACGCGCGCGACCATGTTCAGGCTGCCCTCCTTGAGGTCGTCGAGCGTCCAGGGCGCATGGCAATAATCCGTGACGCTGCGGAGCTCGCCCTTGACCGACGGCAGGCTGGGAAACGTCACGGTCAGTTCCGCCTTCCCAGGAACCGGCACACCGTCCTGCAGCGCCGGCTGCCAGCGCAGCAGGACGCCGACGCATTGCGCGGCTGCGGCCAGGTACTCCGCCGTGTCCGGCGGCGACATCACGGCGCTCGCGCGGCCGTCCGCGCCAACGTTGACGCTGATGTCGACCGTCCCGGTCAGGCTGCCGTTGCGCCCGTGGATCGCGTAGCAGCGCAAGGTCGCATCCACGACGTCCGAAGCCGGGCGCGGCGGCCGCGTTGCGGCCTCGTCGGCACCGGCCGCCAGCAGCCCCGCCGCCAGCAGCAGCGCGAGCGATTTCAAGGCCCGGAAACCTGGCCTGGTGGCGCGACACGCAGCGGCCATGACAGCGTCGACTTGACCGCCTGGCCGCCGCGCAACAGGGGCCGGAACCGCAGTTTGCCGATGATGCAGTGCCCTGCATCGTCCAGCGCATCGTCGCCACCGGATTCGAGCAACTTGATGCCGCGCGTCTTGCCGTCCACGCCGACCGTGAACCGGTAGACCGAAACCTGCTCGGTGGCGTGCCCGGCCGGATAACAGTCGCGGTATGCCGCCTCGACTTCGCCGGCATCGGAACGCAGTTCCGGCCAGTGCATCGCCGGCGCCTTGCCGGAGCTGCCGGACAGGCTGAAGTGGATCGGCAGCGTCGCAACCGCCACGACGGGCTTGCCATCGCGGGTGGCGGGCGTGAATTTCATCTGGCTGACGACGCACTCGGCTGCGGTCTTCTGCCAGCTTTCGGCGCCGGCGGGAAAGCGCAGCACGGTAGCGCTACCATCCGGCTGTATCTCGGCTTCGACGACGATGCGGCCCTCGCGGCCGAATTGCTGCGAGCCGATCGGATAACACTCCGAATAATCGCCCGACCGCGGACCCATGCGCGGCGGCGTGATGACCGGTTCGGCAGCCGCCGCCGGCGCCAGCCCGCCGAGTGGCAGCAGGCCCGCCACGGCGGTCCCAAGCAACCATGCGCGAACTGGCATAGACCCGCCCCCGCCTGCCGGTACGAGTGGTGCAATTACGTTAGCACGGCAGCGATTGGCCGCAAGGCAGCCGCCCCCGGCAAATCTCGCGCAAACGGCCAGTTATCGAGCGACTCGCCGGGCCTAGCCCAGCGCGTCCAGCGCCTTGCGCATGGCCAAGATGTGCTCCGGCGTGCTGCCGCAGCAGCCGCCGACGACGGCGACGCCCAGCGCCGCCATCTGGCGCGCGTAGTCCGCCATCAGTTCCGGCGTGCCGCCGTAGGTGATGCGATCGTCCTTCCAGCGCGGCCGGCCGGCGTTCGACTTCGCCATCAGGAAGACGCCGTCGGGCCTGGCCTCCGCCATCTCCCCGAGGATGCGCCCGATCTCGGCCGGGCCGTTGCCGCAGTTCGCGCCGATCACGCCGACGCCCCAGGCGGCGATGGTCCGCACTGCGTCGGCCGGCTTCACGCCCATCATGGTCCGGAAATGCGTGTCGAAGCTCAGGGTCACGGCAACCGGCAGGCCCGCTGCGCGCGCGCCGTCCACCGCCGCCTGCACTTCCTCGAGCGCGCTCATGGTCTCGACCAGCGCGAAGTCCACGCCGCCGGCCGCAAGCGCCCGCGCCTGCTCCGCGAACGACTCGCGCGCGCCGTCGGGGGTCAGGGTTCCGAGCGGCTCCATCAGCTCGCCGCTCGGGCCGATGGAGCCCGCGACCAGCCGGTCGCCGGCCGCCTCCCGGGCCAGGCGCGCGCCGGCCTCGTTCAGTTCCGCAACGCGGTCCGCGAGGCCGTCGAGCTGCAGGCGATTGCGCGTGCCGCCGAAGGTGTTGGTCGAGATGAAGTCGCTGCCCGCCTCCACGTACGCGCGGTGGATCGCCGAGACGACCTCGGGCCGCTCGACGTTCCAGCGTTCTGGCGCACCGTCCGTCAGCCCGGCGACCTGCAGCATCGTGCCCATGGCGCCGTCGCCCAGGACGACGCGACGCGTCTTCAGCAGTTCAGCCAGTTTTTGCACGCGCCTCCCTCTCGAGGTCCACGGCCCGCCACAGGTACCACGCCGCCGTGGTCCGGTACGGCGCCCAGCACTCGCCCAGCTTCGCCAGCGCCTTCGGTTTCGGCAGGGTGCGCCGGCCGTAGGCGATACGGTAACCCAGGCGGATGCCGTAGTCGTCCACCGGCAGCACGTCGGGCCGCGCCAGCGTGAACATCAGGAACATCTCGACCGTCCAACGACCGACGCCGCGGGCCTCGGTCAGCCGCTCGATGATGGCCTCGTTGCGCATGCGCCCGAGCGTGCGCCGGTCGGGGATGGTGCCGTCGAGGGTCCGCGCGGCGATGTCCTTGAGCGAGGCCGCCTTGGCGCGCGAGAAGCCGCAGCCGCGCAGCGCCTCGTCCGGCGTCTCGACCAGCCTCGCCGGCTCCGGGCAGCAGTCGCCGCCGTAGAGCGCGTAGAAACGGCCCAGGATCGTGCGCGCGGCCTTGCCGGTGAGCTGCTGGTGCGCGACGGCGCTCACCAGCGCCTCGTAGGCGCCGATGCCGCGCTCGGGTTTCGGGACGTAGGGGCCGGCGCGGCGGATGAGCTGCGCCATCACCGGGTCGACCCGGCGCAGGTGGCGCAGCGCCGCGGTCATCCGCGCTTCATCGAATCGAAGAATTCGCCGTTGGTCTTCGTGTCCTTCATCTTGTCGAGCAGGAACTCGACCGCGGCCAGCTCGTCCATCGGGTGCAGGAGCTTCCGCAGGATCCAGATCTTCGCCAACTCGTCCTGGGTCGTGATCAGTTCCTCGCGGCGGGTGCCCGAGCGGTTGATGTTGAAGGCCGGGAACACGCGCTTCTCGGAGATCCGGCGGTCGAGGTGGATCTCGCTGTTGCCGGTGCCCTTGAACTC
>CAYXUJ010000071.1:0-11446 GCA_964468395.1 uncultured Steroidobacteraceae bacterium
CCTTCGTGCGACGCCTTGTGGGCCAGCATCGGCTGGCCGACGATGTCGCCGATCGCGAAGATGTGCGGCACGTTGGTGCGCTGTTGCCGGTCCACCGGCACGTAGCCCCGCGCGTCCACCGTGACGCCGGCCGCCTCGGCGTTGATCAGCTTGCCGTTCGGCACGCGCCCGACCGCGCACAGCACGCGCTCGTAGGTCTGCGGGCCGTCCACATTCTTGCCCTCGAATGCAACCTGCAGGCCGTCGTCGCGGGCGGTGACGCCCGTGACCTTGGTGCCGGTCATGATCGACGCGTAGCGCCCGCGCAGGCGTTTCTCGAGCGTGCGGACGAGGTCGCGGTCACAGCCCGGCATCAGCGTGTCGGTCAGCTCGACGACGCTGACCCTGGAGCCCAGCGCGTCGTACACGCAGGCCATCTCCAGGCCGATGATGCCGCCGCCGATCACGAGCAGGCGCTTCGGCACGTCTTTCAGGTCGAGCGCGCCGGTGGAGTCCAGCACGCGCGGGTCGTCCGGCAGGCCCGGAATCCGCGCAGGCTCCGAGCCGGCGGCGATGATGCAGTGCTCGAAGGAAATGACCTGCGTGGCGCCGTCGGCCGCGCGCAGCTTGATGCTGTGCGGCGAGGCAAAGCGCGCGAAGCCGCGCTGCACCTCCACCTTGCGCTGCTTGGCCAGGATCGTGAGCCCGGCGGTCAGCTTGCCGACGATCTTGTTCTTCCACTGCTTCAGCGCATCGGTGTCGATGTCGGGCTTGCCGAAGCGGATGCCGTGCGCCGACATGGATTCGGCTTCCTCGATCACGCGCGCGGCGTGCAGCAGCGCCTTGGACGGGATGCAGCCGACGTTCAGGCAGACGCCGCCGAGCTGCGGCCAGCGATCCACCAGCATCACGCGCAGGCCGAGGTCGGCGGCGCGGAATGCCGCCGTGTAGCCGCCGGGACCGGCGCCGATCACCAGCAGCTGCGTGCTCAGGTCGGCGGCGGGCTCCCTGGCCGGCGCCGTCCCGGCTCGCGGTTTCGCCGCCGGCGGCGGCATGACGGTGGTCTTGTCGTGGTCCGCGGCCGGCACGGCCTCGAGCGCCGGCAGGCGCACGGTGTCGCTCGCGCCGGGCGCCACTAGCGCGATCAGCGAGTCTTTCGACACGCGGTCGCCCTTGGCCACCTTCACGTCGCGCACAACGCCGGCGACGGTCGCCGGCACGTCCATCGTCGCCTTGTCGGTCTCGAGCGTGATCAGCGGCGTCTCGGGCTCGACCGTGTCGCCCGGCTGGACCAGCACCTCGATGACCTCGACGTCCCGGAACTCGCCGAGATCCGGGACCCGCTGCTCGACCAGGCTGCTCACGGCACTGCCTCGGTCAGGGACTGCGGCTCGGCGAGCGCCTCCGCCAGCGCGACGACGAAGCGCACGGCCTCGGCGCCGTCGATGACGCGATGGTCGTAGGACAGCGACAGCGGCAGCATCAGCCGCGGCACGAATGCGCCGCCCCGCCAGACCGGCCGCTGCTGCGAACGCGACACGCCGAGGATCGCGACCTCTGGCGCATTGATGATCGGCGTGAAGGCCGTGCCACCGATGCCGCCCAGGCTCGAGATCGTGAAGCAGCCGCCCTGCATCTCGGCGGCGGTGAGCTTGCCTGCGCGCGCCTTGCCGGCCAGGTCGCCGAGGTCGCGTGCCAGCTCGTAAACGTCCTTGCGCCCTGCGTCGCGGATCACCGGCACGACCAGGCCGTTCGGCGTGTCGGCGGCGAAGCCGATGTGCAGGTACTTCTTGAACACGAGGTTCTGGCCCGAGGCGTCGAGCGAGGTGTTGAAGTTCGGGAACCGGGCGATGACCTTGGCGCAGGCGCGGGCGATGAAGGCAAGCGGCGTCAGCTTGATGCCGCGCGCCGAGGCGCGGTCCTTCAGCGACGCGCGCAGCTCCTCGAGCTCGGTGATGTCCGCCTCGTCATGCTGCGTCACGTGCGGCAGGTTGACCCACGCAGCCTGCAGGCGGCTGCCGGAGATGCGCTGGATGCGGCCGAGCGGCTTGACCTCGACCGGCCCGAACGCCGCGAAATCCACGTCCGGCACGCGCGGCAGCGCGGCGCCCGCGGCGGCTCCGGCCGCCGGCGCGCCTGCCAGCGCCTTCTTGACGAAGGCCTTGACGTCGTCCTCGGTGATGCGGCCCTTGACGCCCGTGCCGCTGACGCGGTTCAGGTCCACGCCCAGCTCGCGGGCAAAGCGCCGTACCGACGGGCCGGCGTGGGCACGCCGGATGTCGGTGTCCATCGCGGCGGCCGGCGCCGCGGCCGGCGTGCGCGCGGGCGCGGTGGCCGGCGACGCCGCTGCAGGTGCGCGAGCGGGCGCCGTCGCGGCTGCGGTCGTCGCTTGCCGCGCCGGCGGCATGGATTCGCCCGCAACGGTCGCGACCAGGTCGCCGGCATTGACGCGCGCGCCCTTGGCGACATGCAGCCTGGTCAGCGTGCCGGCGGCGGACGACGGCACGTCCATCGTCGCCTTGTCGGTCTCGAGCGTGATGAGCGGCGTCTCGAGTGCGACCGTGTCGCCCGCCGCGACCAGCACTTCGATGACCTCTACATCCTTGAAGTCGCCGAGGTCCGGCACGCGGACTTCGATGGCGGCGCTGGCTGTCGTCGGCGTCGGCTTGGCCCCGGCTGTCGGAGCCGCAGGGCCCTTGGCGGCTGCAGCCTTGCGCGCCGGCGCGGCGGCGGTCTCCAGCTCGAGGATCGCGCTGCCTTTCGACACGCGATCGCCCTTGGCCACGGCCAGCGACGCGACGCGCCCGGCGGCCGTCGAGGGCACGTCCATGGTCGCCTTGTCGGTCTCGAGCGTGATCAGCGGCGTGTCCACCTCGACGGTGTCGCCCGCCTTGACCAGGACCTCGATCACCTCGACGTCCTGGAATTCGCCGAGGTCCGGCACGGTGATGGTGGTCCGTTCGGCCATCGCGGTGCTCAGCTGATCCGCGGATCCGGCTTGGCCGGATCGATGCCGAACTTGCGGATCGCGAGCGCGACGCTCGCCTGGTCCATCTTGCCGTCGTCGGCCAGCGCCTTCAGCGCCGCCACCACGATCCAGTTGCGCCCGACCTCGAAGTGCTCACGCAGCGCCTGGCGCGAGTCGCTGCGGCCGAAGCCGTCGGTGCCGAGCGTCACGTAGCGGCCGGGCACCCACTGGCGGATCTGGTCGGCGACCGTCTTCATGTAATCGGTGGCAGCGATGAACGGTCCCTCGCGCCCTGCGAGGCACTCGCGCACCCAGGGCCGCGGCGGCTTCTCGGCCGGCCGCAGCATCGCCTGCCGCTCGCAGGACTGGGCCTCGCGGCGCAGCTCGGAGAAGCTGGTGACGCTGAACACGTCGGCCGGGATCCCGAACTCGGACTCGAGCAGCTCGGCCGCGGCCAGCGCCTCGCGCAGGATCGTGCCCGAGCCCAGCAGCGTCGCGCGCACGGTGCCGCGGCCGCCGATGTGCAGCAGGTACATGCCGCGCAGGATGCCCTGCTCGACGCCCTTCGGCATCGCCGGCTGCGCGTAGTTCTCGTTCATGCAGGTGATGTAGTAGAAGACGCTCTCCTGCTCCGCGACCATGCGGCGCAGGCCGTCCTGCATGATCACCGCGAGCTCGTAGGCGTAGCAGGGGTCGTAGGCGACGCAGTTCGGGATCGTGGACGCGAGCAGGTGGCTGTGGCCGTCCTGGTGCTGCAGCCCTTCGCCGGCCAGCGTCGTGCGCCCCGCGGTCGCGCCGATCAGGAAGCCGCGCGCCTGCATGTCGCCCGCGGCCCAGGCGAAGTCGCCGATGCGCTGGAAGCCGAACATCGAGTAGAAGATGTACAGCGGGATCATGTTGATCCCGTGGTTCGCGTAGGCCGTGCCGGCCGCCATCCACGAGCAGAAGGCGCCCGCCTCGTTGATGCCCTCCTCGAGGATCTGGCCCTTGCGGTCCTCGCGGTAGTACATCAGCTGGTCGGCGTCCTGCGGCGTGTACAGCTGGCCGACCGACGAGTAGATGCCGACCTGGCGGAACAGGCCCTCCATGCCGAAGGTGCGCGCCTCGTCCGGCACGATCGGCACGACGTGCGGGCCGATGTTCTTGTCCTTCAGCCACTGCGTCAGGATGCGCACGCAGGCCATCGTGGTCGAGATCTCGCGCCCGTCGCTGCCGTCCAGCAGGCTCTTGAACGCCTCCAGCGCCGGCACGGTGAGCGGCGGCGCCGCGGTCCGCCGCACCGGCAGCGAGCCGCCCAGCGCCTTGCGGTGGCCCTGCAGGTACTGCATTTCCGGGCTGTCCTCGGCGGGCCGGAAGAACGGCAGCCGCGAGATCTCCTCGTCCGTGACCGGGATGTTGAAGCGGTCGCGGAACGCGCGCAGCGCCTCCTCGTCCATCTTCTTCTGCTGGTGCGTGACGTTCAGGGCCTCGCCGGCCTTGCCCATGCCATAGCCCTTGACGGTCTTGGCGAGGATCACGGTCGGGCGCCCCTTGTGCGTCACCGCCGCGGCATAGGCGTTCCATACCTTCTGCGCATCGTGGCCGCCGCGGTTCAGCAGCGCGATCTCGTCGTCCGACATGTTGGCGACGAGTTCTAGCGCCTCGGGATACTTGCCGAAGAAATGCTCGCGCGTGTAGGCGCCGCCCTTGGCCTTGAAGTTCTGGTACTCGCCGTCCACCGCTTCTTCCATGCGCCGGCGCAGCGCGCCGGTCGTGTCGCGCGCGAGCAGCGGGTCCCAGCGGTAGCCCCAGATCACCTTGATGACGTTCCAGCCCGCGCCGAGGAACGCCGATTCGAGTTCCTGGATGATCTTGCCGTTGCCGCGCACCGGCCCGTCGAGCCGCTGCAGGTTGCAATTGATGACGAAGATGAGGTTGTCGAGCTTCTCGCGCACCGGCATCGTCAGCGCGCCCATCGACTCCGGCTCGTCCATCTCGCCGTCGCCGAGGAAGCACCAGACCTTCTGGTCCGAGGGCTCGACCAGGCCGCGGTGCTCGAGGTAGCGCACGAAGCGCGCCTGCATGATCGCCTGCAGCGGCCCCAGTCCCATCGAGACCGTCGGGAACTGCCAGAAATCGGGCATCAGCCACGGGTGCGGGTACGACGACAGGCCCTCGCCGCCGGCCTCCTGGCGGAAACGGCGCAGCTGCTCCTCGGTCAGCCGGCCCTCGAGGTAGGCGCGCGCATACAGGCCAGGGCTCGAGTGGCCCTGGGCGAAGATCATGTCGCCGCGGTGGTGCTCGGACGGCGCGCGCCAGAAATGGTTGAAGCCGACTTCGTAGAGCGTCGCCGACGACGCGTAGGTGGCGATGTGGCCGCCGTACTCCGTGCTCACGCGGTTGGCGTGCACCACCATTGCCACGGCGTTCCAGCGGATCAGCGCCTCGATGCGGCGCTCGAGAGCGCGATCGCCCGGATAGGGCTTCTCGCGCGACACGTGGATCGTGTTGACGTAGGCGGTATTGGCCTTGAACGGCAGCCAGGCGCCGGAACGGCGCGCGTAGTCGATCAGCCGGTCGAGCAGGAAGTGCGCACGCACCGGACCGTGCGTTTTCAGCACGGAATCGATCGATTCGAGCCACTCCTGGGTCTCGAGGGGATCGACGTCGTCGTTATTCGGGCCGTCAGCCATCAGCTCCACTCCCCTGCCGGCGGCCGGCCCGATATGATCTGTTCTGCGGTGCCCGCGGGTCAAGAATCGAGTTTCCTTGCCGAGCCCGAATTCCACACTGACGATTGCACGCCCGGACGACTGGCACCTGCACCTGCGGGACGGGCCTGAACTCGCCGCCGTCGCGGCTTTCAGCGCCCGGCAGTTCGCGCGCGCGATCGTGATGCCGAACCTCAAGCCGCCGGTGACGACGGTGGATGCCGCACGCCGTTATCGCGAGCGCATCCTCGGCGCCCTGCCCGCCGGCAGCGCCTTCCAGCCGCTGATGACGCTGTACCTGACCGACGGCATGGATCCGGCGGAAATCGACCGTGCCGCCGCCAGCGGCTTCGTCGCCGGCGTCAAGTGCTACCCGGCCGGCAGCACCACGCACGCGGATGCCGGCGTCACCTCGCTCGCACGCTGCCAGGCGGTGCTCGAGTGCATGGAGGAGCGCGGCGTCGTGCTGCAGGTCCACGGCGAGGCGACCGGCGCCGACATCGACCCGTACGACCGGGAGAGCGTGTTCATCGAGCGCGAGCTCGCGCCGCTGCTGCGCCGCCATCCGCGGTTGCGCGTCGTGCTCGAGCACGCGACCACCGCGGCCGGCGTCGCGTTCGTGCGCGCCGCCGGGCCGCTGGTCGCGGCAACGCTGACGCCGCAGCACCTCCTGCTGAACCGCGGCGCGATGTTCGACGGCGGCCTGCGCCCGCACCTCTACTGCCTGCCGCTGCTGAAGCGTGAGCGCGACCGCGAGGCGCTGGTCGAGGCGGCGGTCTCCGGCGACGCGCGCTTCTTCCTCGGCACCGACAGCGCGCCGCACGCGCGCACCGCCAAGGAATCGGCCTGCGGCTGCGCCGGCGTGTTCTCGGCGCACGCCGCCCTCGAACTCTACGCCACGGCCTTCGAGCAGGCCGGCGCGCTCGACCGCCTCGAGGGCTTCGCGAGCCATCACGGCGCCGACTTCTACCGGCTGCCGCGCAACGACGGCACGGTCACGCTGCAGCGCGAGGAGTGGACCGTGCCAGCGAGCTATGCCTTCGGCGCCGGCGAAGTCGTGCCGATGGGCGCCGGCGGGCGCCTCGCCTGGCGCCTGCGCGCGGCGGAGGCACAGCGTTGAACGGCGCACCCATCGCCATGCGCGACCGCTTCCGCGGCTTCCTGCCGGTGGTCGTCGACGTCGAGACCGGCGGCTTCAATGCCGCGACCGACGCGCTGCTGGAGATCGCCGCGGTGATCCTGACGATCGACGCCGACGGGCGCATGTCGCGCGCCGCGACCGTGCGCGAGCACGTGCGGCCCTTCCAGGGCGGCCGGCTGGACCCGGCCTCGCTCGCGGTCAATGGCATCGATCCGCACCATCCGCTGCGCATCGCCAGCACCGAGAGCGACGCGCTCGGCTCGATCTTCGGCGAGGTGCGCCGCGCGGTGCGCGAACACCAGTGCACCCGCGCGATCCTGGTCGGCCACAATGCGTCGTTCGATCTCGGCTTCGTCAACGCCGCCGTGGCTCGCGCCGGCATCAAGCGCAATCCCTTCCACCCGTTCTCGTGCTTCGACACGGCGACGCTCGCCGGCGTCGCCTTCGGCCAGACGGTTCTGTCGCGCGCGGTGGTCGCTGCCGGCCTGGAGTGGGACGCGCAGGAGGCGCATTCCGCCGCCTACGACGCCGAGCGCACGGCCGACCTCTTCTGCGTGGTCTGCAACCAGTTCCAGCCGCTCTACGAGGCGGCGGCGCTCCGGCTCGCGGGCGCGACGCAGGCCGAGCCGCCCAACCCGCTGCTTGAACCCGCGCCGGAGTGAATTGCCGGGGTCAGGCGACCGCGCCGGCTTCCTGCAACAGCGTCCTGAGCTCGCCCGAGCGGTACATCTCGAGCACGATGTCGCAGCCGCCGACCAGCTCGCCCTTCACGTAGAGCTGCGGGTAGGTCGGCCAGTTCGAGTACGCCTTCAGCGCCTCGCGCAGTTCCGGCTCCTCGAAGATGTTCACGTGGCGGTACTGCGCCTGCAGCGCGCGCAGCGCGGCCGCGGTCTGCGCGGAGAAGCCGCACTGGGGGAAATCCGGCGTGCCCTTCATGAACAGCACCACCGGCGCCGAGTCGAGTTGCTCCCGGATCCGCCGGGCCGTCGCTTCGTCAGTCATCGGATGCCGCGCTCCTGTTCGTCCGCCAGCCGCCGCCGCTCCGCCCGGTCGACCACGGCCCATTGTTCGCCCGCGCTCATGCGCGTCCAGTCAGCGATTTCCGCCAGCGTCCGGAAGCAGCCCCTGCAGACGCCGCGGCCGTCCAGCGAGCAGATGTTGAGGCACGGGGAACTGGGACCGCGTTCGTCCATGGTCGGCAGACGCTAACGCGTTGAATTATGGGACCTGCTGGCCTATTCTTCAACGCACACAAGGGGGTACCCATGAACCCGCTCATGAGCGTCAAGGGCTCCGTCATCACCGGCTTCGTGCTCGCGATCCTGTTCGCCGTGTTCGCCGTGGACGGCGGCTGGAACGAACTCGGCCTCGCGCGCTGGCTGCACATCCTCGCCGGCATCACCTGGATCGGCCTGCTGTACTACTTCAATGCGGTGCAGACGCCCGCCATGGCAGTGGCTGCGGCCGACAAGGGCGGGCCCGGCGGCGCCGGCATCTCGAAATACGTCGCGCCGCTGGCATTGCTGTGGTTCCGCTGGTCGGCGCTCGCAACCTGGCTCACCGGCGCCTGGTACCTGGCGCGGGCTGGCAACCTGGCCGGCGCGTTCGCGCTCGGCATGGCCGGCGATGCCTTCAACGCCTACCAGTTCGTGATCGGCGTCGGCGCCTGGCTCGGCACCATCATGCTGTTCAACGTCTGGGTCCTGATCTGGCCGAACCAGAAGAAGATCCTGGGCATAGTCGCCGCCAGCGACGAGCAGAAGGCCGCCGCGCGCAAGACGGCGCTGCTCGCCTCGCGCACGAACTTCGTGCTGTCGATCCCGATGCTGCTGTGCATGGCGGGCGCCACGCACGGGGTGCCGTTCTAAGGGGACTGTCCCCTTTTCCGCGCAGCGGAAAAGGTGGACTGTCCCCTCTTGATCCCTGGCGGATCGCGGCGCGCCCAGGCACGACGGTCAGCTGCGGGTAGCCATGCTCGATCACATCTTCACCACGCCCGTGATGCGCGACATGACCGGACTGACGCCGGCGCAGCGCATGGAGATCTGCGAGTACCTGCTGTCATTGCGCGCCGCAGCGCCGGGCGAGTCGCTGGCGAATCGCGGCGGCTGGCACTCGAGCAGGAACCTGTTCGCGCCGGAGTACCGGCAGTTTCCGGCGATGCGCGAAGCGATCACGCAGGCGCTTTTCCGGTACTGCACGGATGTCTTCGGCTGCCGGAACGAGCTGCAGCTCGCGGTCAACGGCTGGACGGTCATCAATCGCGCCGGCGACTACAACGTGCCGCACAACCACGCGTCGAACCTGCTGAGCGGCGCGCTCTATCTCAGCGTGCCGGCCGGCATGAAAGGCGGCACGATCAATTTCCAGGATCCACGGCTGAACCTCAATGCGCACGACACCCCGGGCATGCAGCGCCAGCAGGTCAGGCCGCCGTGGATGGGCTCGCGGTATACCGTGCAGCCGAACGCGGGCGAGATCATCGTCTTCCCGTCGTGGCTCAACCACTGGGTCGATCCGTTTCAGTGCGACCAGCCGGATGCCGTGCGCATCGTGATCTCGTTCAACTGCACGGTACCGTAGCGTCCTCACCGGCAGCGCGCCCGCTCCTCGAGGGGCGGATGGGTCGAGAGGTAGGGAACGCCGTCGCCGGCTTTTTCGAGCCGGCACAGCATCGCGCCCAGGCGATCCTCGGGTAACTGCCGGCTGCGCAGCCACTGCCGCGCGAACTCGTCGGCCTCCCGCTCGAAGTCGCGCGAGTGCTTGGCCTGGACCAGCACGACCGGTATTGCAGCCGCAAGCGACGACGCCGACCCGATGTCGCCGAGCAGCGCGAACGCCAGCGCGGCGACGCCGGCGTCCTGCAACAGCATGCGCAGCGCATGGCGGCCGCGGATGTGGCCGATCTCGTGGGCCAGCACCGCCGCAATTTCCTGGTCGTCGCGTGCGAGTGCGACCAGTTCATCCGTGACGACGATGATGCCCGCCGGCAGGGCAAAGGCATTGGCACCGATGCGCCCGCCGCGGCGCAGCTCGAGGCGGTATGCGTGGCCGCGGTCGAGCTGCGCCGTCATGGCGGCCAGTTGCCCGGCGAGCTCGCCCCTGCGCCCTGCCGGAAGCGCCGACGGCGCAAACACCGCGCGGTCCAGCAACTCGAGACCCTCCGTGCCGATCATGGCATCCACCGATGGCGGCATGGCCCGGGCCGCCGCGCCGGCGAGTGCCGGGATGCCGAACTGCACGAACGCCCAGGACACGGCGGCGACGGCCACGAGCGCGGCGATGGCGCCCGGCCAGTGACGCTCCCACCGGTGCACCCATTGCGAGCGCCGGCCGATCCCGACGGCCTCGAGCGCCGCATCCACGCCATCGTTGTCGGGCGTCTCGAACACCGCGCCGTCCTCGAACGTGACCCGGCGCGGAATGCTGCCGATGCGCTGCGAGAATTTCACGGCCGCCAGCGGCACGCGGCGCGAGTCCGCAGCGCCCTCGAGACGCACGGACCGGTCGGGGTCGATCGCCAGGCGAGCAGGCTGCGCAACGGCAGACCGGCCGTCGAGATAGCGCCCCTCGATCACGGCGCCCGGCTCACAGGCCGATGTCGACCTCGAAGAACTCCCCGACCGCCTCGCCGGTTGCCGAGGTGGCCGGCGCGGCCGCCGCGAGGAATTCGTCCAGGGAGCCCTGGGTCTCGACGCTCATGCATTCGAGCTGGTAACGGAGGCGCCGGATCAGCGCCCACGGGTAGAACAGCCCGAGCGTCAGCAGCACGCCGAGCACGTTGGTCGCGTACAGCCACAGCAGGCGGCCGGTGCGCAGCCGGCAACGCAGGCGATGCGGTCCGATCGCCAGGCCGTCGTAGGCCGCGTTCGTGAACGAGCGTTCCCAGTACGCTCCCAGGGTGAGCGGTACACCAAGCAGCGCAATCACGCCGATTGCCAGGTAGAACACGACGGCTGCGGTGGAGAGAGATTGGCCGCCGGCGGCTGCCGCCGCGGCGAGACCGCCGCCGAACAGCGCCAAGCCGAAGAACGCCGCGATCGCCAGTCCCAGCGTGATGAAGTAGAAGCCGAAATAGCGCCCGACGCCGGTGTGGAACTCGAATCCCTGCGTCCCGAACCTCGTGTTCGACAGCAGGAAATTCACGCGCTTGTAGATCCACAGCGGTGCCAGCAGGTAGAAGGTGATGACGGCCAGGAATCCCCAGCCGATGTAGGCCGCCAGCGCTCCGCCGTACTGTCCGTCGAAGCGGAAGCGGATGTTGCGCCAGGAACTCATGTGCAACTGGAAGCGCCGCGACTGCACGATCACCCACGGCATTGCCAGCATCAGCAGCGGCAGCAGGATGAACGCGGCGAGCGGCCAGCGGGTGGTGATGAGCGAGTACAGGACGAGCGCCGCGACCGCGATCAGCCGGCCCTTCAGGATCTGCAGCGGCTGGCCGTGATACTCGAAGGCGCTGCCGGCCAGCGTGGTACTGCCGTACAGGTAACGCTGCCGGCGCACTTTCGCCCAGGCCGAATAGATGCCGAGCGTGAGGATGGTCAGCAGCAGGTTGACGATCCAGATCCGGAAGTACTCGCCCCCGGTCGCACGAAACTCGAACGGCACGGATCCGCGCGCGACCGCAGCGGTCTCGGCCATGGAAGCTGCGCTCACAAGCCCCCC
>CAYXUJ010000072.1:0-3723 GCA_964468395.1 uncultured Steroidobacteraceae bacterium
ACGCGCACCATGGTGTGCAGGTACTTCATCCCGCGAAGCCTAGCGCAAGCCCGGCGGCAGCACCCGCCGCGATCACCCACAGCACGTCGAGCCGCGTGCGCTCCAGCAGCACGAGCGCGACGGCGGCGATCGCGACCGCACCCCAGGCCGGCGCCGCCGGGCCTTCCGGCAGCAGCACGCTCTGGCCGAAGGCGATGGCGAGGCTGCCGATCACGCCGACCACCGCGGCGGTCACGCCGGCGAGCGCCGCCGCGGCGCGAGCGTTCGATGCCAGGCGCTCGACGTACGGCGCACCCACCAGGATGAAGACGAAAGACGGCAGGAACGTCGCCCAGGACGTCAGCAGCGCCGCGGTCGTCGCCGTCGCCGCCGCGCCCGCGCCCGCCGCCTGGTGCCAGCCGGCCATGAAGCCGATGAACTGCAGCACGATGATCAGCGGTCCCGGCGTCGTCTCGGCGAGCGCGAGGCCGGCGACGGCCTCCGCCTGCGTGAGCCAGCCGTGCACTTCGACCGCCTGCTGGCTCACCCAGGTGAGCACGGCGTAAGCGCCGCCGAAGGTGACCAGCGCCGCGGTCGTGAAGAAGCGGTAGAGCCCGGCGAAGAACGAGTCCGCACCCGCGAGCGCGACCACCGCCGCGAACGGCAGGGCCCACAATGCGAGTCCCGACGCCGCGCTGCGCCAGGGAAATGCCGCCGGCGCACCGTGCGGAGCCGCCGCTGGCGCGCCGCCGCCGCGGCCTGCCAGCAGGCCAAGCAGGGCCGCGCCCGCGAGCACCAGCGGGAATGGCGCCAGGCGCCCCGCCATCAGCACCAGCGCGGCAATGGCCAGCGCCCAGTGCAGCGGCTGCGTCAGCGCACGGCGCGCGAGCCGCAAGAGCGCCTGCGCGATCAGCGCGATCACCGTCGCCTGCAGGCCCATGATCGCGGCAGCGACCAGCGGCAGCTCGCCGTGCAGCGCATAGACGAACGACAGGCCGAGCAGCAGCGCCATCGCCGGCACGATGAAACAGACGCCGGCGACGATGCCGCCGGCCACGCCGTGCAGGCGCCAGCCGAGCCAGATTGCGAGCTGCAGCGCCTCCGGCCCCGGCAGCAGCATGCAGAAGTTGAGCGCCTGCATGAACGCGCGGTCGTCGATCCAGCGGCGGCGCTCGACCACCTCGCGGTGCAGGATCGCGATCTGCCCGGCGGGCCCGCCGAAAGAAATGAACCCGAGCTTCAGCCAGAAGCGGAACGCCTCGCGGCGCGTCGGGGCCGTGGTCACGACCCGGTCAGGGCTCGGTGATCGGCGCGTACCAGGGCAGCGCCTTGAAGCGGGCGATCCACGCCTCGATCGCCGGGTAGTCCGCGAGCCGGTAGCCGGCCTCGCCGGCAACGTGCGTGTAGGCGAACAGCGCGATGTCGGCGAGCGTCGGGCGGTCTCCGACCAGCCAGCGCCGGCCGGTCAGCCCGCGCTCGAGCACCGCGAGCGCATCCGCGCCGCGCTGGAAGCGCTCCGTGTAGCGTTCGCCCAGCTCGGCGGGCGTCTTGCCCAGCGAATGCAGCCAGAAGCGCACGGTGGCGACGCCGGGCTCGAGCTGGTACTGCTCGAAGCACATCCACTGCCACATCAGCGCCCGCTCGTAGGGATCGCCCGGCACGAGCGGCGAGCCCTCCGCCAGGTAGCCGATGATCGCGTGGCTCTCGGCGATCGGGCCGCGGCCCGGCACCACCAGCACCGGGATCTTGCCGTTCGGGTTGAGCGCCAGGTACTCGGGCGTGCGGCTCGCGCCGGCGACGATGTCGAGCTGGCGCAGCTCATAGGGCCGCCCGAGCGCCTTCAGCACGAGGCGGCACTTGTAGCCGTTGCCGGACGGCAGGTAGTCGTAGAGCACGAAGCTCATGCCGGCGACCCGCGCAGCAGCCGGCGCGCCTCGGCGGCGGCGCGCAGGCCCGAGAGATGCGCGCCGTGCAGCGTGCCGTAGGCTGCCTGCTCCACGTGCTCGCCCGCGAACAGGATGCGCCCGCCGACCGGGCGGGTCAGGATCGCGCGCGCGCCGTAGCGGCCCGGCACGCAGTGCGAGTAGGCGCCGCGCGCGAACGGGTCGGCGGCCCAGGCGGTCGCCGCGCCGCGATCGAAATGCTTGCGCACGTCGCCGCCCAGCATCGCCGTGAGCTCGGCCAGCGCCTGCTCGATCGCCGCCGGCTCGCCGGCCGCCTCGAGCTCGTGCGCGAAGCGGCCGCCGGCGAAGCCGACGCAGAAATTCTCGCCCCAGTGCCGGGTCAGGAACTCCATTCCGCGCCCGTCGCTGCGCCGCTGCTGCAGGAACTCGGTGCGTTCCGACGGGAATACGTTGCGCTTGAACTTCAGCGCCACCTTGTCGAGCAGGCCGAGCGGCAGGTCGTGGTGCGCCTGCAGCACCTCCACCGGCAGCTGCGGCGCGAACACGACGGCGCCGTCCGCGATCACCGCCGACGGCAGCGCAACGATCGCGATGCGGGCGCTGAACGACCCGGCCGCGGACTCGGCCGTGACGCCGCGCGCGGTCCAGCGGATGCGCGACACCGGCGCGCGCAGCCGCACCGGCACGTCCTTCGCATAGTGCGCGAGCAGCGCGCCGTAGCCGCGCGGGATCATCAGGTCCTCGCCGTCCTCGTCGTACTGGAAGGAATCGAGCGCGGAGAAATTCGACGGCTCGACGCCCTCCCAGCCGGTGAGGTCGGACTCCGCCATCGCGTACCAGGGGTCGGCCAGCGTCGCCTGCGTGAAAGCGGCGGCGGCCGGGATGTCGAGGCCGCGACGGCCGGCGTCGCCGAGCTCACGCTCCATGCGCTCGCTGACCGCACGATAGCCCGCGGTCTCGGCGCCGCCCATGCGGCGGGCGCCGTCGTACATGTGGCGCAGGAAGCGGTCGGGGATGAGCTCGAACTCGTTGCTGCGCGCGTACGCGACCCAGGGATTGATGTTCGACGAATGCAGCCAGGAACAGCCGCGATCCCAGGCGACGCCCAGGCTGGTGTCGGTGAAGGCGCGCCCGCCGATGCGGTCGCGCGCCTCGAGCACGAGCACGGGAATGCCGGCTGCCAGCAGCTGCCTGGCGGCGGTGAGCCCGGCGCCGCCGGCGCCGATCACCAGCGCTTCGGGCGGCGACGCCTGCGCCGCGAGCCGCAGCGTGGCGCTGCCGTACAGCGCGCCGGCGCCGAGACCCTGCAACAATTGCCTGCGATTCAGCATGCGAGCGCGCTCCGCCAGAGTTGCAGCTTGCGACGATAACTCATCCCGGCGTGGGCCGGGCTGGTCGAGGGCAGCAGGCGGCAGTCGAGTTGGCGGGCGGCCGGCAGCCGCGCCGCGACGTGGCGGCGCCAGGCGGCTTCGGCCTTGCGGCCGTTGAAGCAGACGCGTGCGATGCGCGGGTGCGCGGCGAGGAAGGCCGGGAAGTCGTTGGCGACCACGGTCGCATCGTCGATGGCCGAGTCGAGGCTGCCCGGCCGGACGCCGCTGCCGACGACGTCCCAGAGCGCGATCCCGGCAGCGGTGAGCGCCGCCTTGCGGCGCGCGTACGGCGCGGCGGCATCGAAGCCGCAGATTGCGCCGACGATCGGCCAGAACTGGTTGCGCGGATGCGCGTAGTACTCGCCCGCCGCGAGCGAGGCGACGCTCGGCAGGCTGCCGAGGATCAGCAGGCGCGCATTTCGCCGCGCAATCGGCTCGAATGAGCGAAGGGGACGCACCCTTTCAATATA
>CAYXUJ010000072.1:3823-11194 GCA_964468395.1 uncultured Steroidobacteraceae bacterium
CAAGCGCTTGATAATGCTGGAATTCATACAGAGGCCGGCGCGCAGGATAGCACGGTGGGATAAGAGGGGACAGTCCCCGTCCCGGTTGTCAGTGTTGGGCCGGTGGGACAGGATGCCGCTGATCAAGCGAAGGCCATGCACGCCCAGGGAGACCGGTGCCGAGCCCGATTCGATCGCCCTGCGCTGGGACATCGTGCTGCTGGCCGGCTAGCCCCGGCAGCCGCCTGGTACGCAGGATGAACCATCGGGCCATCGCGGCGGCGCTGCTCGCGCTGGCGGCATTCGCCGCTCCAGGCGCTGCCATCGCCCATGCCGGCGGCGCGCAGGCGATGGCGGAGGCCGCGCAGGCATTCCTCGCGGCCCTCGCTCCCGCGCAGCGCAGCCGCGCCGCGTTCGAGCTCGCGTCACCCGACCGCATGCAATGGCATTTCCTGCCGCCCGAGATGTTCGCGCGCCAGGGCGTAATGCTGCGCGAACTCGACGCCGCCCAGCAGGCCGCCGCGCGCGAGCTGCTCAAGTCCGGCCTCAGCGAGCGCGGCTACCTGACCGCCGACGCGATCATGCAACTCGAGATCGTCGTCCGCGCGATGCAGAGAAACCGGCTGCGGCGCGACGAGCTGGAATACTTCGTCTCCGTGTTCGGCACGCCCGATCCGCTCGGCACCTGGGGCTGGCGCTTCGAGGGCCACCATCTCTCGCTCAACTTCACCGTCGTCGACGGCCGCGTCACGGTCAGCACGCCGACCTTCACGGGCACCAACCCGGCCGAGCTGCGAGACGGACCCGGCAAGGGTCAGCGCCTGCTCGGCGACCAGGAAGACCGCGCCCGCGCGCTCGTGCAGTCGCTCACGGAATCGCAGCGCGCCACGGCCGTGTTCGCCGACGCCGCGCTGCCGGACATCGTCACCGGGAATGGATGGCCGGTCGCGCCATTGTCGCCGGCAGGGCTCACGGCCGCGGAGTTGACCGCCGGGCAGCGCGCCAGCCTCGAATCGCTGATCGATTCGTACACCACGCTGATGGCGCCCGCCATCGCCGCCGCGCGCTGGCAGCGGATCCGCGACGGCGGCATCGAGCGGATCGGCTTCGCCTGGGCAGGATCCACCGAGCGCGGCCAGCCGCATTATTTCCGCGTGCAGGGACCGTCGTTCCTGATCGAGTACGACAACACGCAGAACGACGCCAATCACGCGCATTCGGTCTGGCGCGATTTCGAGGGCGACTTCGGCGCCGACCTGCTGCGCCTGCACTACGCGAACGACACGGCGCACATGCAGGACTTCGCCGCCCGCTACACGGCCGCCTGGTGCAGCCAGGACCCGGCTCGCGTCGCGGCGTTCTTCTCGGCAGGCGGATCGCTCACGATCAACGACGGCGAGCCGGCCGTCGGCCGCGCGGCGATCGCGGAGGCGGCGCGCTCGTTCATGACGGCATTCCCCGACCTGGTGGTCGCGATGGATGCGCTCGAGCGTCATGGCGGCGGTTACCGCTATCGATGGACGCTCACGGGCACCAACACGGGGCCGGGCGGAACCGGCGCCACCGTCAACATCAGCGGCTACGAGGAGTGGGCCGTCGGGCCCGACGGCCTGATCGCCAATTCACGCGGCAACTTCGATGCTGCGGATTATGAGCGGCAGTTGCAGGGGGTGACGGCGAGCGGCGACTGACGGGAAGAGGGGACAGTCCACTTTTTTCCGAAGGAAAAAAGGGACAGTCCCCGGCGCAGTGCCTCGGCAAGAGGGGACAGTCCGCCTTTGAACGGGCGCTATGCGCCCGTTCAAAGGGGACAGTCCCCGGCGCGGTGCTTAGTCGAGGCGCTTGTGGAAGCGGGCGATGGACAGGACCAGCATCACGGCCAGGAAGGCGGTGAGCTTGCCGACCTGCGGCGCCATGTCGGCGAGGCCGGCGCCGCGCAGCACGATGCCGCGGATGATCTCGTTGAAGTGGGTCAGCGGCAGCACCTGGGCGATGGCCTGCGCCGCCGCCGGCATGCCCTCGAACGGGAACATGAAGCCGGACATCAGGATCGACGGCAGCATGGTCACGATCGCCATCTGCATGGCCTGGAACTGGGTCTGCGCCAGCGTCGAGATGAAGAGCCCGAGCGACAGCGACGCGGCGATGAACAGCAGCGCCCCGAGGTACAGCTCGAACAGGCTGCCGGCCACCGGCACGTCGAACAGCCAGTAGCCGAGCAGCAGGATCAGCGTCGTCTGGATCAGGCCGATGACGACGTAGGGCAGCAGCTTGCCGGCCATCAGCTGCCCGCGCGTCACCGGCGTCGTGATCAGGAGCTCGAGGTTTCCGCGCTCGCGCTCGCGCACGATCGCGCTGGCGGTGAAGATCACCATGGTCATCGTCAGGATCACGCCGCACAGCGCCGGCACGATCTGCACGGCCGTGCGCCGCGCCGGGTTGTAGGCCACCAGGATCTCGACCGGGCGCGGCGTCGCGGCGACGCCAGGCCGGCGCAGCAGCGGCATGGCGCCGAGGCCCTCGGCGACGCCCTCGAGCGCCGGCTCGCTGCCGTCGACGACGATCTGCAGCGCCGCGCGGCCGCCCTCCGCCACACGCCGTTCTAGGTCCGGCGGGATGATGATGCCGACGTGTGCGTCCCCTTTCTGGATGCGCCGGCGCAGGTCGCGCTCGCTGCCGGCCTGGGTCACTTCGCCGAGCACCTGGGTCGCACCAAGGTCGCCGACCAGGCGCCGCGACAGCGAGGTCTGCGCCTGGTCGAGCACCACGGTCGAGACGCCGCGCACGTCGAAGTTGATCGCATAGCCGAACAGCAGCAGCTGGATGGTCGGGATGCCGACGATCAGGCCGATCGTGATGCGGTCGCGCGCCAGCTGGCGCACTTCCTTGAAGGCGATCGCGGCGAGCCGCTCGAGCCACTTCATGCGGCGCGCTCCGCGGCGGGATCGGCGCCGTTGCGCAGGCGCGTGACGGCGACGAAGACGTCCTCGAGCGAGGCGCCGGTGCGCTGCACCGTGGCGTCGGCGCACAGCGGCGCCAGCGCGGCGCGCAGCGCGTCCTCCGGCGCGGCGGCGTCGCGGCGCAGCAGCACGCGCAGGCGGTGGCCGAGCTGGGCAATGCTGCGCACCTCCGGCAGCGTCGCCAGCGCGCGCCGCGCCGCGACCAGGTCGGCGCAGGCGATCTCGAGCACGGTCGCGTCGATGTCGCGCGCGAGCTGCTTCGGCTCGCCCTCGGCGGCGATGCGGCCGCGGTCGAGGATCGCGAGCCGGTGGCAGCGCTCCGCCTCGTCCATGTAATGCGTCGAGACCAGGATCGTCGTGCCGCGCGCGACCAGCGCGAACAGGCTCTCCCAGAAGTCGCGCCGGCTCTGCGGATCCACGGCGCTGGTCGGCTCGTCGAGCAGCAGGAGCTCGGGGTCGTGCAACGTCGCCGCTGCGAGCGCCAGGCGCTGGCGCTGGCCGCCGGACAGCGTGCCGGCGCGCTGGCGCACCAGCGCGGCCAGGTCGTAGGTCGCGATGCGGTCGGCGACGCGCTCGCGGCGCAGCGCGCGGTCGAGCCCGTACACGCGGCTCATGAACTCGAGGTTCTCCAGCACGCTCAGGTCGTCCCACAGCGAGAAGCGCTGGGTCATGTAGCCGAGCTTGCGGCGCACGACCTCGGCCTCGCGCGGCACCTCGTGGCCGAGCACCCGGACCGTGCCGCGGGTCGGCACCAGCAGGCCGCACAGCAGGCGGATGGTGGTCGATTTGCCGGAGCCGTTCGGGCCGAGGAAGCCGTAGATCTGGGCGCGCGGGATGTCGAGGTCGATGCCGTCCACCGCGGCGACGTGGCCGAAATGCCGCGCCAGCCCGCGCGCGGTGATCGCGTGGCTCACGGCCCGGCCCGGTCTTCCAGCAGGCGCGCCTCGACCGGCATGCCGGACGGCAGCTGCGCCGCCTCCGGCTCGATCAGCACGATCTCGGCGAGGAACGACAGGCGCCCGCGGTCGCGCTCGTTCAGCGAGTAATACGGCGTGAAGGCCGCCTCGGAGGAGACGTAGCGGACCTCGGCGCGCCAGTCGCGGTCGCTGCCGTCGATGCGGATCGTGGCCGGGTCGCCGGCTGCCACGCCCGCGCGCCGCGGCTCCGGTATGAACACGCGCGCGTACGGCTGTCCCGCGGCCAGCAGCACGACGACCGGCGCGCCGGCCGGCGGCCGCTCGCCCAGCTCGTAGGGCAGCGCATCGACGATGCCGGCGCGCGGCGCGACCACGGTGTGCCGCGCGAGCGACAGCTCGAGGCCCGCGACCTCGGCGCGCGCTGCGGCGAGCGCGGCGGCGGCCTGGTCGAGCACCTCCGCGCGCGTGCCGTGCTCGAGCTCGGCGAGCCGCTCGCGCGCGGCATTCTCCTCCGCGGCAGTGCCGTCCTTCAGCGCGCGCTGCCGGTCGAGCGCCGAGGCCGGCAGCATGCCGTCGGCGACCAGCTTCTCGACGCGCTCGAATTCCTGCAGTTCCGCCCTGGACCGGGCGGCGGCGGCGGCGACGCGGGCGGACGCCTCGCGCCGCACCTCGCTGCGCGCGCCGGCGGCGAGCTCGGCGTGGCGGCGCTCGGCCTGGGCGGCCAGCGAGCGGGCCTGCGCGAGGCGCGCCTCGACCGCGGACGGATCGAGGCGCAGCAGCAGCCGGCCCTCCTCCACCACGTCGCCCTCGCGCACCGCGATCTCGACGATCGGTTCCCGCGCCTCGGCGACCAGCTCGACGCGGTCGCGCTCGAGCGTGCCGAGCATCGCATCGCCGTTGCCGCCGCAGGCGGCGGCCAGGGCGGCGAGCGCCGCGACCAGGGCGGGCCTGTGAATGCTCATCGGGCGGTGGACCTCGTCAAGGCATGTCCGGCGCTCGCCCGCGGGGGGCGGATTCACGGATAATAGCGGAACGATGAGCATGCCCCGAATCCTGGCGTTGCTGGCCTGCCTGGCGGCGGCGCCCGCGGCCATGGCCGCCGACGGAGACCCACCGATGATTTCGATCGCCATACACGGCGGCGCCGGCGTGATCAGCCGCGCGTCGATGACTGCGGAAGCCGAGAAAGCCTATCGCGCGGACCTCGGCCGCGCGCTCGACGCCGGCTACGCGGTGCTCGAGCAGGGCGGCAGCAGCCTCGACGCGACCGTCGCCGCGGTGCGCATCCTCGAGGACTCGCCGTACTTCAACGCCGGCAAGGGCGCGGTGTTCAGCCATGCGGGCATCAACGAGCTCGACGCGGCGATCATGGACGGCGCGACGCAGAAGGCCGGCGCGGTCGCCGGCGTCCGCCACATCAGGAACCCGATCGAGCTCGCGCGCATGGTGATGGAGCGCACGCCGCACGTGCTGCTGTCGGGCGAAGGGGCGGAGGAGTTCGCGCTCGAGCAGGGCGTGACGCTGGTGCCGGGCAGCTATTTCTACACCGAGCGGCGCTGGAAGCAGCTCGAAGAGGCGCAGCGCGAGAATCGCGTGGCGTCGACGGAAGAGGACATCGGCTTCTTCAGCACCGTCGGCGCGGTGGCGCGCGACCACGACGGCAACCTGGCGGCCGCGACTTCGACCGGCGGCATGACCAACAAGCGCTGGGGCCGGATCGGCGACTCGCCGATCATCGGCGCCGGCACCTACGCGGACAACGCGACCTGCGCCGTGTCGGCGACCGGCAGCGGCGAGTTCTTCATGCGCGCGGTGGTCGCGCACGAGATCTGCGCGCGCGTGCGTCTCGCCGGCGTCAGCGCGGCGGCGGCGGCGCGCGACGTGATCCACGGCCGGCTCAAGGACATCGGCGGCGACGGCGGCGTGATCGTCGTGGACCGCGACGGCGCGCTGTCGCTCGAGTTCAACACCGAGGGGATGTTCCGCGCCGCGCGCGATTCCAGCGGCCGGCGCGAGATCGCGATCTACTGACCCGGCGCCGCGCCCGGCAGGTGCCGGCGGAAATAGCCGGTCTGCATGTGCTCGTATTCGGCTTCCAGGACATGCGCCCGGTTGCGCCCGCCGTCCTTCGCCGCATACAACGCCTGGTCCGCGAGCTGCAGCAGCCCCGCGCAGCTGCGGCGCGCGACCGGCACGACGCAGGCGATGCCGAGGCTGATGGTCAGCACCGATGCCACCGAGGAACCGGCATGCGGGATGCCGAGCTGGCGCACTTCCGCCAGGATCTCCTCGCCGATCTTCAGCGCGGCCTCCCGCGTCGTGTCGTGCAGCACCAGCGCGAACTCCTCGCCGCCGAAGCGCGCGGCAAGGTCGAGAGGCCGGCGCGCGTGGCTGGCCAGCACCCCGGCGACGGCCTTCAATGCCTCGTCGCCGGCCTGGTGGCCGTAGTGGTCGTTGTAGGCCTTGAAGTGGTCGATGTCGCCGAACAAGAGCGCGATGGGCTTGTGCTCGCGCACGCACTGCTGCCAGACGCGTTGCAGGTGTTCGTCGAGCCGGCGCCGGTTGTGGATGCCGGTCAGGCCGTCCTGCAGCGCGGTCTCCTCCAGCAGCCGGCCCTCGAGCCAGGCCGTGCGGCGCGCATGCTCGAGGTTGTAGGCGCCCATGGCGCAGATGACGCTCGACAGCGCCAGCACGCAGAGGTAATGAACCAGTTGCAGCGCCGGCATCGCCAGCGCGACGGCAAACCAGATGTAGAACGCGACCGCGACGAGGTTGGCCGCGAACGCGACGCGGAACGGCAGGCCGAGGACGAAATACACGCCGATCATCGCGATGACGAGCCGCACGAACAGGCGCGGCTCGCCGTGGCTCCAGGCCCACAGCCCGAGCCAGGCGATGGCGACCAGCGCGGCCGGCGCCAGCACCGACATGGCGCGCGGGTACCAGGCGTCGGCGCGCGCGAGGAAAGTCAGCGCAAAGGCGATCGCGAGGACCGGCACCATGACGCCGAAGCGCGCCGCCACCGGCATGCGGCCGCTGACCTCCGGCATGACGGCGTGGTCGATCTGGAACAGCACGAGCAGCAGCGCGACCAGGATCGCGATGCTGATCCGCAGGTAGCGCACGCGGTCGCGGAACTGGTCGCGGCGGTAATCGGCCTCTATGTCGGGGTCGAAGCGCAGCCAGAAAAAGCCGCGCTGGAGCTGCGCCAGCAGTAAGGACGCGCGATCCACGCCGCCGATTATGACCGACGGCACGGCCGGCGGCATCAGCCGCCCGTTTCCTGCCCTTCCCTGGGTTTGCGGGGCTGCCGGCTGCGCACGCGCGTGTGCCAGATCTCGAAAGGATCCCAGCCGGTCGGCTGCTGCGCTTCCGCGATCACCGGATCGTTGGCCGCTGCCAGCGGCTCTTCATCCAGCAAACGCGTTTCAATGCCGTCCGGCGCTCGTTCCATGATCCGTGGTGCATCCCTGTTGCGCGCTGAAGAGAGTACAACGCGCTGCGTGACACGATTA
>CAYXUJ010000073.1:0-11105 GCA_964468395.1 uncultured Steroidobacteraceae bacterium
GTCGTCAACGCGCGGCCGAACATCCTGTTCATCATGGACACGTCCGGCTCGATGAGCACGAACGTCACGACCCAGATGCCGTTCAACCCGGCGACGGTCTATGCGGGCTCCTGCAACGCGGCCCGGATCTACTTCCGTTCGGGCAGCAACTCGAACAACCCGCCGGCCTGCAACGACAACAATTCCGTGCCCACCGCGGCCTTCAAGTGCAACGCCGCCTCGGCATCGTTTTCTTCGGCGGGTTATTTCATCGCCGGCCGCGCCGCCCAGTGGCGCACGCAGGGCAACCAGACCCGCTGGCGCAGCATCAACATCACGAACAGCAACGTTGCCTGGGTCGAGTGCCAGGACGATGCCGGCCTGCACGGCGATGGCGTCAACCTGACGCGCCTGTGGGCGGCCGATGGCAACAACGGCCCGTGGACCGCGAACTCGGCGCAGGCCATCGGCTGGGGCAACCCGGCCAACAATGCCTACGTGTTCTACTCCGCCAACTACCTGAACTGGCTGTACAACGCCAGCACGATTACGCAGACCCGCCTGCAGATCGTCCAGCAGGTGGCGAAAACCACGATCAACCAGCTGGCGCTGTCAAACAACGTCAACGTCGGCCTGATGCGGTTCTCGAACAACACCAATGACAGTTGCGGCACCCAGGCGACCGCCGAGGGCGGCATGGTGCTGCGCGAGATGAACAACGTGGCGATCAACGCGCCGCTCATGGGCGCAGACATCGATGCCATGAACGCGGATGGCTGCACGCCGCTGTCCGAGTCCATGTACGAGGCGCACCAGTACCTGAGCGGCGGCCGGGTCGTCTACGGCATCAATTCGCGGAGTTCGCCGGGTGCCGGCGGCGCCATGCCCAGCATCCTGACCTCGCGCCAGCCGGCGCCGAACACCGGCGTCTACCAGAGCCCGCTCACCGTCTCCTGCCAGCGCAACTTTATCGTGCTGCTGACGGACGGCCTGCCGACTTCCGACAATTCGGCGGACACCGCCATCCAGGGCCTGATCGGCGGCAACTGCACCGGCACGGGGGCCGGCCGCTGCCTGGAGGAGATCGCCCAGTACATGTACGAGAACGACCTGCGGCCGTCGCTGCCGGGGCTGCAGAACGTCACGACCTACACGATCGGCTTCGGCCCGGAGGTCAGCGGCTCGGCGACCCTGCGCAACACGGCGGCCGGCGCCGGCGGCGTGTTCTACGAGGCCAGCGACACGGCGACCCTGTCGACGGTGCTGACGCAGATCGTGCGCAACATCCTCGACTTCAACACCTCCTTCACTGCGCCGGCGGTCTCGGTCAACGCCTTTAACCGCACGCAGAACCTGAACGACCTGTACGTCACCGTGTTCCGCCCGAGCGAAACCTACTTCTGGCCCGGCAACATCAAGAAGTACCGCCTCGACCCGGACGGCACGATCATGGACGCCAACGATTCGCCGGCGGTCGAATTCTCGACCGGCTTCTTCCGCACGACTGCGCAGAGTTACTGGTCGAGCGGCGTTGACGGCGACCGCGTCACGCTGGGCGGCGCCGCCAACGAGCTGCCGACGCCCTCGTCCCGCAACGTGTACAGCGACGTTTCGTCCAACAACCTGACGAATTCGCAGAACGCCGTCGCGACCACCAATGCGGCGATCACCGCCGCCATGCTGGGTCTCGCGGTCGCCGAGCCCCCGGGCCGCGACCCGCTGATCAACTGGGTGCGCGGCGCCGACATCGCCGACGAGGACGGCGACGGCGCCACGACCGACGCCCGCTACTCGATGGGCGACCCGATGAACGGCCGGCCTGCGACCGTCATCTACGGCGGCACGGTGGCGAGTCCGGACCCGACTGACGGCGTCGTCTTCGCCGTCACCAACGAGGGCTACCTGCACGCGATCGACGCCGTGGACGGCGACGAGCTGTGGGCCTTCATGCCGCGGCAGCTGCTGGCCCGTGCGAGCGACCTGTACAACAACAATGCGGTCACCGACCGCACCTACGGGCTCGACGGCAACATCCGCGTGCTGAAGCACGAGGTCAATGACAACGGCGTGCTCGAGCCCGCGCTCGGCGAACGCGTGTACCTCTATTTCGGCATGCGCCGCGGCGGCAGCGAATACTACGGCCTCGACGTCACGTATCGTGATGCGCCGACCGTGCTGTTCCGCATCGGCCCGACCGAGGCGTCGCCGCGCCGTACCCCTGGCGCAGGCCAGAGCTGGTCCACGCCGGCGATCGCGCGCGTCAACGTCGCCGGCGCCACGCAGAACACGCAGCAGTACGTGCTGGTGTTCGGCGGCGGCTACGACGCGGTGCAGGACAACGGCCCGTATGCCACCGATGCAGTCGGCAACCAGGTGTTCATGGTGGACGCCGTGTCCGGCAACCTGCTCTGGTACGCGGGCCCGGCGGCCGACACCGGCGCCGACCTGCGCCATGCGTCGCTGACGCACGGCATCCCGGGCGACGTGCGCGTCTTCGACCTGTCCGGCGACGGCTATGCGGACCGGATGTACGCCGCCGACATGGGCGGCCGCGTCTGGCGCTTCGACATCCACAACGGCCAGCCGCGCGCCTCGCTGGTGACCGGCGGCGTGTTCGCCTCGCTCGGCAACGCGCATCTCTCCACGCACCCGGTCACGACCACGCGGCGCTTCTACAGCGCGCCCGACGTCGCCTTCCTGGCGTCCGGCGGGCGCACCTGGATCAACGTCGCGCTCGGTTCCGGGTATCGCGGCCATCCGCTCAACCTGGACACGCAGGACCGCTTCTACAGCCTGCGCGACCACCGGCCGTTCGCGCGCCTGACCCAGGCCCAGTACGACAGTTCGACGGTCATCACCGAGGCCGACGTCAACCTGATCGACGTGACGACGGACATCGCGCCGACGATCCCGCCGGGCGCCAGCGGCTGGCGCATGGACCTGCGCCGCCCGGCGGCGGGCTGGACCGGCGAGAAGTCGCTGTCGGAAGCGCGCACGGTGCAGAGCTGGATCCAGTTCTCGACCTACGAGCCGAACAATGCCTCGACCGTGACGAGCAACTCCTGCACGCCCGGCGTCGGCACCAACCGGCTCTACACGGTCAGCGCCTACACCGGCGCCCCGGTGCTGGACCGCGAGAACCCGACCGACCCGCCGGACTCGGTCGACGACCGCGACACCGAGCTGTCCCAGGGCGGCATCGCGCCGGAGGTCGTGTGGCTGTTCCCCAGCCCGGAGGACCCGGTCAACTGCGTCGGCGCCGACTGCCGGCCGCCCCCGCAGTGCCTGGTGGGCCTCGAGAACTGCGGCGTCGGCATGAACCTGGCGCCGGTCCGTACCTTCTGGCGCCAGACCGGAGTCAACTGATCGCGAACGCCCGGCCGCGCCAGCGGCCGGGCGGCGCCGGAGCAAGCACATGAACGGAAGCAAACGGCAACGCGGCCTCACGCTGATCGAACTGATCGTGGTCATGATCGTGGTCGGGATCCTGGCCGCAATCGCGATTCCCTCCTACCGCAATTACGTGATCCGCAGCCAGCGCGCCGATGCCAAGGATGCGCTGCTCGCGCTGGCGACCGCGCAGGAGAAGCACTACCTGCAGTGCAACATCTACGCGACCGACATCGCCGGCGCGACCGACTGCGCGGCGGGCGAACTCCAGGGGACGGCGGCCAGCCAGAACGGCTGGTACGCGCTGGCCATCGATGCGGCCGACGCCACCAGCTTCACGGTCTCCGCGGTCGCGGTGGCCGGCGAAAACCAGTTCCAGGACACGGCATGCCGCACCTATCGCGTGACCGACCGCGGTGTCCGCACCGCGGACGACGCGGGCGGCGGCGACAACACGGCCGAATGCTGGCGCTGAGGCGCTAGTCCAGGTCCGGCCGTCCTTCCCAGACCGGCGCCAGCGCCGCCTCGCCCGGCTGCGCCGCGAAGTCCGCGTCAATCCACACGTCTGCGACGGCCGCCAGGCGCCCGCCGACGAATACCAGCGGCAGCCGCGTGCGCATCCAGGGCACGATGCCCGCCTCCCGGCACAGGTCCTTCAGGCGCTTGCGCGGCCGCGCCGGATGCGGGCGCAGGCCCTCGCCGCCGCAGCGATGCCGCAGCACGGGCGCAGACGGCAGCGGCAGCCGCAGCCCGCCCTGCGTCCCTGCTGACAGCCCGAACCGGCCGAGACCGGGACCCAGGTCCGTCATCGCCGTCGCGTCGGCGTCCGGCAGCGCGCGCGCCGGCGGCAGCGGCGGCATCGCATAGAGCCGGCCGCGGTAGCGCCGCAACTCGCCAGCCGGCCAGCGAATGAGCGGCGCAGCGTCGATCCGCGCCGTCAGCAGCTCGCGCAGCGCCGATTCCAGGCGCGCCGTGGACGGCGGCCCGAGGCCTCGCGCATGCAGCCACCAGCGCAGCAGGTTGACCTGCCGTTCGCGGGCCAGGCGCTGCAGGCCGGCGATCTCCATGCGGGCGCCCTGCACGATGCCTTCGGCATCCGCAGCGGCCAGCTGCCACAGCAGCACCTGGGCCTCGGCCAGGTGCGCGGCACTGCGCGCGACCGTCGCCGCCGCCGCCGGCCACCGCGCCCGGATCGCGGGCAGCACCTCCGCGCGCAGCCAGCCGCGGTCGAATCTCGCGGACTCGTTCATCGGGTCGCGGATCCAGGACAGGCCCTGCGCCTTCGCATAGGCCTCGATCGCCGCGCGGTCGACGTCGAGCAGCGGCCGCGCATGCCAGCCGCGGCCGAGCCTCGCAAGCCGCGGCATCGCCGCCAGCCCGGCGACGCCCGCTCCGCGCAGCAGCTGGATCAGCACGGTCTCGAGCTGGTCGTCGCGGTGGTGCGCGGTCAGCAACCACTCGCCGGGCCCCAGGAGCTGCGCCAGGGCCGCGTAGCGCGCCTCGCGCGCCTGGGCCTCGACGCTCGCCCCCGGCTGCGCCGCAAGCCCGAGCGGCACGACCGTGAGCGGAACGTCGAGATCCGCGCACTGCCGGCGGCAGGCGTCCGCCCAGGCGCCGGATGCGGGTTGCAGCCCGTGGTCCACGTGCGCGGCGCGCAGACGGATGCGCGAGTCGCGCCTGCGCAGTTCGCCGATGGCATGCAGCAGGACGCTCGAGTCGAGGCCGCCGCTAAGCGCCACGCAGTAGCCGGTTGCGTCGCCTGAAGGATCGAGCGCGGCGAGCGCCGCAGCCAGGCGCGAGGCCCCGAACGGCATGTCAGCTTCCGCCGAAGACCCCGAAGCCGCGCAGGCGCTCCTGCCGCTCCGCCAGCAGGCGATCGGCCGGCAAGGCCGTCAGCGCCGACAGGTGCCGTTGCAGCGCCTCGCGCAACGATTCCGCCATCGCCTGCGGCTCCCGGTGCGCGCCGCCGAGCGGCTCGGGAATCACTTCATCCACCAGTTCCAGGCGCGACAGCCGCTCGGCCGTGATGCCCATGGCTTCCGCCGCCAGCTCGCGCCGCTCGGCGCTCTTCCACAGGATCGAGGCGCAGCCCTCCGGCGAGATGACCGAATAGACGCTGTACTGCAGCATCAGCAGCCGGTCGCAGACGCCGATGGCGAGCGCGCCGCCAGAGCCGCCCTCGCCGATCACGCAGCTCAGCACCGGCACGCCGAGGCGCGCCATGTCGAACAGGTTGCGCGCGATCGCCTCGCTCTGGTTGCGCTCCTCCGAGCCGACGCCCGGGTAGGCGCCCGGCGTGTCGATCAGCGTGATGACCGGCAATCCGAACTTCTCGGCGGTCTGCATCAGCCGCCGCGCCTTGCGGTAGCCCTCGGGCTTCGGCATGCCGTAGTTGCGCCGCACCCGCTCCTTGGTGTCGCGGCCCTTCTGCTGGCCGATCACCATGACGGCGGTGCTGCCGAGGCGCGCGACGCCGCCGACGATCGCCTGGTCGTCGGCGTACATGCGGTCGCCGTGCAGCTCCTGGAACTCCGTGAACAGCAGCGGCAGGTAGTCGAGCGTGTACGGCCGCTGCGGATGGCGGGCGAGCTGGGTGATCTGCCAGGAAGTCAGGCTGGTGAAGATGCTGGTGGTCAGCGTCCGGCTCTTGGCCCTGAGCTTCTCGATCTCCTCGGCGATGTTGAGGTCGGTGTCGTCGCCGAGGAAGCGCAGCTCCTCGATCTTCGCCTCGAGCTCGGCGATCGGCTGTTCGAAGTCGAGGAACTGCAGCGGCATGGCGCCAGTATAGTGGGGTCAGTCCGGCCGCGGGCCGTACATCAGCCGGACCCCGTCGCGCCCGACCAGCTGGCCGAGCTCCTCCAGCAATTCCCGCGTCGGCTTGACCGACCACTCGTCTCCGAGCGCCAGCACGCCGCGCGCCTCGTCGCCGATGTACTGGACCGCCACGCCGCACTGGCCGCCGCGGCACGGCCGCAGGGTTTCCGCGAGCCGCTCGAAAAAGCGGTCGTCGCCGGCCGCGGCCTGCATGCGGATCACCAGCCGGCGCGCTTCGCGCTCGCGCAGCTGGTCGAACGGGGTCAGCTTCTTCGCGTTGATGCGCCAGTCCTCGATGAACTCGTCGAAACGCAGCATGCCCTCGACCACCAGGATCGCGTCGCGGGCGATCACCGAGCGGTGCTGCTGCCAGACGTCCTCGAACAGGCTCACCTCGATGCGCCCGCTGCGGTCGTCGAGCACCAGCGTCATGCGCGGGCCGCGGCGGCGGATCTCGAGCACCAGGCCGGCGACCGTCACGTTCCGGCCGCCGCTGAACCCGCGCGTGTCGGCGGTCGGCCGCGGGCCGCCGAGGTCCGCGATCCGCGCCGGCACCATCTGCCGGATCTCCGCCTCGTACTCGGCGATCGGGTGGCCTGACAGGAACAGGCCGAGCGTCTCGCGCTCGCCCTGCAGGCGTTGCGACTCGCTCCAGTCGGGCAGCGCGGTCATCTCGATCGCCGGCGGCGCCGCGCCCGCCTCCGGCCCGGCCAGCCCGCCGAACAGGTCGTCCTGCCCGGCCGCCACCGCGCGCGTGCGCTGCTCACCGAGCTGCATCGCCGCCGGCAGCGCATTGAACAACGTGGCCCGGTTGTGGCCGAAGCCGTCGAAGCACCCGGACTTCACCATCGCCTCCAGCGTGCGGCGCCCCGCCGCGCGCAGGTCGACACGCCGGCACAGGTCCACGAGGTCGCGGAACCGCCCGCCCCGCTCGCGCTCGCCCACCAACGCCTGCACCGCCGCCTCGCCGACGCCCTTGATCGCGCCCAGGCCGTAGCGGATGGTGCCGGGACCGGCGACGGTGAATGCATAGACCGATTCGTTGACGTCGGGCGGCAGCACGGTCAGGCCGATTTCGCCGCAGGCGTCGATGAACGACACGACCTTGTCGGTGTGCTCCATGTCGGAGGACAGCACGGCCGCCATGAACGCCTCCGGGTGGTGCGCCTTGAGCCAGGCAGTCTGGTAGGCGAGCAGCGCATAGGCGGCGGAGTGCGACTTGTTGAAGCCGTAGCCGGCGAACTTCTCGATCAGGTCGAAGATCTGGCCGGCGCGCGCCGCCGGCACCCCGCGCTCGACCGCGCCCTCGACGAACACGGAGCGCTGCGTCGCCATCTCCTCGGGCTTCTTCTTGCCCATCGCGCGCCGCAGCAGGTCGGCGCCGCCCAGCGTGTAGCCCGACAGGGTCTGCGCGATCTGCATCACCTGCTCCTGGTACAGGATGACGCCATAGGTCGGCTTCAGGATGCCGGCCAGGCTCGGGTGCAGGTAGTCGATCGCGCCCGTCGCCCGGCCGTGCTTGCGGGCGATGAAGTCGTCGACCATGCCCGACTGCAGCGGGCCGGGCCGGAACAGCGCCACCAGCGCGACGATGTCGTCGAAGCAGTCCGGCTGCAGCTTGCGCACCAGGTCCTTCATGCCGCGCGACTCGAGCTGGAAGATCGCGGTCGTGCGGCAGGACTTCAGCAGCCGGTAGGTCTCGACGTCGTCGAGCGGCAGGCTGGCGAGGTCGAGCGGCGCCTCGCCCGCGGCCCGGCGCGCCTCGTTGATCATGCGCACCGTCCAGTCGATGATCGTCAGCGTGCGCAGCCCCAGGAAGTCGAACTTCACCAGCCCGACCTGCTCGACGTCGTCCTTGTCGAACTGGGTGACGACATTGGTGCCGCCCGACTCGCAATAGAGCGCGGTGAAGTCGGTCAGCGGCGAGGGCGCGATCACGACGCCGCCCGCATGCGTGCCGGCGTTGCGCGCGAGCCCCTCCAGCCGCTGCGCCAGGTCGATCAGGTCCCGCACCTCGTCCTCGTCGCGATGCCGGCGCGCGAGCTCGGGCTCCTTCTCGAGCGCATCGGCGAGCGTGATGCCGAGCTCGAACGGGATCAGCTTGGCCACGCCGTCGACGAATCCGTACGGCAGGCCCAGCACGCGCCCGACGTCGCGCACGACCGCGCGCGCGGCCAGCGAGCCGAAGGTGATGATCTGCGACACGCGGTCGCGCCCGTAGCGGTCGGCGACGTAGTCGATGACCCGGTCGCGCCGCGACATGCAGAAGTCGATGTCGAAATCCGGCAGCGACACGCGCTCCGGATTCAGGAAGCGCTCGAACAGCAGGTCGTGGCGCAGCGGATCGAGGTCGGTGATGCCGAGCGCCCAGGCCGCCAGCGAGCCGGCGCCGGAGCCGCGCCCCGGCCCGACCGGGATGCCCTGCTCCCGGGCCCAGCGGATGAAGTCCGCGACCACCAGGAAGTAGCCCTCGAAGCCCATGCCGCAGATGACCGCCAGTTCCTGGTCGAGGCGCTGCCGGTAAGGCGCGGCGTCCGCGTCCGCCAGGCGCCGCACCAGGCCTTCCTCCGCCAGCCGCCGCAGGTACTGCGGCGGCGTCGTGCCCTCCGGAACCGCGTAGGCCGGCATGAAGATGCCGCCGCGCGCCAGCGGCACCGAGCAGCGGCGCGCGATCTCGACGCTGTTGGCGAGCGCCTCGGGCATGTCCGCGAACAGGCGGGCCATCTCGGCAGGCGATTTCAGGTATTGCTCCGGCGAATAGCGCCGCGGCCGTGCCGGGTCGTCGAGGCGCTGGCCCTCGTGGATGCAGACCCGGGCCTCATGGGCCTCGAACTCGTCGCGTTCGAGGAAGCGCACGTCGTTGGTCGCGACCACCGCCGCCGGGCAGGCCTCGACCAGCGCCAGCACTGCGGCGACGTGCTCGTCGTCGCCGGCGCGCCCGGTGCGCTGCACTTCCAGGTAATAGCGGTCGCCGAACAGCCCGCGCCAGCCCTGCAGCAGCGCCCGCGCATCGTCCAGGCGCCCGGCGAGCAGTGCGCGGCCGACGTCGCCCTCGCCGGCGCCGGACAGCGCGATCAGGCCCGCGCAGGCCTCCGCATCGAGCCATTGCCGCGCGACCAGGGGCCGGCCGCGGCCCTGGCCCTCGCGGTAGCTGCGCGAGACCAGGCGCGCCAGGTTGCGGAAACCCGCCTGGTCCTGGGCCAGCAGGGTCAGCCGCGCCGGCTCGGCGCGCTCGTCTTCCTCCGCGATCCACAGGTCCGCCCCGATCACCGGCTTGAGGCCCTGGCGCTCGGCCTCGCGATGGAATTTCACCATCGCGAACAGGTTGCCATGGTCCGTCAACCCGACCGCCGCCATCCCCGAATCGGCGACCGCGCGCATCAGCCGCGGCACGCGCACGATCCCGTCCACGAGCGAATACTCGGTGTGCAGCCGCAGGTGCACGAATGGCGGCGCCGCGGGCGATGCCTCAGTCCGGTGCATGGCACGATCTTACCGGCGCGAAGCTGCGGCGGTGCAGCGGACACGGCCCGAAGCGCTCCAGGCGCTGCCGGTGGCCCGGCGTCGGGTAGCCCTTGTGCTGCGCGAAGCCGTACTGCGGGTAGGCCGCCGCGACCCGCGTCATCCAGCCGTCGCGGCTCACCTTCGCCAGGATGGAGGCGGCACTGATCTCGTCGATGCTGGCATCGCCGCCCACCACGGCCTCGAAATCGCAAGAAACTCCCAGTGCGGCGCCGGACGGGCAGCGATTGCCGTCCACGCGGACGCGCGCCGGAACGACCGCCAGCCCCTGCACGGCCCGCCGCATCGCCAGCAGGCTCGCCTGCAGGATGTCGAGCACGTCGATTTCGGCGGCGTCGACCCAGCCGATCGCCCAGGCCAGCGACCGGCCGCGGATCTCGGCGGCGAGCCGCTCCCGCGCGGCCGCGGGCAGCACCTTGGAGTCGCGCAGGCCCGCCACCGGCTGCAGCGCGTCCAGGATCACCGCGGCGGCCACCACCGGCCCGGCGAGCGGGCCCCTGCCAGCCTCGTCCACGCCGGCGACCAGGCCCCGGACCGCCCGGGGCGAAATGGCGGCAGGGCCCATCAGGGAGCCCCGCGGCCCGCGACGGCCAGGATCGCAGCCGCGGCGCGCTCGCTCGCGCCTTGCTGCAGACGGCGATGGAGCGTGGTGAACAGGCCCTGCAGCTCGGCCACGGCAGCGGGGTCGTCGAGCCAGCGCTCGATCTCGCGACCCAGCCGTTCCGGCGTCACCTCGCCCTGGGCCAGCTCCGGCACGACCCGCCGGTCGGCCAGCAGGTTGGGCTGGGCGAAATGCGCGACCTTGAGCAGGCCCAGCCGGCGCAGGGCGAAGGCCGTCAGCCAGCCGAGCCGGTAGGCGACGACCATCGGCTTCTTGCACAGCATCGTTTCGAGCGTGGCGGTGCCGGAGGCGACCAGCACGACGCTGGCCGCCGCGAGCGCGGTCCTGGCGCCGCCGTCGGTCACCAGCACGGGCACGCCCGGCGCCCGCTGCGCGAGCGCCCGCTCGAAGCGCTCGCGCGTCGCGGCATCCGCGAGCGGCGCGACGAACTGCAGGCCCGGGCGGCGTGCCGCCAGCCAGCCGATCGTTGCCGCAAAATCGCCGCCGAGCCGCGTCACTTCGCCGATGCGGCTGCCGGGCAGGACGGCGACGACCGGACGCTCGCCGGACAGGCCGAGCGCCGAGCGCGCAGCCGGCACGTCGGGATCCAGCGGCAGCTGGTCCGCCAGCGGATGGCCGACATAGACCGCCTGCAGACCGGCCTCCTCGTACACCGCACGCTCGAAGGGCAGCAGGCACAGCACGGCGTCGAGAGTGCCGGACATCCGGCGCGCGCGCCCGCGACGCCAGGCCCACACCTGCGGGCTCACGTACTGCACGGTGCGGATGCCGGCCCGGC
>CAYXUJ010000074.1:0-5448 GCA_964468395.1 uncultured Steroidobacteraceae bacterium
AACGGCATCAGCGCCTCGCGCCGCTCCTGCGGCGAGTCGCGCCAGTAACGCGCGCGCGTCACTTCCGGTTCGTAGATGCCCGATTCGGCTTCCGGCGCATCGGCGACGACCGGGTCCATGCCGCCGAACAGCTCCTGCACGCGCACGCCGTCGAGCGTCACCAGGACGACGTGGCGCTCGCCGGCATCGGCAGCCGCTGGCGCGAGCGCGCAGCACAGCAGCGCGATTGCCAGCGCAAGACGCATCTGGTGATGCCGCACTGCATGGTCACCAACACGACGCCACTCTTGCGCGCTCGATTCTGCGATTGCTTTCAATGGAGCATCCCGTGTTGCGTGACTGGACGTGCCGGCTGTGCATGGGGCGCCGGTCGAGAATAACCCATGACCAGCGTCGGGTGAAATGAGGTCACCCAGGGCGCGCATCCGGTGCGGGCACCACATGACGGATGACATCAGCGTGGTTCATGATTGCCGGGTTTCCGGCAGTGGCCGGACCTGGGCGAGGAGAGGCTCGATGGACCTGCGGACGTTCGCGATCGTGTTCGGAACCGTGTTCCTCGCCGAGCTTGGCGACAAGACCCAGCTGGCGGCGCTGCTGTTCGCCGGCAGCGGACGGGCGGCGCCGCTGACGATCTTCATTGCGGCATCGCTGGCGCTCGTGGCCTCGACCGGGCTCGCCGTCCTGCTCGGCACGGTCGCCGGCAAGGCCCTGGACCCGCGCATGCTGAGCTATGTGGCGGGGGCGGGGTTCTTGATCATCGGCATCTGGACGATCGTGACCGCCTGAGCGGGCGGCGCCGAAACCGGCGCCGCCCGTTGATCGCGGTCAATCCTCGAATTCGACTTCGTCGGCAGTGATCGCCGTTGCGGACGTCTCGATGCCCTGCGCCTTCACGAGAGTGCCGGCAGCGACCCGGCTGTAGAACTCGGCGGCGGAAATCGGGCTGTCGTCGACGTCGCGGAACTCGGTCGCTCCATTCGTCGTGATCGTCACGCCCAGGATGGTGAACGACGGTTGCGTCACCGAGGTCACGAACCCCTGCAGCTCGGTCTCGGTGTCGACGTCGTCGCGCTCGAGGATCGCGGCGCGGATCTGGCCACTTCCGGCCGGCAACTCGTCGCCGCGGACTTCGACGTAGTCGCCGGCGTTCAGGTTGTTGATCGTCAGCGGCCTGACGTCGGCATCGCTCTTGTCCTCGAGTCGCGTCAGCGAGTCGATGGTGACGGTGATGCCCAGCATGACCAGGCGGTTGTTGGGCCCGTCGACCGAGTCGACGAGCGCGGTGGCCCGCACCGCGGTTGTGCGGCGGATATCCACCTTGCTGGCGACGAGGACCCCGCTCGCATTCAGGCTGCCCTCGACTTCGACCTTGACGCCAAGCCCCAGGTCGGCCGCGGTGCCGCCCTCGAATGTCGTGCTGCCATTGGTCGTGACGGGCACGCCGGCGACGTCGAAATCCTGCGGGCCGGAGAAGCGGGTGATGAAGCCCTCGATCTCGAGCCGGTCGTCGGCATCACCGGCGATGGTCGGGCCCTCGAACTCGACGCGCGTGGCGACCAGCTGGCCGGCGCCATTGAGCGTCGTGCCCTTGGCCTCGACGAACTGCCCGTTCGCGATCTGGCCGCCGGGGAAATCGTCCAGCGCGGCGCCGGAGTAGTCCACGACCAAGGCATTGAGCGAGAAGCGGAAATTGACCGGGTCGAGGCTGCTGACGATGCCGTGGACCTCGAACTCGGAGCCGGCCGGCTTTTTCTCGATGCGCGTCGCATCGATGCTGCCGTCGGCGCGTGTCAGTCCGCTGACTTCCACGATGTCGCCGACGACGAGACCCGCCAGCGACGCTGGCTGGATGTTGTCGTCGAACGAGGTGGCTGGGCCGGTGGTGACCGTCTGCCCGAGCACGACCAGCTGGCCGGCCGCCAGGTCGATGCTCTGCACCGGGCCTTCCACGTTGTCGTCGAAGCTGATCGCGGTGGCGGTTCCGGTCGTCAGGTTGGCATTGAACGTGCCGCGGACCAGTACGACCTGGCCGACGCGAAGATCGTCCTGCGTGCCGGGGGAGTCGTCTACGGTGATCATTGCCGTCGTCGTGTCGTAACGGACGCCGTTGACGACGACGCTGCCGAAGGTCGAGATGGGCCCGAAGCTGGAGCCGGTGCGCGTGATGCCGCCGCTTGGCGGCGGCGGATCCGGGTTGTCGGTGGAGCCGCCGCCGCCGCAGGCGGAGACGAGGAGGGCTGTTGCGATGAGCGCGATAGTCCTTGGGAGTTTCATGGTTGCTTGCCTGTCGGTAGTTTGCCGTCAATGGCGTAGACGCCCACGCCGAGCCGGATGGGAATGGTTGCAGGGCTGTTGTCCGGAGCACGATGCCGGCTGAGCCAGTCGTCGACTTCCTCGAGAAACTTCTGTCCGCGCTCCTCGACGAAGCGCCGGAACTCCGCGGCGGCGGCAGGGCGGATGCGCTCGTCCGCCGCGAATCCTTCGAACCTCCGCTGGCCTTTGCGCGCCGTGACGTTCTGCTCGAGCGTGCTGGCGTGATCGAAGAGGTTCGAGCCGAAGAGACGGATGTTCTCCTCGGACATTTCGGCCGGCATGTGATAGCGGCGCAGGGCGACCAGCTCGCCGTTGCCTTCCACCGCGATCGAGCCGGCTGCCTTCAGTTCCTTCAGCAGCGTCTGGAAGGGCGTGTCGCCACCATACTGCTCGAAGAGCGTCTCGAAGCTCGGCGCCGGCCCGCGTTCGACCAGCGGCAGCGGCGCCCCTTGCGCGTCAAGATATTCGGGATCCTGGTGCCAGCCCGCGAGCAGCCGGGTCGCGTCGTTGGTCTTGGTCGTGGCGGGAGCGGTCGCGCTGCCGAGCAGCTTGCGTTGCCGCGCAACTTCCTTGCGGCTGAGCCCGGTCAGGATCGAGACGCGCGAGACATTCGTGGGGCGCCCACGGATGCCGAAATTCTCGCTGGCGACCTCGACGAAAACGGGCTTCGCGAGGTCCGCGAACTCCTTCCACGTGACCCCGCATTTCATGAGCAGCAGGGCAATGGGACGCAGCAGCAGGCGACAAGCTGCATAGACGACCTCTTTTTCTCCGGATTCCACTATTGGGTAAAGTAACCCCAATAGTGATCAATGTCAATGAACGCTCCGGTTCGGGATGCGGCGGCGGGGCCGCCTGAAAAACCGCCCGGGATTCGGTTGCTTGAGTCGTCTGCAGGAGTCGCATGTGGAATCATGGCCGGACATGAGGCATCCCATCGCGTGGCGGATCTGGCTGTGTGCAGCGTGCTGCCTGCTGGGCGCCTGCGATCCGCCGGCTGCGGAGATGCCGCGGCCAGCGGACCGTGCTCCGCAAGTCCTGAAGCGCGGCAACGGCGGCGATCCTGGCAGTCTCGATCCGGCGCTGGCACAGGACGTGCACGCCTTCAATGTCTTGCTCGACCTCTACGAAGGACTACTGACGGCCGGGTCCGACGGTTCGATCGGCCCCGGGGTGGCGTCCGATTGGGAGGTTTCGCCCGACGGCCGGACCTACCGGTTCACGCTGCGTGCGGACGCTGTCTGGTCGAACGGCCAGCCGGTAATTGCCGACCACTTCGTGCAGGGAATCCGTCACGCAGTGCGGCCGGGCAGCCAGTCCGCCAATGCGTTTCTTCTGGAGCCTATCGCCAATTACCGGCAGGTGCTGGAAGGGTCAGCGCCGCCCGAGTCGCTCGGCGTGCGCGCAGCAGGTGAGCGCACGCTGATCATCGAGCTCGACCGTCCGACGCCCTGGTTTCCCGGCATCTTGACCATGCCGGTCGCGCTGCCGCGCCTGCCCGTGGTGCACGACGACCCGGAGAGTTTTCGCCGGCCCGGAAGTTTCGTCGGCAACGGGCCGTACGTGCTGCAGGAGTGGCAACCGGGAAGCGACATCAAGCTGCGCCGCAATGAAAGCTTCCACTCCGCTGGCCAGGTGGCCATCCCGTTCGTCCATCACGTGCCTGTCACCGACCCGACAGCCGAATTCAACCGGTACCGGGCCGGCGAGCTGCACATAACGGCAACCGTTCCACCGGCGGCCATTGCAAAACTGCGGGCCGAATATCCGCGCGAACTGCAGGTCGCGCCGGGCATCGGACTTTACTACCTGGCGTTCGACCTTTCCGAGCCTCCATTCGACGACCGTCGCCTGCGGCAGGCGCTGTCGATGGCGATCGACCGCGACCGGCTCGTGGAACTGCTGGGCCGCGGCGAGTTGCCGGCCTACGGACTCGTGCCGCCGGGCGTGCACGGACATTCGCCATACGCCTACGCCTGGAGCACCGAGCCTGCCGCGACCCGCGAGCGCCTGGCGCGTGGGACCTTGCCGCCCGGCGCCGCAACGGCGCCCATACGACTGACCTACGACGCGGGCGACGTTCACGAGGATGTCGCGCTCGCGGTCCGCGCGATGTGGCAGGACGTGCTGGGAGTCGAAGTCCGCTTGCAGCGCCTCGAATGGAAGGCGTTCCTGGACCTGCGCGGCGATCGAGCCGCGTGGCAGGTCATGAGATTCTCATGGATCGGCGATTTCGACGACGCCTCCACGTTCCTCGACCTGTTCGTTTCGGACAGCGCGCAGAATCTGCCGGGATACCGCAATGCGCGCTACGACGGACTCATGCGCCAGGCCGCGGCAGGAGGAGCGTCGCCTGCACGCCGGCGGTTGCTGGCCGACGCCGAGCGGACGCTCATGGAGGACTACGCGATCGTGCCGTTGTACTTCTACGTCAACAAGCACCTGGTGAGCACGCGGCTTGCGGGATTCGAACCGAATCTGCTCGACCGCCACCCGAGCCGCTTTCTTTCCTTCCGCGGGCAATAGCCTGCCTGGCGACCGGCCGGCGCGCCGTCAGTTGGCGATGCTCATGACGATGTTGTACGTCAGGTCCGGCCGCGCATCGCCGCGCCAGTCCACGACGTGCAGGTAGAAAGTCGCGCCCAGGCCGGCGCTGATCTGGATCTCGAGGAAGGAGTCGAGCTGCACGCCCAGCACTTCGTCGTCCGACATGCAGGGCGAGTTGAAGGCAGGCGCGACGCAGGTGTTGAGCCGCACGCCGCTGGCATCCACGAATTCGATCACCGAGTCGATCGGGCTGCCGAGGACCTGGGCGTTGATGTCGATCGTGACGCGCAACGGCCCCTGGGTGGTGATGCGGTAGTAGTCCTCGTCGGGCGCGAAGAAGGTGTTCGGATTGCCGCTCGGGCTGATCGAGGCCGAAAAGGTCGCATTGCCCAGCGGCAGCGGCGTCGCCGTCGCGATCGAATTGTTGCGGCCGAGCGCCGCGGCATTGATCGTGATGCTGAGCATGCGGGCCGCGCTGTCGCCGCAGTTGTCGGTCACGGTGACCTGGAAGGCCTGTGTTTCAGCCGTGTCCGGCGTGCCGGAAATCTGGCCGGTGGTCGCGCCGATCGGGCCGAGCTGGCTCGG
>CAYXUJ010000074.1:5548-11087 GCA_964468395.1 uncultured Steroidobacteraceae bacterium
GCCGGCGCTGACCGCAAAGTTGCGCGTGCCGCTGCCGCCGGTGACGGCGATCGTCTGGTTGTAGGCGACGCCGATCACGCCGTCGGCAGGCGTGGTGGTCGTGATGTTGAGCGCCGCCGGCTGGCCGCCGTTGCCGTTGCCGCTGCCGCCGCCGCCGCAGGCCGAGGCGGCGGCCAGCGCCAGCACGGCGAGCATGCGAGCGAGTCTCGTGGGCAGGCGGCTCATGGTCCCTCGAACTGGTCGAAGCGCGGCTGCGTGCCGATCAGGATCATGTTGTGGCCGGACGTCGTCGAGCCTGCCGTGACGTTGATCGGCCCGATCGGCGCCGGCGCCGTGCCGGGCATCGAAATCTGGACCGGGCCGCCGACGCTCGAGCCGTCGACGAACGATGGATCGATGGACTCGAGCTCGACCGTGTAGTTGCCTGGCGGAACCGGAATCTCGTAAAGGCCGATGAGCGCGGGCGCGGTGCCCCCGAACGGGCTGGCGGGCGCTCCAGTGATGGAGTTCCCGTGGATTGCGCGGAACCGGTAGCCTGAAACGACCGAGGCGGCTGTGGTGCGGTCCTGGTTCGCGCCGGTGTCCACGGCCCGGGCGATGACGTTGACGAGCTGCGCGTGCGACTCGCCGTCGGAAAAGAATATGGTGCCGGTGATCGTGCCGTGGGTATTGGCGAAGCTGCTGCCGCCGGTGGCCTGCGGGTAGAGCTTCGAGATCCAGGCGATGTCGTCCACCGACAACGTGCCCTGCGATACGCTGATCAGCAGCGGAAACATCGTCGGCAGTCCCGCCAGGTCGTCGCTGCCGCAGCCGAACTGGCAGTTGACGTTGATCTGCGAGTGGTCGAGCCCGGAAAAGTGCCCGAACTCGTGCACGAAGACCGCATCGAAGGCCTCGGCCGGGATGTCCGGCACCGGCGAGGCCTGGCCGTCGATGAACAGCCCGTTCATCATCGCCTGGCCGGTCAGGTAGAAACTCTCGTCGATCGCGCACGGCCCCGCGAACCCCAGGATCGAGCTGACGTCGTAGCCGAGGGCGGTAAAGATCGCGCCGTCGGCGTCGTAGATGATCGGGCTCTGCATGGCGTTGTTGCAGGCGCCCTCGACCGCGTTGTACTCGGTGACCGTGCTGACGTCGCCGTCGCTGAACCCGCTGACGCTGCTGATGAAGCCGACACGGTTGTAGGCGATGTTCGAGCTCGCGACGTTCTGCCAGACGTTGAACATCGCCAGCACCCGGCCGCGGGCCGTCATTTCGTTGACGGTGGCGCTCAGCGGGCCGTCGTCGGTCCGGTAGGAGATCGTGCTCGTGTTCCAGACGTAGGGCGTGCCGTTGCCGCGCACGACCAGCGGCCCACCGGCCAGCGCCGGCGCTGCCGGCAGCAGCAGCGCGACAAGGCATGCAACAGCCGGCAGGATGCGTCGTGCTTTCGCCATGCTATTGGCTCCGCGCAGCGAGTTGGCGGATGAGGGCCGTGAGCGGGCCCACCTCGACCGGGCCGCGGCGGTGCTTCGCCAGCAGGCTGGCCGTGGCCGGCGTCAGCGTGGCGCCTTCCTTCGCCAGCCCGGCGCCGACCCCGTCGAACAGCCCGAAGTTGTCGCGCGAATTGCTCGCGACCTCGCGGCCGCCGGCGTCGCGGCTGATGCGGAACCGACCCTGTTCGACGCCGGCCGGGCTGGAAAGCCCGTACTGGCTCGGCGCGATCATCATCAGCAGCAGGTCCTGGCCCTTCTTGTAGCCGACCGCGTTCATGCGGTCGCGCAGGTCCCAGACGTACTGGCGGAAGGTGAAGTCGCGTCCGGGCTGGCCCTTCAGCGCCTCGCGCACGCGCAGGGTAACGACCACGGTGTCGAGGTTGTCCAGCTCCGGGTGCTTTTCCATGCGCACGCTGACGACGTTGCCGCGGACGATGACGGCCGAACTATCGACCAGCTGCTCGAGGTTCCGGGGGACGGTCAGCGCGCTCTGCTGCGCCCAGGAAGCCGGCGACAGCAGGAGCGCGACAGACAGCAGGACGTAACGTCGCAATACGGATCGCATGATCACCGTATGACTCCCCGCGCCCCCTGCTTCGGACGAAGGATGCGCCCGGCCACGGTCATTGGCAAGGTGCAGGCGGGGGGTCTTCCTGAGCAGCGGCCGGGCTGCTCCATGACCGGAAATGGCGCCGGCAGGCGCGGAACTGAGGACTCGGTCACATCGAAGGCACGTTGATCGCGCTTGCGTGAGCAGGTTCACGATTGTCCGGCGCAAGGCCGTTTCTAATGCACTGTGCGGCCGGCTTATGTCGCCGCGGCAGACGATCGGGTGGCACATGTCCTCGATGCCCGCTGGGAGCGCGCGTGCCCGCCATGCCGGGTTCACGCTGCTCGAACTGATGTTCGCGATCGCGATGGTCGGCGTGCTGGCCGCCGTCGCGGTCCCGGTCTACCGCGCCCACATCCAGCGGGTCGAGACGGCGCGCGCCATCGCCGACGTCCATGACCTCGGGCAGCTGCTCCAGCGCTGGCAACTGAACAACGGGCGGTTTCCCGCCAACCTCGCGGAGGCCGGGCTCGATGGACGGCTCGATCCCTGGGGCAATGCCTATCGCTACCTCAACATGGTCGGCGCACGGCGCGGCGACATGCGCAAGGACAAGAACCTGGTGCCGATCAACACGGATTTCGACCTCTACAGCGTGGGCCGCGACGGCGACTCGGTTCCGCCGCTGACGGCGCGCAAGAGCCGCGACGACATCGTGCGCGCCAGCAATGGCTCGTTCGTCGGGCTGGCGTCCGAGTACTGACCGGCAGCCCGCTTGTTCAGCGACGTCCTCAGGAGCAGGGTTGGGCGCCAGATCTTCGCGCTGTCCAGCCTGATCGCATCGGTGCCGCTGGCGATCGTCGGCACGCTGTCGCTGCTCGAGGTCAATCGCAACTTCACCAAGCGCTCCGACGAGTTCCTGCGCAACTCCGCCCGCGCCTACGGGCAGGTCGTCTACGAGCGCCTGCTGCTCGCATCCGAGCTCGTGCGCCAGACCGCATTGACCACCGGCGATGTCGCCGATCACCCGTCCGAGCAGCTCGAGTCGGTCGAGATCGTCGATCGCAAGGGCCCCGCCGACATCGCCCGGCGCACGCTGTACTTCGACACCGCGACCGTGCCCGCCAAGGTCTACCTGATGCGCCGCATCGGGGAGCGCACGGCAGTGGGCCTGGTGTCGTCGGAATACCTGTGGGGCGATGCCGAGGACCAGCCGTATGCGATCAATTTCTGCGTGCTGGCGACCGGCATCGCGCAGCCGGTCCATTGTCCCGGCGCGACGGCCGAGACCGCGCTGGACGCGTTGCGCGCCATGCCGGGCGTTTCCGGCAGCCTGTCGTGGGAGGACTCGGGCACCAAATTGTCGTCGGCCTACTGGGAGCTGTTCACCCACTCGGTGTTCGACGGGCCGCTGCTCCGGTTCGTGGCGACCCAGCCGGAAACGATCGCGTTCGGCTCCTGGGCCGCGTTCAGGGCGCTCTATGCGCCGGCTCTGCTGCTCGTCATCGGCATCGTGCTGTTCGTCGCAGGCATGCACGCGCGGCGCACGCTGCGGCCGATCCAGGCCCTGCTCGGCGCCACGCGCCGGATCGCGGCGGGAGACCTGGCGGCGCGGGCGAACGTCCGCGGTCGCGACGAGTTCACGGATCTCGCCGACTCGATGAATCGCATGGCTGCCGGCCTGGAGCGCCAGTTCGACACGCTCAGGATGCTGGCGCAGGTAGACCGGCTGATCCTGTCGGGCGCCGACATGAACCAGCTGGCGCAGCGGATCCTGCAGCACCTGGCCGGCATCCTGCCGTGCGAGGCGCTCGGCATCGTGCTCGCAGAGCCCGACGCGCCCGAGGCGGCGCGCGCCCACGTGGTCGGCCCGGAGCGCGGCGAGGTGCGGACCATGCGCCGGACGCTGCCGCCGCGGGCGCTGGCGGGACTGGCTGCGCACCGTCACGGCAAGACGGTCGCCGATCCAGCGGCCGACGCGATCGGCTCGGCGCTGGCCGGCGCATCGGTGCGGCGCGTGCTCCTGATCCCGCTGATGGCGCGCGAGCGGGTCGGCGGCGCGTTGATGATCGGGCTGGGCGCCGGGCCGGTGCTGGACGATGCCCAGCTGCACACGGTGCGCGATTTCACCGGCCGGCTGTCCGTCGCCCTCGAGGCGGCGGAGCGCGAGAACGAGCTGCTGCGGCGCGCCTATTTCGACGAGCTGACCGGGCTGCCGAACCGCCAGCTGCTGCTCGACCGCCTGGAGCAGGCGCTGATCCAGGCGCGGAACTCGTCGGAGCGGCTGCTGGTGCTGTTCGTGGACCTGGACCGCTTCAAGACCGTCAACGACTCGTTCGGGCACGGGCCCGGCGATGCGCTGTTGCAGGAGGCGGCCGCCAGGCTGCGGGCCAGCGTCGGCGACTCGGTGACCGTCGCGCGCCTGGGCGGCGACGAGTTCGTCCTGCTGCTGCCGCGCCCGCAGGGCAACGAGGGCGACTCCGCGCCCGTGATCGACCGGCTGCTAGCCGAGATGTCGCGCCCGTTCAATGCCGGCAACTCCGAGGTATTCCTGAGCGCGAGCATCGGCGTCGCGGCGTACCCCGGGGACGGCGCCACGGCCGACGAGCTCCTGCGCAAGGCCGATACCGCGATGTACGGCGCCAAGGACGCGGGCCGCGGCCAGGCCGTGTATTACTCGGCCGACATGAGCCGGCGCGTCCGCCAGAAGCTCGACACCGAGGCGCAGCTGCGCCACGCGCTCGAGCGTGACGAATTCCGCCTGGCGTACCAGCCGCAGCGCTGCCTGCGCTCGCGCCGCATCGTCGCCGCCGAGGCGCTGCTGCGCTGGCGCCATCCCGGCCTCGGCGACGTCAGCCCGAACGAGTTCATCCCGATCGCCGAGGAAACCGGCTACATCACGATCCTCGGCGCCTGGGCGATGCACCAGGCCTGCGCCCAGCTCGTGCGCTGGCAGGGCGCCGGCACGGCGCTCGAGCAGGTGGCCGTCAACGTGTCGGTGCGGCAGTTCCGCAAGGCGGGATTTGCGGCGCAGGTCGAGGAATGCCTGTCACGCACCGGCCTCGCCCCGCGGTCGCTGCTGCTGGAGCTGACCGAGAGCATCTTCGTCAGCGACCCGCAGCATGCGCGCCAGGTCATCGGCCAGCTCAAGGAAATCGGCGTCTCGATCGCGATCGACGACTTCGGCACGGGCTACTCGTCGCTCAGCTACCTCAAGCAGCTGGCCTTCGACCAGATCAAGATCGACCGCGCATTCGTCAAGGACCTGCCCGACGACCGCGACGGCAACGCGATCGTGCACGCGGTCGTGGCGATGTCGCACACGCTCGGCAAGCCGGTGATCGCCGAGGGAATCGAGACGCAGCGCCAGTTCGACCACCTGCGCGACGTCGGCGTCGATCTCGGGCAGGGCATGCTGCTCGGCGCGCCCGCGTTCGCGGAGGACTTCACGCTGGAAATGGAGCCGGCCGGCGCCCTGCAACAGGCAGCGGGCGGGCGCAAAGCCTGACCGGCG
>CAYXUJ010000075.1:0-2176 GCA_964468395.1 uncultured Steroidobacteraceae bacterium
TAGCTGCTAGAATCGTCACGGCCGGCGCGCCCGGCGCACGATGCTGGCCTATTTCCTGATCCTGCTGTCCCTGGTGCTCGTGAACGGCCTGTTCGCGATGGCCGAGCTCGCGGTTTTTTCCTCGCGCCAGACCCGCCTGCGCCAGCTGGCGCAGGGCGGCAGCCGCGGCGCGCGCGCGGCGCTCCGGCTGCTCGACGACCCGACCCGCTTCCTGTCCACCGTGCAGTTCTACATCACGCTGATCGGCGTGCTGGCGGGCGTCTACAGCGGCGCCCAGTTCGCCGCGCCGCTCGCCGCCTGGCTCGCGCAGCTCGAGCCGCTGCTGCCGGTGGCGCAGTACCTCGACACCGCCGCCTACGCGATCGTCGTCGTCGGCGTCACCTTCCTGTCGCTGGTGATCGGCGAGCTGGTGCCGAAGCGCTGGGCGCTGACCAACCCGGAGGCGATCGCCTCCGCGCTGGCCCCGCCGATGGAGCTGCTCGCGCGCGCCAGCACGCCGTTCGTCTGGGTGCTGCAGGGCTCGACCGAGCTGGTGGCGAAGGCGCTCGGCCTGCGCAAGTCCACCAGCCGCGGCGTCAGCGAGGAGGAGATCCGCGGCATGATCGCCGAGGCGACGCGCAGCGGCGTGTTCCACGTCACCGAGCACCAGATGATCGAGGGCGTGCTGCGCCTGCCGGACCGCACGGTCCGCACCATCATGGTGCCGCGCGGCGACGTCGTCTGGCTGGACGCCGGCGACAGCCGCGAGACGGTGTGGAACACGGTGCGCACCAGCGGCCACTCGCGCTACCCGGTGTGCCGCGGGCAGCTCGACGAGCTGCTCGGCATCGTGCTGACCGGCGAGCTCGCCGAGTGGCTGGGCGACCCGGACTCGGGCGGGCTCGACGACCGCGTGCGCGCGCCGCTGGTCGTGCACGAGTCCACGCGCATCCTGCGCCTGCTCGAGCTGTTCCGCGAGTCGCAGATGCACTTCGCCGTGATCGTGGACGAGCACGGCTCGATCGAGGGCGTGGTGACGCCGGTCGACATCCTGACCGCGATCGCGGGCGAGCTGCCGGAGGCGGCGAGCGAGGAAGCGCCCGAGGCGGTCGAGCGCGACGACGCCTCCTGGCTGATCGACGGGCGCATGCCGATCGACGACGTCGAGCGCCTGCTCGGCTGCGGCAACATGCGCTCGGGCGACGACTACACGACGCTCGCCGGCTTCGTGCTGGCGCAGCTCGGCCACCTGCCGGGCACCGGCGAGAGCTTCCGCTGGCGCGGCCTGCGTTTCGAGGTCGTGGACATGGACGGGCGCCGCATCGACAAGCTGCTGGTCCACCGCCAGGCGCCCGCCTGAGATGACGCCGTACCAGCCACGCCGTCCCGGGCGGCACGAGACGCTCCGGATCCGCGGCCTCGACCACCACCTGGTCCGCTGGGGGCCGGAGTCGGACGACCCGGTGCTGGTGCTGCACGGCTACGCCGACTGCGCCGCGAGCTTCCAGTTCGTCGCCGACGAGATCGCGCCCACGCTGCCGCTCGCGGCGCTGGACTGGCGCGGCTTCGGCAGCAGCGCGCGCAGCCCCGGCGGCTACTGGTTTCCCGACTACTACGCCGACCTCGAGGAGCTGATCGACCGCCTGTGCCCGCGGCGCGCGGCGCGCGTCGTCGGCCACAGCATGGGCGCCAACGTGGCGATGATCTACGCCGGCGTGCGCCCGGCGCGGGTGCGCGCGCTGGTCAACCTCGAGGGCTTCGGCCTGCCGCGCACCGAGCCGTCGCAGGCGCCGGAGCGCCTGGCGAAATGGCTCGACCAGTTGCGCGCGCCGGCGGAGTTCGCCGACTACGCCGACGTCGCCGAGCTCGCGGCGCGGATCCGCAAGCGCAACCCGCGCTTGGCGCCGGAGCGCGCGGCATTCGTCGCCGCCTGCTGGAGCGAGCCGCGGCCCGGCGGCGGCGTGCGGCTCGTCACCGATCCGGCGCACAAGCACGTGAATCCCTACCTGTACCGGCGCGAGGAGATGGAAGCCTGCTGGCGGCGCATCGAGGCGCCGGTGCTGCTGGCGATCGGCGCGGAGTCGGAGCTGGTGGCGCGGCTCGGCGGCGAGGGCGGCGAGGAAATGTTCCGGCCGCTGGTCCGCGATCTGCGCATCGAGCGGGTGGCCGGCGCCGGCCACATGTTGCATCATGAGGC
>CAYXUJ010000075.1:2276-7853 GCA_964468395.1 uncultured Steroidobacteraceae bacterium
TTCGGCCACTTCATGCAGGGCTTCGTGCCGGCGATCGCCGTGCGCGAGGTGCTGAAGCGCTCGTCGCCGCTCAAGGGCGGCGGCTGGCTCGGCTTCCTGACGGTGATGACCTGCCTGGCCGTCAGCGCGATGTACGAGTTCCTCGAATGGTGGGTGGCGCTGGCGGTCGGCGCCGGCGCCGACGAGTTCCTCGCCACCCAGGGCGACGTCTGGGACACGCAGTGGGACATGTTCCTGGCGGCGATCGGCGCGACGCTCGCCGTGCTGACGCTGTCGCGCGTGCACGACCGCGCGCTGGCGAAGCTGGGGGTGGCATGAGGGGCCGGCTGCGCGCTTGGCTGCGCCGCAACATCACCTACCGCTGGGCGCGGCGCATCGTCGTCGGCGTGTTCGGCGGCACGTTGCTGCTGATCGGGATCGCGATGGTGGTACTGCCGGGGCCGGCGATCATCGTCGTGCCGCTCGGCCTCGGCGTGCTGGGGCTCGAGTTCGCCTGGGCGCGCCACTGGCTGCGCAAGCTGCGCACGACGGCGAGCGACATGGTCGACCGCGTGCGTGGGCGCGGGCGCGCGTCGCCGCTGGAGCCGACGGAACCCCCGGAACCGCCGCGCTGAGGCCGTTCAGGCCTTGAGGCTCGCCTCGACCGCCGCCAGCGTCCGCGACAGCGGGCCCGCGGCCTTCGCCTGCAGTTCCGCCACCTCGGCCAGGGTCGCCGTCTTGAACTTTCCTTCACGCACCGACGGCAGGTTGATGCGCACGTTCAGCACGGCGGCGTCGAGGCCGGCTTTCGCCAGCAGCGCGCCGACGCCGGCATCCGAGGCCGAGTTGCGGTTGCCGGTCGTCGCGGCCTGCTCGGCGAGCTCGACCGCCTGCAGGCACAGCCGCGCCGTCGTCAGCGGCACTGCCGTCGCCGTCTCGTAGGCTGCGGCAATCGCCGCGGCGCGCGCGGTTTTTTCTTCCTCGGTTCCCTTCGGCAGGCGCATGGCGGCGAGCACGCCGTCGAAGGACTTCGTGTCCTCGTCCACCGCGGCGAGCAGCGCCGCTTTCAGGCCCTGCGCGCGTTCGGCGAGCGCCGACGAAGATTCCCAGGCGGATTCGTAGCCGGCCTTGCCGACCGTGAGGTTGGCGACCATCGCCGCCAGCGCTGCGCCCAGGCTGCCCGCCAGCGCCGCGACCGAGCCGCCGCCCGGGGCCGGCGAGTTGCTCGAGACCTCGTCGGCGAAGCGCCCGACCGTCATCGATGCCAGGGGTGCCGCCACTCGCACAGCGTACTCGATCACGCGCTTGTCCGGATCGAACGGCGAGAGCTGCGCGAGCCCGAGCGACTGGATGGCGAGTTCCACCAGCTCGCGCTCCGGCAGGCCGGTCGAGCGCCCTTGCTGGCGCAGGTAATAGCGGCCTGCCTCGACCAGCGGCTCGAGCGGCGTGAGCCCGACCAGCTCCGATCCAGTGACCACCAGGCCGAGCTTGGCGGCCTCTTCGCGCGTGGTCTCGAACACCACGTGCAGCGGCGTCGTGCGGTAGGAGAGCAGGTTGATCGAGACCTGGGCCTGGCGGTACTGCTCGATGGTCCAGCCGATCGCCTTCACCGCCTTGAGGCGTCCCGGCACGCGCAGCTGGCGGCCGTCCGCATCGGTGACGACCTGGCCTTTCGCGTCGCGCTTGAGGCGACCCGCCTCGCGGATGTTGAGCGCCACCTCGTTCGCCAGCTTCTGCTCGCGCGTGTTGACATTGACGTTGTAGGCGATGAGGAATTCGCGGGCGCCGACCACCGTCGCGCCGAGCCGGGCATTGAAGGCCGTCGGGCCGGCATCCGGCGCCCAGGCCGGGTCGGCGAGCTTCTTGCGCAGGCCTTCGTATTCGCCGGCGCGGATGTCGGCGAGGTTGCGCCGCTCGGGCCGGGTCGCCGCGTACTCGTAGAAATAGACCGGCAGCGACAGCGCCTCGGCCATGCGGCGGCCGAGTGCCTGCGCCGTCGCGACGCACTCATCCATCGTCACGCCGGACACCGGCACGATCGGGCAGACGTCGAGCGCGCCCATGCGCGGATGGGCGCCCTTGTGCTTCGCCATGTCGATGAGCTGGCTGGCCGCCGTCGCGGCGCGGAATGCCGCCTCGGCGACCGCGTCGGGCGCGCCCACGAAGGTGTAGACCGTGCGGTTGGTGTCGGCGCCGGGATCGACGTCGAGCAGCCGCACGCCGTTGACGCCGGAAATCGCGCGGGCGATCGCGTCGATCACCGACTTGTCGCGGCCCTCGGAAAAATTCGGCACGCATTCGACGAGTGGGGACATCGGGGCTCCTGGGAAAATCCTGGGCGGGGTCTAGCGGGCGAACAGCTGGCCGGCGACGTCGCGGAAAGCCTTGAACTCCAGCGCGTTGCCGCTGGGGTCGAGCAGGAACATCGTCGCCTGCTCGCCCGGCTGGCCGCGGAAGCGCACGTGCGGCTCGACCACGAAGCGCTGGCCGGCGGACTTCAGGCGCGCGGCGAGCGCCTCCCACGCCGGCATCTCCAGCACCAGCCCGAAGTGCGGCACCGGCACGTCATGGCCGTCCACCGGGTTGCTGCCGGCGCGCGCCGCGGCGTCGGCCGCGGGCACGACGTGGCAGACGAGCTGGTGGCCGTGGAAGTCGAAGTCCACCCACTGCTCGGCGCTGCGGCCCTCCGGGCAGCCGAGCAGGCCGCCGTAGAACGCGCGCGCGGCGGCGAGGTCCTGCACCGGGATCGCGAGGTGAAATGGCGCCGGCATCGTTGGCCTCAGCCCGCGAGCCGCGCGTCCATCGAGATGTCCGCGCGCAGCACCTTGCTGATCGGGCAGTTCGCCTTGGCGTTGGCGGCCGCGGCCTCGAACTTGCCGCGGTCGGCGCCCGGCGCGCGCACCGTCACGTCGAGGTGGACCTTGGTGACCGTGAAGCCGGTGTCGAGCTTCTCGAGCGTCACGGTCGCCTGCGTGTCGATGCGCTCGGGCCTGATGCCGGCCTCGCCCAGCATCAGCGACAGCGCCATCGTGAAGCAGCCGGCGTGCGAGGCGGCGAGCAGTTCCTCGGGATTGGTGCCGGGCGCGCCCTCGAAGCGCGTGCTGAAGGAGTAGGGCGTGGCCGCCAGCACCTTGCTCTCGGTCGAAAGGGTTCCCTTGCCGTCCCGCAGGCCGCCCTGCCAGGCGGCCGATGCCTTGCGTTGCATGTCGTCACTCCCCGTTGCGCCGCGACCGTCGCGTCGTCAGATAGTAATGCCACAGGAGCCGCGCCGCGACCGAGCGCCACGGCGCCCAGCGGGCGGCGATGGCCTGCTGGGTGCCGGCGTCGGGGCGGGCGGGCAGGGCCATGACCTCGTGCAGCGCCGTCGCCAGCGCGAGATCGCCCACCGGCCAGACATCCGGCCGGCGCAGCGCCATCAGGAAATAGATGTCCGCGCTCCAGGGCCCGATGCCGCGCAACGCCAGCAGCGCCTCGCGGCCTTCGCCGTCCGGCGCGCGGGCGATGTCGCCGAGCCGCAGCCGGCCGTCGCGCACCGCGACCGCGAGGCCGTGGCAGTAGGACGCTTTCTGCCGCGTCAGGCCGAGGCGGTGCAGCTTCGCGGCGCCGGTCCGCAGGATCGCCTCCGGCGTCATGCCGCCGATCTGCGCGCGCACGCGCCGGTAGAGGCTGCGCGCCGCGACGATGGACACCTGCTGCTCCAGCACGATGTGCACCAGCGTCGCGAAGCCCGGGCGCCGTGCCCACATCGGCGGCAGGCCGTTCGCGGCCGCGAGCGCGGCGAGGTCGCGGTCGCGGCGCGCGAGGGCGCGCACCGCGGCGGCGAGCGTGGCGTGGGTCAGCGCCCGCGGCATCAGCGCGGCTTCAGCCGCTCGCTGAAATGATGGCCGCCGAGCTCCATGCCCTCGCGCAGGTAGAACGCGTGCGCGCGCTTGCGCTGCACGCCGGAGTCGAGGTCGAGCGCGTCGCAGCCTTCCTGCACCGCGAGCGCGCGCAGCCAGTCGAGCAGCGCCTTGCCGTGGCCCTTCGACCGCTCGGACCCGGCGGTGACCAGGTCGTCCACGTACAGGTGCCGGCCGTAGAACAGGTTGGTCGAGATCCGGTAGCCGGCGACCGCCACCACGCGCCCGGCCTCGCGCACGCAGGCGAGGCGGTAGCCCTCGGCCTGCTGCGCGCGCACCCGCGCGAGCCACTCGCCGCGCGCGATGTGCGGGCGCAGCTCGGCCATCACCTCGTAGCAGGCGCCGATCTCCTCGGCGGTGACGGCGTGCTCGGGCACCGCTCAGTCCGCGAGGTAGTACTCGACCGTGGACACCACGCGCACTTTCTTGATGTGCGGCGTGGTGCTGTCGCGGTTCTCGATCGAGAACTGGCCTTGCTGCGCCGAGCGGATCTTGCCGAGGCTGCTCTCGGAATCGGCGGCGAACTTCTCCGCCACTGCGCGCGCGTTCTTGGTCGCTTCCTCGATCATCTCCGGCTTCAGGTTCGACAGGCCGGAGAACACGAACTGGGTCTGGTTCTGGTAATCCTCGCCGGACAGCGCGACGCCCTTCTTGCCGAGCGCGATGACGTCCTTCATGGCGTTGCGCACGGCCTCCACGTCGTTCGAGTACACCGTCACCGTGGAGCCGCCGCTGTAGCGGTACAGGATGTTGCTGGTGTCGCCGTAGGCCTGCGCATGGCGGTCCATGACCGCGGGTGGGGAAATCGTGATCGCCTCTTTCGCGATGCCGTGGCCGGCGAGGAACTCGACGATCTGCGCGTTCTTGCGCTGGATGGTCTCGAACAGGCCGTTCAGGTCGTTGCTCGCTTCACGGAAGGTCAGCGGCCAGATGGCGACGTCGGCAGGCACTTCGCGTTCCGAAAGCCCCTTGACGGCGACGGTGCGCTCGAGCGACTTCACGCGCATCGCCGCGTTGCCGAGCAGCAGGCCGAGCGCGACCAGGCCGGCCAGCAGGCAGGCGCCGAGCACGATGATGCTTCTGGAGGTCGAGTCGTTCATGTTGTCTTCCTGTGGCTGTGCAATGCCGGCGTTCGTGGGTCAGGCGCGCTGCGCCTTGAGCTTGGCGACCAGGGTCTCGCGCCGCGCCAGGCTCTCTTTCGGCCAGTGCTCGTTGCGGTCGTAATATTCGGGCACGGCCGGCACGCCTGCGGGCAGCACCACCCAGGGCTGCTTCGAGGCCGTGAAGATGTGGATGTCGGGCGGCAGCTGGTCGGGCGCATCGAGCGTGCCGACGCGGACGAAGCTGACCGCCGGGCCGGCGCCCGCGTAGTGGCTCCACACCGCGATGCGGCATTTCGGGCAGCGCGCGATCTTCTGCCCGCGGCCGCTCTCGGACGGCGTGTCCACCAGCTCCGGCGCGCCGGCCAGCAGCGTCACGCGGTCGGCCTCGATCATCGCGTTCAGCGCGAACGCGGCGCCGGTCTCGCGCTGGCACCAGCGGCAATGGCAGCAGTGCACGAACAGCGGCCGCGCCTCCATGCGGTAGCGCACGGCGCGGCAGGCGCAGCCGCCGGTGAGCGGGAACGCGCCGTCGGCGACCATCAGTCCGCCACCCGCGCGTACAGCATGCAGTCGATCAGCTCGCCGTCCTTGAACAC
>CAYXUJ010000075.1:7953-9504 GCA_964468395.1 uncultured Steroidobacteraceae bacterium
ACGGTCGCGAACACGGTGAGCGGCAGGCCGCGGTTCGAGGCGACCGTCTCGGCGAACTTCATCAGCTCGCCCTCGGCGTTGACGTCCACGAAGGCGATGGCGTCGAACTTGCCGAGCAGGCGCCCGCTGCCTTCCGCCGCGACCTGGTACACGTCCCAGGTCTCGAGCCGGCGGCCGGCCAGGTTCTCCTCGATCAGCACGCGCGTCATGCCGTGCGCCGCGCACTCGCGCACGACGTCCTGCAGGTAGGCGGCGACGTTCTCCAGCGTGTTCCTGCCGGTGACCGTGCAGTGCAGGTAGCCGGGCTTGGCGACGACCGTCAGCTGGTAGGAGGGCATCGTCGCCTCAGGGCGCGCGGCCGTCCTGCTTGTGGACCACGCCGCCCTTCATGACGAAGCGCACGTCCTCGAGCAGGCGCACGTCGTCGAGCGGGTTGCCGGCGACCGCGATCAGGTCCGCGAGCAGGCCCGGCTCGATGCGGCCGCGGTCCGGCGTGTCGAACAGTTCCGCGTTGACCACGGTGGCCGAGCGGATCGCCGCCAGCGGCGTCTGCCCGAGCGCGACCTGCGCGGCGAACTCCTTCGCATTGTCGCCGTGCGGGAACACGCCGGCATCGGTGCCGAACGCGATCTTCAGCCCGTGCGCGAGCGAGCGGCGGAAGCTCTCGTGCTGCAGCGGCCGCAGGTAATCCATCTTCGCCTTGATCGCCGGCGGCAGCTTGTCGGAATCGATCGCCTTCTCGAGGTACAGGTTGGGCACCACGAAGGTGCCGTTCTTCTTCAGCAGCTTCGCCGCCTCCTCGGTGACGATCGAGTTGTGCTCGATGCTGTCGATGCCGGCCAGGCTCGAGGCGACGATGCCCTCGGTGCCGTGGGCGTGCGCGGCGATGCGCAGGCCGTGCCGGTGCGCCTCCTCGGCGGCCGCGCGCAGTTCCTCGCTCGAGTATTGCTGCGCCCCGACCGGGCCCTCGAAGCTCAGCACGCCCGCGGTCGCGCAGATCTTGATGACCTTGGCGCCGTGCTTGACCTGGAAGCGGATCGCCTTCAGCACCTCGTCCACGCCGTCGGCGATGCCGGACATGTAGTTCGGCGGCTCGATGCCGGGCGCGAACCCGGTGGTGACGTCGCAATGCCCGCCGGTGATCGAGATCGCGTGGCCGGCCGGGATCATGCGCGGGCCGATGACCCAGCCCTTGTCGATCGCGTGCATCAGCGCGATGTCGCCGAAGCCGTAGCCGGTGCCGAGGTCGCGCACGGTCGTGAAGCCGGCGAGCAGGGTCCTCGCCGCATTCGGCACGCCGCGCAGCGCGAAGTCGCCGGTCGTGTAGCGCACCGGCTCCGTCTCCCAGCCCTCGACGATGTCGTAGTTGAGGTGCGTGTGCGCGTCCATCAGGCCGGGCAGCAGCGTCTGCTCGCCGAGGTCCACGACGCGCGCGCCCGCCGGCATCGCCGCCGGGTTGATCGCGGCGATGCGCTCGCCCTCGACCACGATCACGGCGGGGGAGACGAGCCGGCCGGCGACGACGTCGAGGTAGCGGCCGGCCTTGACGAC
>CAYXUJ010000075.1:9604-10942 GCA_964468395.1 uncultured Steroidobacteraceae bacterium
ATTTCTTCGGATAGAGCAGGGTGAACACGAAGCGCGCGCCGAAGCCCTCCGGCCCGCCGTCCGGGCTGTCCACCCAGTAGCGCAGCGTGAAGCCGACGCTGACCAGCTGGTTGCCGAGCCGCGTGACCTTGGCGATGCCGGCATTGACCGGCACCGAGGCCTCGTCGCTCTCCCAGTCGTAGGTGGTCTCGGTGTTGAGCGAGTAGGTCACGGCCTTCGGCGTCGTGTAGGAGAGGAACGGCTGCAGGAAAGTCGCGTCCATGTCGGAGCGATCGTCGTCGCCGGCGTAGGACCACAGGTGATTGGCGAGCGCGCCGTAGGTCCAGCGCCCCTCCTGCCGCAGCACCACCGCGGTCGGGCCCGCGGCCCACTTGTCCGCGGTCAGGAAATCGTCGGAGCCGGTCGGCAGCAGCAGCGCCGGTCCCGCACCCCAGATCCAGCCGTTCGCGGTCGGCGCCTTGGGCGAGAAGAACAGGCTCTGGACGATGTCGCCCATGCCTTCCTGGCTGCCGGCGCCGGGGAAGATGTCGTCCTGCGCGATCAGCGGCAGGATCGTGCGCGAGATGACGTTCCAGTCCTGGTTGATCTCGATCGGGATGACCGGCTGGATGTTGAGCGCAAAGCGCTCGCCGTCGTCCGCCGGGCCGATGTCCTGGTCGTAGTTGAGCTGCAGCGGCACGCTGATGAGCGCGGCGACCGGGTTCGACAGCTTCTTGGCGAGCGCCTCGGCATTCTCCTGGGCGAAAACGGGCGGCGCGATGAGCGTCGCGGCCAGGAGCGGGACGAGGCAACGGATGGTCGGCGGCATGAGGACTCCGGGCTGGCGCGGGGCGGCGGTTGGGATCGGGGCGTGCCGCATTGTGCCGGTTGCCGGCGGCGCTGACGAGAGGTGCAGTCAGCCGCCGGGTTCAACGTCATAGACCCGCGTCCACCAGTCCTGCCGCTCGCGGCGGAACAGCACGATCTTCTGCCCCAGGTTGGTGTCCACGCGCGCGGCGACGTGCCGCTCCGTGGCCTGCGGGCCGATCATGACGCCGCGCAACTCGAGGACCGAGAACACGGCGACGCGGCCGTCGCCGAAGCTGATCCGCTGGAACAGCCGATCGATCACTTCCTCGACGGTGGCGGAGGGCGGCAGGTCCAGGATCGGGTAGGGGTCCGTAGCCCACTCGCCTTCAGGATCCGCGGCCAGGCGGTCGACGAGTGCCTGGATCGGGTCCGCGGGCGAATCGCTGCCGGCTTCCTGGCCGGAGTCGGCGCAGGCCGCGGCGAGCAGGGCGGCGGCGAGGAGCGGGGCGATGGCCCTGCGGAAATCCGCCGGCAGCCCGTGCGCCGTGC